>JBFWNO010000004.1:0-57781 GCA_050251015.1 Planctomycetota bacterium
CCCCCGTGGGGGGGGTGGGGGGGGGGGGGCCGGACTGCAGTGCACCCCCTCCCCAACCCTCCCCCTCCGGGGGCGGGAGTTCAGAAGCATGACCATTCCCTGGACCTGCCCCATGGTGGATGGAATTCCGGACGCCAGTGACCATTTTGATGAGCGCACCAGGACGCAGGCCGCCCTGCATGATGCCAAGGGGGCCGGCCGCATCAACCCATGGCCCGGTGTGCCGGTCACCCTGATGCAGGCCCAGAGGGAGCGTTGGTTGAAGGCGTTGCGCCTGACTCCGCTGGGTGCAGGGGCCGACCCGCGTGTCGGCCCACCCCTTGTGCTTGAAATCGGCTGTCACCGCAGTGGCGTGCTGGAGACCTTTGCCAGGGTCGGATGGTCTGTCGCCGGGGTGGATGTGAGCCGTGCCAGCATCGTTGAGCAACATATGAGACACCCGGGCTGTTTCGCCGTGGCGCCGGCGGAACACATCCCATTGCCCGATGCTTCCGTGGACGTGGTGCTGGCCATCCACGTGCTTGAGCATGTCTCAGACCGTGCCAAGGCCCTCGCCGAGGTGGCGCGCGTGCTCAAGCCCGGCGGCCTGGCCTTCCTGGAGGTACCGCTCAAGGATCCGGGATTCAGCTGGGACGGGTGGCAACGGTGGGTGGACCAAGAGGCCTGGGAAAGGGGAGCTGCCGGAGCCGGTCACGAGATGGTGCGCTTGCCCGTTTCCAAGGTGCTTCTGGGGGAATTGTTGGCGGCAGGCTTGTCGATCCAAAAAGTTGAGCGCGGATGGCGATGGATGGGGCCACTGCTCGATCGGTTGTTGCAGGCTGTGGTCCGTGTTCAATCGTCATTCCCGCGTACGCGGGAATCCATCTTGAAGCCCCCCACCCCGCCCTCCCCCCAAGAGGGGGAGGGATGCCAGAAGTCGGGAACCAACCTGGTGCGTCGCATCATTGGTGTGTTTCTGCGTCTTCTCGACATACTCGAACACCGGCTGATTCCCGGTACCCACGGGGGCACCCTGTTGGTCTTGGCGGCCAAGCCTTCAGGTGTAGTAGCGTAGCTGGATGGCCCAGACGAAATAGAGGTTCAGGGTCAGCATCATGACAAGGGTCGCCACCCGCACCCACGGGTGGCGGGAGAGAAACACCATGTTGATGATGAGTCCCATCGGCAGCCAGTAACGGCCCGATAGCATGTGGCCGGACACCGACAGCCGCGAAAATTCCCCGACGAATAAGACAATCGTGAAGATGACAAGGCAGATCAGCAAGGTCCTGACGATCCAACGTGTCGGCCTCAGGAGTGTTCGGGCGCCATAGAAGCCGAGACAGGCCGTGCCCAGGGCAATGACCTTGTAGCTCCATTCCGGCATTGTGCAGTCTTGCCACCCCAAGGAACCCCAATAATGGATGAACATCCATTTGAGGCTTAGGGGGATCTGCACAATGTATTCGATCAGGGAGTCATGGGCGGGTGTTCCCATAAAGTAAGGAGGGTTCCATGAATAGTAAGCGGCCCAGGATCCTGCGCCAACGGCCCCAGTGAGCATGGATGCGCGCAAGAGGGCCCGGCGCTTCCTGGCTTTTTCAAGGTAGGCCGCAATGGCAAGGCCAAAAAACAATGAAGCTGCCATTGGAAGAAACGAGGCCTTGATGCTGGCGAGAGTCAGCAAGCCACCCAGGAACGCTGCAGGTCGATGAGACCTCCGGAGAAAGATGATTAGACTCAGGAGCGTCCATGTGGCTATAGGCAGTGTGAATGCATCACTGTTCACTGATGAGCTGAGGTAGATCACCATGGGATTGAGCATCAGGCTGGCCAACAGTAGCGGAGTGCCCCTGAACGGAAGAGCCCGCCCGGCCAAGTGCAGGGTCAGCATCCAAAGGATGGCGGCGTAGAGTGCTGTGATCCATCGATAGGTCAGAAAGCTGTCCCAAGGGGAAAGCCTGCAAAGTTGGGTCAAGGCATGGGCGGGTCCATGCACCGCCCAGTAATAGAGAGTGGGATGGTGGTGGTGGTAGGTGAAGGCTGGCACATGGTCACCCGGGGGATTCCAATCCAATTGGCGGAGGATGACAAGATCTCCGGAAGATAGTTTGCGATCCAATTGGAAAATGGAGTCCACCAACAGAGGATTTCCATCAAATGGAGTGGCACGATCAGAAGGAATCAAAGGGTTGGTCGAATCCAATGTGAATGGATGGTCGGAAAGGGACAGGCAACGGTTGAGGTGGCTCCCTTCGTCCGGACCCGATCCTGGAGGATGGAGTGTGCACCAAAACGCTAGATACGCAAAATAGAGAAGGAAGCCGAGAATCCATTTCACCCTGGGAAGTCGTGGCCTCATCGGTGACATTGATACAGGGTGAAGCCATTGCTGGTTGCCAAGGGTGTGGCAAGGCTTTTGATTTTCAGGGTGTTTTGTCGTTTCCATGCCTCAAAGGCTTCCACATGTGAGGCCAACGACTTGGATGTGCCCATCAAGGCAGGCCGATTTGATGTGGGTTGATCCGCAAGGATGAGATGGGTGACGCCAAGTGCCTTGAATGTTGTGGGCCAATCATCTCCAAACATTCGAGCATCGGAATGCAACATGACAAAGATGGATCTGCCAGGGAGGTTCCATTCGGGACCGCGCTCTGAATACACCACAGCCAGTTCAGGCAAATCGGTGGCGAGATGATCCTCCAAGGATGGGGTGGGGGCATTCCATAGTGTGGCCAGTCCCGGTTTCAGCTTGAGGTCCCACCACGAGGGCAGGCCTCTGACGGAAAAGAGCGAGAGGGAACAGAGCAACATGACTCCACTTAAGGATCGGGGCAGTTTCCAGGAGCCCACTCCGATGAGGATCAGGGGAACAACATAGAGTAGAAATCGTTCTTGGGGGAAGGCGGCCCACCATGCCAGCAGGCTTCCCGCAACACTCCACATCAAGGGGGATTGCCGGTTCCGTAAGGCCCAAAAGATCCAAGGAACAAAGAAGGGCGAGACTCTCCAGAACACCGTGGTGGCGATCTCCATCGCATGAAAGCGTTGGGCATGAAAAGCCAGTTCATTCAATTGGGTATCCAGAGAGAACAAGTGGGCTGATTGGGCTTCACCCAGTATTCCATAGGTTTGGGGAAAGAGAAAGAATCCCAAAGCACTCCATTGCACGCATCCGATAGCGAGGGTTGTCATGATGAACAGGCCGAGATGGGTCCGTGTGACACGGCGTTGCCAGATGGCAAGGGCTAACGGAGCCGCTAAAAGGACGGGGATCGTGACCTTGATGCCAAAGGTCAGACCCAAGGCAAGGCATTCGCCCTTTGTCGGGCTGCGTGTGGCCAGGACCTGCAACAGCTTGCATGTGATGTAAATCCCCAGCATGTCGATAAGGGCCTCCTGGCAAAGGATCCAGGTCAGGGGGATGCCCAACCAGGCCAAGGCCATCGCCACGGGGTGTTCCTTGGCGTTGTCGCGGATCCAGCGCAGGATGGCGATGGCGCAGATGGCTTGCATCCCTATGGCAGCCGAGATCAAGGTCTGATTATCGAATCCCCAGGCTGAAAGCAGAAGGTGGGGGAAGCCCATCAAGGAGTGGTAGAAGGAGGTGCCATCGATGGCACTGAGGCCAAAGCGATGGACATCGCGGGGTATGCGCAATTGGTACATGGTCACATCAAAGATCCCCGGCTCAAGGCGGGTGGCGGGATAGGCCAGGAGGTAGAGCCCATGCTCGACCCTGTCAAACAGGGTGCGCCAACCTTTTATCCAGCCCCAGGCTGATCCCGCGGCAAAAAGAGCGAAGGCGGCGTGGGGGTGCCAAGGGTTTGCGGCTACGGCCACAATCGATGCCACGGGAAGTGAGATGGCAAAAACCGTGAAAAGATCCCAGCCCCTGGCCTTGGAGACGTGGGCCAGGAGCATCCAGAGCCCGGGGATGATGATGAAGTATGATGCAAGGGCCATGAAATCCATCATAACTCCCTATGGGAAGGGCACATGAAGACGGCACCCGTGGCGGTTTCAGTGGTCATTGTTTCATGGAATTCAAGAAACCATCTGGCCATGTGCCTTCCTTCCCTGGTGAACCAGGCCGGGGTGCCGATCGAGGTGATTGTGGTGGACAACTTCAGCCGCGATGGATCGGCCGATTTTGTGAGGCGGGAGTTTCCCTCCGTGCGCCTGATGGCCTTGAAGGACAACCTCGGGTTTGGCCACGGCTGCAATGTGGGCGCCAGGGAAGCCGTGGGTCGTCACATCCTTTTCCTCAATCCCGACACCGTGGTGGCCCAGGGGTGCATCGAAACGTTGGCCGCCTGGCTCGACAGCCACAGTGCGGCGGGGGCCGTGGCTCCTCGACTCCAGAACCTGGACGGGAGCCTCCAGCCCAGTGCCCGCCGTTTGCCCACTCTCTGGGGGGAGTTCTGCCAGGAGTTCAGGCTCAGTTCCCTGTTTGCCCAATCGGAGATGTTTTCTTCGTACTACATGGCGGGCTGGGATCACGCTGTCGAGCGCACGCTTGAGGCCGTGACGGGTGCCAGCTTCATGATCCGGCGGGAGGTCTTCAATCGCATCGGGGGCTTTGATGCCGAATTTTTCATGTACTACGAAGAGATGGATCTCTTCAAGAGATTGCGTCAGTCGGGCTATACCCTCACCTATCTTCCTTCGGCCTGCGTGGCCCACGTGGGCGGGGGGTCCACAGGGGGCTTCAATGCCCTGAGCCATGGCTGGCTTCTGAATTCGAGGGTCCTGTACCACAGCAAGGAGTCGGGTGAGTCGGCGGTGTGGATCCTTTGGGTGATCCATGTGATGTCCGCCGTGGTGGTGGGACTGTTTGCCATCCTGGCGGATGTCCTGGGGGTTGCCCCAGAAAAGGCCCGAGTCCACAGGGAGCGCAGCCGGTTCACCCTCACCCACGTGCTGGGCCGGACCCTGGGCCCATGAACATCGGCATCACGATTCCCTCGCTCCACGTGGCCGGGGGGATCAAATGCCTCCTCAAGGTGGCCTCGGGGCTTCGGGCCCGCGGGCACAAGGTGACCTGCTATTGGCGCAGTTATTCCACACTCAACCACCTCAAGTCGCTTTTCATCCCGCCGATCGTCCGCTGGACGGAGGAGCCGCACCAGGTGGTGCCGGTGCTCGAGTGGAGCGACATCCCCCGTCACGACGCCCTGATCGCCAGTTCCTGGCGCACCGCAACCCCGGTCTGCGCCTGGTCGCAATCAACGGGAGGCAAGGGTCTTTATTACATCCAGCATCACGAAGCCATGTGGGACGGGGGGGAGGAGGCGGCCGCCACCTACAAACTTCCCCTGAAGCAGGTGGTGATCTCTTCGTGGCTCCAGACCACCATGAAGCAGGTGTATGGTCAGGAGAGCACGGTGTTGGTGACCCCGGTGGATGAGGCGCTGTTCCAGGAAGTCAATCCTCGCCCCGACCGCCCCCAGCGCGTCCTGTTGCTCCATCACACCTTCGATTGGAAAGGTTTTCCCGAGGGGGTTGCGGCAATTGAAGAAGTGCGCAGGACACACCCCCGCCTCCAACCCGTGGTGCTGGCGGGTCGCGAAAGGCCCGCAGGTTTGCCTGCGGGATATGAGGTGCACTTTCAGCCGGGTCCCAAGGAGCTCCGCCAACTCTATGCCGGATGTGGCATCTTCCTGTGTTCTAGCTGGCACGAAGGCCTGGGAATGCCCGCTATGGAGGCCATGGCCACAGGGGCCCTCTTGGTCACCACGGATACAGGGGGTTCGCGAGACTATGCCATCCAGGGGCAAACAGCCTGGGTAAGTCTCCCCCGCGACCCCAAGGGCCTGGCCCGGGGTCTAGCCCAGGGCCTCGAACGGTGGGATGAACTGGAACCGATGCGGCACAAGGGGCAGGCAAAGATCCGTGAATTTCAATGGGGGAGGAACCTGGATATCCTGGAGTCACTGCTCCGATGATCCGCCGCCTTGTGATGCTGATGGCTGTCGCATTGTTAGCATCGGTGGCCTTCCTGGGTTGGCGCATTTGTGAGAGCCGTCTCTACGAGGTCAAGGGCCTGGAGTTTCATGTGGTCCATTCCCTGCAATCGCTCCGTCGAACGGGAACAGCCTACCCCGATCCCGCCCAGCCGCCCCACCTGCTCACCCAATACGGCCCCCTTTATTACCGCTTGGTGTCGGCTCAGGCCCCTCAGGGTCTGGACCCGATCGACTTGATCACGGCCGGGCGCAGGGTCTCGGGATTCCTTTCCCTGGCCTTGCTCGCGGTTTTGGGAGGGCTTGGCCTCCGTCTGGGTTTGGGATGGACATTGCTCTTGCCCACCCTGGCCCTGGCCCTGGCGGAAGTGGCCCCTTGGATTTTTCTATGCCGCCCCGATGCCCTGACCCTCCTCTGTTTCATGGCGGCTGTGGGCTCCTTCATGAGGGCGGTGCCGGGCGATGTGGGCAGGGGCGGGCCCTGGCCGGCTCTCGCCGCCGGGGTCTGGTCAGGGCTTGCTCTCTTGAGCAAACAATCGGCCATCATGCTTCTCCCGTTGTTTCCGGTCTTGGGATGGTGGGGTGGGCGCAGGGCCTTTGTTCCGGCAGTGGCCGGATGTGTGGCCGTCCTCGGTTCGGCTCCATGGGTGGCGGGGGCTCCATGGGGGCAACTGCTCACACAATTGATGCTCGGCATGAACAACGGGACAAGCCTGATCGAGGCCCTTCATCGGGCCTATGAGCCCGCCTCTCATGTCTTTCCGTTGCATGCGGCAGCCCTGGTGGTGGCGTGGGGTGTGCTTCGGGACCATAGGACTAGGTTGGCGCAGAGCATGCTGGCTACAGCCTACATTGCCGCGTTTGTGCTTGCGGCCATCAGCGCCTTGAAAGTGGGTTCGGCCTGGCACTATTTCAACGAAAGCGTGGTCTGTGCCTTTCTGCTAGTGGGGTGGAAGTTGACCGACCTTTCGAAGACGGGACGCATGACCTCGTCGCTCTGGGCCCTGCTTATCCTTTCGGTAATGGCACACGGCTCGTTCACGGCCTTGCGAAGACACAACATGTATTACCAAGCCCTGCCCCAGGTTTTCAGGCTCACACCGGAAGTCGCCCGATATGTTGAAAAAGTGATGGCATCTGGATCCGATGATCTCGCCTTCACTCCCGACAGGGAGCTGCCACTGTGGGTGCCCGGTTGTTTTGTTTTCCCCCAACCCTACTTCGCCGAGGTGCTCCACGAGGTCAATCCCGACCCCGGCTCTTGGCTCCGCCAGGATGTGGCATCGGGGAGATTGCGATGGTTGGTGCTTCCTGAGGACACCCAGCCCTCGGCGTGGCTTGGCGAAACCTTCGAAGGCTTTGAATTTGAGGCTTCCGTGCCCCCGTTTGACATCTGGCGCCGGCGTTGAATCCTATAATGACCCGATGCGTTCGCACATGTACGAGGATCTGGCCCGCAAGGAAAAGGGCTACTGGTGGCATGTGGTGCGCCGGGGCAACCTGATCGACGCCCTTCGTCGGGCCGGCTTCCAAGGCGGCCGAGTCCTGGAGGTGGGCTGTGGCACGGGTGCCAATCTCCGGGATCTGAGAAAGTTGGGCTGGAGTGTGACCGGAGTTGATCTTGCGCCCGAGGCCCTGGCCCATTGCCGGGATCTTCCCGTGCTCCGGGCCAATGGGCTCAAACCCCTTCCATTCAAGGACGGGGCCTTCGACGCAGTGGTGATGCTTGACGTGTTGGAACATCTTGAGGATGTAGCGCCTTTGATTGCTGAGACACGCCGTGTCCTCCGCACCAAGGGTGTGGTGATGGTGATGGTGCCGGCCGATCCATCGCTCTGGAGCTACTGGGATGAGATGAATGGCCATCGCCGGCGCTACACCCGTGAAAGCCTGTCGGCCTGTTTCCAGGGCTGGCGCAGAGAGGGCGGGGGCTTCAGTTTTTCCTTCATGGCGGCCCCGGTGAAGATTTACCGGCGACTGAAGTCCCGATCCGTGCGCAAGGACGATCACACCGATTTCATCGACCTGCCTTCCTGGCTCAACACTCTGTTGGTGGCGGCAGGCACACTGGAGAGGTCGCTGGCCCGGATTCTTCCCTTGCCTTGCGGCACCACCCTGTCGGGGGTTTGGAGGAAAACGGCATGAGGCTTTCGTTCATCCTTCCCGTCTACAACGAGTCGGCCACCTTGAGGGAGTTCTTCCTGGAGGTCCGTGCCGCCGCCCAGAATCTGGCGGAGGAAAGGGAGTTCATCTTCATCAATGACGGCAGTCGCGACGGTTCCCTGGCCGTGATGAAATCGCTGAGGACAGAGGTGGGGCCAGGCGAGATCTTCCGCATCCTCGACTTCTCCCGCAATTTCGGTCAGCAGGCCGCTGTCACTGCCGGGGTCGAGCATGCCACGGGTGATGCCATCATCCTGATGGACACCGACATGCAGGATGACCCCGCGGCCTTTGCCGAGTTTGTGAGGGTTTGGAAGGCCGGCCATGACGTGGTTTATGCCGTGCGTTCGTCCCGTCGGGAATCCGTGGTGATGAGGTTCCTGTTCCGGAGTTTCTACCGGATCCTGGGGAGTCTTTCGAATGTCGAAATCCCCATGGATGCAGGGAACTTCGGACTGATTTCCCGCCGCGTGGCCGATGAGATCCGGGGCCTTCCCGAGCACAACCGTTACTTTCCCGGCCTGAGGGCCTGGGTGGGGTTCCCCCGTGCCGGGGTCGATGTGCCGCGCCGTTCCAGGGGTGACGGCCCCAGCCGGCTGGGGTTCAGCGGCCTGTTCCGGCTCGCGGTGGATGGCTTATTGGCCTTCTCCGACGCTCCTCTTCGGCTGGCCTTTTTGGCTGCCTTCATTCTTTCTTTCCTGGCTGTGGCTGGCGTGGTTGTGATTGTTGGAATCAAACTCTTCACAGACAAGGCTGTTGTCATGTGGGCTTCCATCATGTGTTCGGTGCTCTTCATCGGGGCCATGCAGTTCTTCCTGATCGGACTACTGGGGGAATACATTGGCCGGATCTATTCCGAGGTCAAACGCAGGCCGCACTACATCGTGAGGGAAGTTCTTTGATGGAGTGTAGCCATGTGGGCGGGGTGGGGTGTGTTCCCCGCAGCGACGAATCACGTGGAAGTCGCAAGGGGAATACACACTTCCCCGCCCTTTCGTGAAGGCGAATGCTGTAAAAGTGGGCTGGAGGGGATGGCCCCGTCGCCGCTTTTCAATAGAGCAGTATCCGCTTCGAATTGACATGATTGTGCCATGAGGAAAATCGGCGCCGGAACCATCCCCTCAGCACTTTTGTTGGCCATGATTCTTGCGGCATTCTGTTTCCTCCGCTGGCATGACCTGACGGCCGATTTGCCTTCGTACTTTGATGTGGGCATCAGCGCCACCGACGAAGGCACCTATATGGATGGGCCACGCAAATGGGTCCAGACAGGATCATGGAATTTGCCTGGGGAGTGGTGGCATTCGCAGAAATTGGTGCCGCTGTATTCCTTCATGCTTGCGAAATGGTTCGAAGTCTTGGGCGTGGGTTTCTGGGAGGGGAGGGCGATGTCGGCCTTGTTGGGCTGTCTCACCCTCGTCCTTGTCACGCATTTCGGATGGAAACGGGCAGGCCCTGTCGGAGCCATGAAACTCCTGACCATCGTGGGCTCGTCCTATGTCCTGACCCACTTCCACAGGGCGGCCATGGTGGAGTCCTTGATGCTTTTCTGGCTGTGGGGCATTGTGCTGGCCGTCTCCTGCGATCGCGCCTGGTGGCGGGAGCCGGTCATGGGCCTTTGTGCCGCGGGATTGGTGCTCACCAAACTCTCAGGGGTCCTGGCATTGCCTGGGCTCTTCCTTTGGTGGTTGCTGAGGGACAGGGGATGGCAAAGTCCGAGTCGTCTCCTGACTGCGGTGTTGTTCTTTGCGTTCCCGATCGCGATGGTGGCCACCTTTCACCCGGGATTCCTGGGCCGATCATGGGCCTATGCCCATGAGAATTTCGGTTCCCTCCTGAACCTTCCAGGCGCCCCCTGGCACCTCTTGCATATGGGGGTGCGTGGGATGTGGCTGAGCCGCGAGTCAACCGTGGTGGCGCTGATGGCTTTGGGCGTGCTGGTGTGGCCAACACGCCAGGATCGCCGCCAATGGGATCCCCACATCTGGGGTCTTGTAGGAGCCCTTGTTGCCTGCTCCCTCCATGATTTTGCCGTCAGGCGGTATTTGATGATGTTGCCCTTCATCCACATGCTGGCCTGGCGGGCCACGCTGGTGGATGTCGGCGCACCAATCCCCTCCGATCTTGTGTCTCCCCCTCTTGGGGGGAGGGCAGGGTGGGGGGCTTCGGTGGTTCAGGCCACGTTGCTGTTTCTCGCCTTCTCTGGCATCCCGCTGGCTATAGGTCACTTCGGATGGATCCCCATCAAATATATCGTGGGTGGAGGGGCCTTGCTTGCCATGGCGGGATTGTGGGTCATGCCCAGGTGGGTTCTCGTGGCGCAGAGGGTTCTTCCGAGGGTGAAGGGGTGGCTTTTGGCGGGGGCCTTGGGGCTTTTGATCCTGCAACATGGAGGATGGCGCTTGGCTTCCACTCATCACACTTATGATCTCATACGTGATTGTGCCGGGCATTTCAATAAGGCCGGTCCACCGGTTTATGGTGTGGTGGCCCCGCTTTTGACGATCGAAAGTCATCGCCAAGCCGTCTTCATTGATGGACGGATGGGTGATCCGCTCAGGGGCAACCCCGCACCCCTGATCCTGGAAGTCATCACCTACACCCGACCCTCATTTGGCTACGAAAACTTGGTGATCGACCGTTTGGCGGGATATTACACCCAGCATGACCTCATCATGGATGGCCCCATGTTTTCCGAGGGTGGCGTTGAGAGGGCCATAGGGGTGTTCAGGTTCTGCAGGCCCAAACCGGAATAGAATGGCTGGGATGACAGCGCATAAGGCGACTTTCAACCACAGTGTTGTGATCCCGGTTTACAACGGGGCGGCGACGGTTGGCCGTGTGGTGGATGAGGTCTTTGCCGTCCTTGAACCCTTGGGTTCCACGGAGGTGGTGCTTGTCAATGACGGCAGTGCAGACTCCAGTGCGGATGTGTGCCGTTCCCTGGCGCAATCGCGGTCCGGCAAGGTGGTCTTTGTGAATCTTTCGAGGAATTTCGGGGAACACAATGCCGTGCTGGCCGGCATCAGCCATGCACGCGGCGCAAGGATTGCCATCATCGATGACGACGGGCAAAACCCGCCGTCGGAGATCCCTGTGCTCTTGGCTGAAATGGAAAGAGGCGGTTTTGATGTGGTGTACGGCCGCTACGAGCAGAAACAGCACGAGACCTGGCGCAACCTTGGTAGCCGCTTCAACGATGCCGTGGCCACGAAGCTCATCGGGAAGCCTCCCAACCTCTACCTCTGCAGTTTCAAGGTCATCAACCGTTTTGTGGCCGATCACCTTCGGAGTCATCCCACTCCCTACCCCTATATCGATTCCATGATCTTCCAGTGCACCCAGAACATCGGACAGGCTCTGGTGAAGCACGCCCAACGTGTGGAAGGCCGGAGCAACTACAACTTGCGCAGACTGGTGCTTCTTTGGAGCAACATGCTCACCACCTCGAGCATCCTGCCCCTCCGCCTGGCCACATGGTTCGGCCTGGGCTTCGCCTGTTTTGGGTTTCTTTCAGCCCTGGCCATCTTGGTGGAGGCCATCTTTTTTCCTTCCGGCGAGCGCGGGTGGGCTTCCTTGGCCATGGCGGTGGTGGTTTTCAGCGGCATCCAGCTTTTCGCCCTGGGGATCGTGGGTGAGTATGTGGGACGGATCTTCCAGGCCGGCCACCGCCGGCCCTTTGTGGTGCGCGAGGTGGTGGGCGACAGCTCGTCGTGAAGCCCGAGGAATTCATCACGTTGGAGCGTGCTGAAGAGACCCATTGGTGGTATCTCGGGCTTCGAGATTTCCTCGAGAAGATGATCCAGAGGCACCTCCCATCGCCACCCCAGCGTGTCTTGGATGCCGGTTGTGGTACAGGGGCCAATCTCAGGTTGATGAAGCGTCTTTTCAACCCTGGTTATCTGGGCGGCTTTGATGTGTCGGAGGCATCCCTTGCCTCGTCATCCAGAAAGGTCCCTGGGGCGGATCTTTATGCTTCTTCGATCGTGGAGCCCCACCTGCAATCCAAGGATCTGGATCTCGTCATCAGCATGGATGTCGTGTACATGGTGGGTTTGCAGGAGGCCATGGCCGGATTGAAGACCCTGGTTTCTGCCCTGAGGCCCGGAGGCCTGTTCATCCTCCATCTGCCGGCCTACAACTGGCTCAAGAGTGCCCACGACGTGGCTGTGGGGACAAAGGAGCGTTACACCTCGAATGACATGAGAGTCCTGGCTCAAGAGCTCGGGATGGAAACGCTGTGGCGGGGTTACCGGGTGTGTCTGTGGTTTCCCATGGTCCTGCTTGCCAGATTGCCCAGCATGATTGTTCCTGCCCAGGTGAGTTCGGCCCGATCGGATCTTGACCCTCCTCCTTCCTGGGTGAACAGCCTTCTGGCCCAAGGGCTGTTCACGGAGAATTCACTGATCGCCCATGGACTTGTCCCGCCCTGGGGTTCCTCTGTGGCCCTTGTCATGAGGAAGACCCTTCAGACCCCATGAATCCGGAATCCTGGTCGTTGTGGGTCGATGTGCTGGTGTCGACGTTGTTGTACTTTGCACTGATTCCCGGGTTGTTTTTTGCCGTGCCTCGAACCCAATCCGACGACTTTTCCGGGGTTGTCGTCAGGGGCATCCTCTGGTTTCTGGCCTTGTCCACGGCCATCCTCTTGATCCAGAAACTGCACCCCATGGGGGGCCTTTGGCTATGCTCCATAATCGCCTTGTATGGGTGGTGGCAACGGCAGGATGGAGCGAAAAGGTTTCGGGATGTCTGGGTCTACCTTGTGATTTGGCCGGCGAGCCTTTTACCTATCACCCAATATGACGCCTTGCACTATCAGTTGAGAATCCCCCGGTCCATTCATCGGATCGGCTTGAGTGTGGTGGACGGCACGGATTACCAATCCCAGGATATCAATGCCTTGCACTGGTTTCTGAGTGCCTTTGGGTTCAGCGACAAACTCTTGAATGTGGCCGCCATCGCGATGCAAGCGTTCTGTCTTGTGCTTATCCTGAGGATGTTCGAGTCATATGCTCCCAAGTCCAGAATTTGGAAATGGGCGTTGCTTGGCATGCCACTCACCGTGCAATTGACCCAGGAGGCCTGGGTTGACATATCTTGCTCCCTCATGCTCATGCTTTTTGCCTGGCGCTGTCACAAGGGCTGTTGCGGGCTCCTGGAGGCCTTCTTGCTTGGATTCATGTTCCATTTCAAGTTGGCGTTGTTCATCATGGCTCTCCCGATGCTCCTGCTTATGCCATGGAAGTCATGGCTCAATTCCCGGTGGTTGGGAGTGGCGGCCCTGCCCATCCTCGGCAATCTGGTTCTGATTTGGGGGCTCACAGGCTATCCCCTGACCCCCTATATTTTCACTCTGCCCGTCCATCCCGAGTTCCACGAAACCTTCCAATCGGCCAAGCTCCTGATTGACGAGGCTGTGCACAAGGATCGCTGGGATGTGCTCTGGTATTTCTATGGCATCTTTTACATGACATGCCCATTACTGTTGCCGGCTTTTATCCTGGCATTCAGGGAAGTGCGAGTGGGCCTGGCGTTTGTGGTTTCATTTGTCCTGTGGATGGCGCTGTTTCCCCAGTTGAGATTCACCATGTATCTGGTTCCAGCCATTTTTCTCATCGGGGCCCTGCAAATAAGGAAGGGAAGGGAAGCCGTGTGCTTGTGGGTCCTCTCACTGTTCCTGCTCTTCTGGAGGGGTGCCAAGGCTGAGACTCAGTTTTGGAAAAGCCACGATCTCAGATGCATCGCGGAATCCCGGGTCTCCCATCCTTTCTCTAGGTTCATTGGCACGGATGAAAAGTTCTACTCCGAAGCTGATTGGGGTTGGGACTATCCCGGCCATGCAGTTGCGGCGAGTGTGCTGCAGTTCAGGTATGAGTATTCCAGTCCCTGGCTGGAACAGTTCAGACGCGATGGCATACGGCATGTCATTGTGAAAGACGGATACAGGGATTTCTTTCTGAATTTTGGGAATGCCCAATCCTCTTACCGGATTGTGTTTGAGAGGTTAGATCGACAAAGGAGAAAGCGAATCGATGAATTGACGCGGGTCAGCGCAGTAGAGGCTCATTGCCTCGATCTCACCCTCTACAGATTGCCGAATCCATGAGGGGGTTCCAACGAAAAATCCAGTATCTCCTGATTCTTGCATTCCTTCTGTTGGTCATTTGTGAATCCCTGACAAGGATGTATTGGGTTGTACGGCATGACCTGGGTTTCTTTGACATGGGCCGGATCAATGCTCTCTTTTACCCCAGTGTTGATCAGTCACCTCCTTTGGATCCAAAGGTCCACAATATCCTGGTCTTGGGGGGGTCGGTGGTCTCCCGTGAGTGGAACCCGGTGTTCGGAGGATTGTCAGGCCGCTTGGAGGAAAAGTGGGGACATCCGGTGAACGTGGCCCATTGGGCCCAAGTCAGCCATTCCTCTCTCGATTCCCTGGTGAAATACACGGCGATGGAGGGGCAACCTTTCGACACGGTGTTCATTTACCATGGCATCAACGACTTGAGGGCGAACAACTGCCCGCCCGAGGTGTACCGCGATGACTACAGCCACATGGTCTGGTATGAGCAGGTGAACCTCTGCGTGGCCTATCCCTGGAAGAACTGGTGCGTGCTTCCCTTCACGCTTCACTACTTCAAGGTGATCGTGGAGGGCAAACTCAGGAGCGCTCCGAAACTGCCGTCCTCGGGTTTTCCGGAATCAGGCCCGCTGGCGTCCTGGATCCAATTTGGAAGCGATATCAAGACCAGGGTCGCATTCCGAAGGAACATCCAGTCCATCGTCGAGAAAGCAGGGTTGAGGGGACAGCGGGTGGTGTTGGCGACGTTCAAAACCTACTTCAGCCCCGGCTACACCCGGGAGAAGTTCGACCGGCACGCCTTGGATTACGCGGATTACAAATGCCCGATTGAAACCTGGGGCCTGCCCGGGAACATCAGGAAGGGTATGGAAGTCCACAATGCCATCCTCAGGGATGTGGCCAAGGCCTATCCCCATGTGACGCTGGTGGATATGGACCTCCTTATGCCCTCTCAGGGGGAGTTCTTCATGGATGTTTGTCATTTGAGCCCGAAGGGTCAGGAAGTGTTTCTGACCCTCCTCCTTGAGCATTGGCCTGCGGCAAAAGCGCTCAAGCCCTAGGCAAAAAGTTCCCTTACGGCCTCCGCGACCTCGTCCACCTGGTCATCTCGGAGATCCTGGTGGAAGGGCAGCGAAAGGCAGTGGGAAGCCAGCCTTTCTGCTACCGGGTGGCTCCCGCCTCCCGTCCATGAGGGATGCTGGTGGATGGCGCGGGGATAATGGATCAGCGTCTCGATGCCCTTGGCGGCCAAATGCTGTTGGAGGACATCGCGATCCTCGGCTTCGACCACAAAGAGGTGGGGGGAGGCCAGCACGTTCTCTTCCAGTCTAGGCAGGGCTAGACCCGCAATGCCGGACAAGCCTTCGAGATAACGTTCATGCAGTCTGAGTCTCTTGCGGTTCCATTCCGCGAGGTGGGCCAGCTTGGCGCGAAGCACGGCAGCCTGCATATCATCCATCCTGCTGTTGATGCCCCATTCCTCGGAAATGCCATAGACGAAGCCGTACATCCTGAGGCGCCGCACTCTTTGAAGAAGGGTGATGTCGGTGGAGGCGACAAAACCCCCGTCACCCAGGGCGCCCAGGTTCTTGGTGGGATAAAAGCTGAAGGCGGCAGCCTGACCCAAGGTTCCGATGCGCCGTTGCCCAATGCTTCCGGCTGTGCACTGGGCGCAATCCTCGAGAAGTTTCACGCCCGCCCTGGCACAGGCCTGTTGGATCTTCAGGGCATCGTGGGTGGGATACCCGTATAGATGCACAAAGATCAGGGCGCGGGTGTTCGGGGTGATCGAGGACTCCACCAGCGCGGGATCCATGCAGCGGGTCTGGGAACGGATGTCCACCAGTTTGGGCGAGGCCCCGATCTGCCTCACGGCGGCCGCGGTGGGAAAGGCCGTCATGGCCGGCATGAGCACTTCGTCGCCAGGGCCCATGCCCAGGGCTCTCAGGGCCAGGGCCAGGGCATCGGTGCCACTGGCGCAGGCCAGGCCGGGGGGGCCTTGGGTGGTGGCCGGAAATTCCTTTTCAAAGGCCTCCACCTCCGGGCCGAGAATGTAGCGCCCCGAGTCCACAACCCTTCCGATGGCCTCCATGAGCTCGGGTCGCAAGCGGGCGCTTTGGTCTGCAAGGGGCATGAAGGGGATTTTCATGGGAGGTAATACCTGAGATGGGATTGGTAGAACTCCGCCATTTGCCGGAGTCCATCCTTCATCATCACACGGGGTGACCAACCCAGGAGACTCTGGATCTTCGTGAAATCGCATTGGGTGCTACCCAGATCGATGCGTTTTTTCTCATCGGGGAAGGGGATCTTCTTCACCTTGGCCTGGGGGCAGAATTCTTGAAGGGTTGTGGCGATGGCTTCCAACGACACGGTTTCACGGTGGCCCAAATTGAAAATCCCGCCGACAGCATTGGGATGCATGGCGGCCAGCAGGAAGGCTTCCACTACATCCGATACGTGGTTGAGGTCGCGGGTCTGGGTGCCGCCCCCGTAGAGCTCAATCTCCTGGCCTTCCACGGCCCGCCTGACAAACCAGGGCAGGAAACCCTGCCTGTTGTGGCGGATCAGCTGCCCCGGTCCATAGGTGTTGGTCAGCCTGAGGGAGCAGGCCTGCACTCCATAGACGCGGTGATAAAGAATATGGGCCCATTCGGCGGCATATTTGCTGATGCCGTTGAGGTCGACGGGTTGAACGATGTGATCCTCACGGATCGGCAGGGTTTTGGGCGCGCCATACACCTGTCGAGTGCCGGCATACACCACCCGGGCCTGCGGGCAGACATGGCGGAGGGTTTCCAGAAATGTCAGGTGATCCGAATAATTCAGCTCAAGGTCATCCAAGGGATGCGTCATGCTGTCGATGTGACTGACCTGACCCGCCAGGTTGAAGACATGGGTGCAACCGGTGAGGGCCTCCGCGGCCTTGCCTGCGTCACCCAGGCGCCCCTCGATCAGCCGAACCCTGTCTCGGATGTCGTGGATGTTGAAGTCGTTGGCGCCCAAGCCATCCACCCTGGCATCCAGGATGGTGACATGGGCCCCGGCTTGGACCAGGGCGCGCGCCATGTGGCTCCCCACAAAGCCCAATCCACCTGTGACCAGGGTGCGGCATTCCTTGTAGGGGGAGAGGATCTCCTGACGAAACGACGCGCCAAAGATTTGGCTCATGTTGTACCCATGTTACACTAGCCCTGTGGCGCGATTTGGCAAACTGCTCCAGGGGGCTGCCCTTGCGCTGATCGGTGCGGAGTTGTTGTTTTCATTGTTCGTTGCCCGCATGGCGCCTTGTGCCGGCGACGATGGTTTTTTTCAATACCTTGCGGCCCTCCACTTCCATCATGGACTGGTACCTATCAGGGATTTTCTTTGCGAGTACAGCCCCGGATTCGTTTACTTTTTCTCGGGGGTGTGGACTGTGATGGGTGTGGGTGTCACCGACACGCTACTGGCCATGGCTTTGGTGGGGTTTGCCATTGTGATTCTGAGTTCCATGGCTTGCGCCTATCAAACGGGAAGCCTGAATGCTGCCCTCTTCTGTGCCGTGGTGATGATCCCCATGAGGCTGGTCTATGAGGGGGGGTATGCCTACACGGAACCCCTGGTGATGATCTTTGTCATGGCAGCCTACCTTCTCCAAATCAAGGGCGGCCGACGTTGGTCTTGGGCGACGGGACTGTTTCTGGGTTCGGCGCTGATGATGAAGCAAAGTGCCATGGTGTTCCTGCCGGCTTTCGGACTCGATCTTGTGATGCGGGGTGGTGTTTGGGGTCGCTGGAAGGCCTTGGTGATCTGGTTGGCGGGGCTTGGCGTGCCCTTTGGATTCTTCTGCCTGGCCAATGGACTGCCCTTCCTTGAGACCCTCTGGTATGTGGCTGATTACGGTCACCAGGAATACAGGGGGGATTTCATTTCGTTGCCAGAAACCATTCGGTTCCATTTGCAGATGTGGGTCTTTGTTTGGCCGGCCCTTGGTTCGGCCGTTTGGGTCCTTTGGAGGCACCGCTCCAACTATGCGTTGGCCTTGGGATGTCTTGCCGGGGCCCTGGCCCTGTGTTCCTGCCAGTCTTCTTACCATTACTTTCTTTCCGCCCTGCCTTTCCTTTGTTTGACCTTGGCTCAGGCCGCCACTGATCTCTGGAGATTTGCGGGCCCGGTGAAGATCGGAGTCGCGGGATTGGTGGGGATGATGGCGGTGGGTGTGTTGGGTCGTGATCGATTGACTCAAAAGCTATCCGCCCTCACCGGACCCGAACCCTTGTTCCGGACTTTTTACGGGGGCCTCGACGGGTCTGTCCGCCGGCGCCAGATCAAAAAGGCCTCCATCATCCGGGACATGGCGGGGGATCGAAAGCTGATGATCCTGGGTGATGTGGCCATGCAGTATTACTCGGGGATCCGGCTGTATGTGGATGAGCCCAACATGGGCTACCTACGTTGGCCCCAGGACCAGGACCTGATCGACGGACGATTCCTGGGGCGTTGCGACTTCATTGTGGTCAGGCCGTCCCAGGACCGCTACAACTATGAGGGGCTGATCCAGCACCTCAAGGAATCCGGTTATGTCGAGCATGCCAGGATCGCCGTCTGGGACGATGTGGTGGTGGACCTGAGGCGTCCGTGAAGGTCCTCTTGATGGCCTACAAGTTTCCGCCATGCCACATGAGCGGGCTCGAAATGGGGACCGATTTCATGGCCCGGGAACTTGTGCGGCGAGGCCATCAGGTTCATGTGGTGGTGACCCGGAGGGACAGGGGCCAGTCCTTTCATGGCCTTCAACATGGTTACCGTCTTTGGCGATTGCCGGTCTTGCCTGTCCCCGTGCTCAGAAGCCTTTGGGAGTGGTGGGCGGCCAGCCTCATGGTGCTGTGGATACGGCCCGACCTGTTCCATGGTCAGGCGTTGGTGCCCTGCGGTTTCCTGGCGGGTTTTTGGGGACGGCTACTCGGTTGCCGTTCCGTGGTTTATCTGTACGGCCGGGATGTCCGGCACCCTTCCACCTTTTTGCGCGAAACACTGGGCCGGCCTGCCTTGACCTGGTGCACCGTGGTCCTGGCCGCTACCGAGCATTGCCGGTCAGCAGCCCTTGAGATCAAACAGCGGGATATCAGGGTGTTCCTGTCCGGATTCGAGCCCCCTGCGCGTTGGCCTCAGAGGGAACGTGGAAAGCGCATCCTCTTTGTGGGCCGGCTCGACAAGGTGAAAGGTGTGGATGTCTTGTTGAAGGCGCTACCCCAGATTGAGGGAGTGGGCCTGGATATTGTGGGGGAGGGTCCACTCCGCAGGGAGTTGGAGTTTTTGGCTGCAACCTTGGGAGTGGATTCGCGTGTCGCCTTTTTGGGAAGCAGAAGCAATGACGATGTGCTCTCTTTGATGGCCCGTTCGGCCGTCCTTGCAGTCCCCTCCCTGGAGGAACCCTATGGTGTCGTCATCCTGGAGGCCCTCTCTGTGGGTTGCCCCGTTGTGGCCTCCCGTGTGGGAGGGATCCCCGAAATCATCGACAGCCCGGATAAGGGATTCTTGGTGGAACCAGGTGTACCAGCCCCGCTGGCCGAGGCCCTCCGTAAGGCCCTTCATGAGGCCGATCCCTCGCCCGAGGTGGTTCAGGGGATTCGAAGCCGTTTCACATGGCGTTCCAGGGTGGACGAATTGGAAGCCCACTATGCGGCGTAGGATTCAAATGATTGTGGCCGTTGCGACACTCCTCCTGGGGACGGCAACATGGTTTGTCTACAACGCGATGGAACAGAAGCACTTGGCTCGCTGGGAGCTCATGGGAAGCGCACCCTCGGGACTCCCTGTTTTCATGTTCCATGAACCCGATGCCCAGGAACTTGAGGAGGTTTTGGATCACCTGGTGCGCAACCAATACATCACCCTGGGTGTAAGGGAGGCTTCGGATATTCTTGCCGGTCGACGGCCCTTCACGGGTCGGGAAGTCTTGTTGACCTTCGATGATGGCAAGCTCGCGCTTTGGAGCTATGTCTGGCCGGCCCTCCAGAAACGGAAGCTCCGTGGTGTGGCCTTTGTGAACCCCGGCTTGGTCACCGAGTCTTCCTTGCGTCCCCAACATCCGGGCGAGGGGCCGGCCAACGAGGACCTCAGCCAGTACTGCTCCTGGGACGAGCTCCAGAAGGCTGCGGGCCAAGGCTTGGATATTCAGAGTCATGCCTGGAGCCATGAGCGGGAGATCTACGCTGACGTAGCCCTGCACCCGCAGTATCACCAGGAGATCCTTCAGGGATTGGTGAGGGCCAAGGACCGGTTGATATCCATGGGTTTCGGTCGGCAGCTCCTGTTCTGTGCTCCCTTCGGGTCCGTGAGCCCTGCATTGGAAGAGATGGCACTGGAGGCCGGTTATCCTCAAGTGGTGGGTGTCAGGCCCGATCGTTACGAAGGTTTCTATTCCCCGGAAAATGAGGCGGGTGCCAAACGGGTGATCCGGTTCAACCACCGGAGCATCCTTTCTTTGCCGGGTGAAGGGCGTGAGGGGCTGATGGGCCGTATGTGGCGCAGACTGTGGAGAGGTGGCGATCGATATGAGTGACCAGCCTCTCGTCAGTGTGATCATTCCCGCTTACAAGGCCCGAGACTACCTGCGCAAGTGCCTCCAAAGCATCGAAGAGAACCTCAGTGTTCCCCACGAGGTGATTGTGGTTGAGGATGCGGGCCGCGATGGCACGGTGGACATGGTCCGGTTGGAGTTTCCCCATGTTGTCCTGCTGGAAAACGAACAAAATTTGGGCGTGATCGGTGCAAGGGCCAGGGGAATCGAGAAAGCCAGGGCTTCTCTTCTTTTTTTTGTCGATTCCGACATCGAACTCCTCCCTGGGGTCTTTGAGGCCCTGCATGGAGAGTTGAAGAGTGACGCACGCATTGCGTATGTCACTTGCAACAAGCGATCCGTCGATGGAACGCACCAACGGAGCGCCTTTGCATGGCCGACCTTGTCGGGTCAAATCCGTGCCATGATTCCTCCGATCCGCACAAGGGATGTCCTGTCGGCGGAGGCGGGACACCGGCAAGCCTTTGATCCCGGATGGATCAGTGTGGGCCACAGTCTCATGAGGCTGGAGGCTTTCAAGGAGACAGGCGGTTTCCTGAAAGGGGTCTTCTTTTTTGGGGAGGATGTGGATATCTGCGCCAAGCTCAGGGCTAAGGGTTGGCGGGTGCGCTTCATCCCCTACCTTGGATTTGTCCATCACGGCAGTATTTCCCAAGTGCTGGAACCCAACCGGTTCAGGGTGAAGTCCTGGCTGTCTTCGGTCATCCTGGCGGATCTCTATTGGCCCCGATGGCAGGCTTTGGTCCTCCGATTTCTGCTTTTTTTCAGGGGACTTGTTGTCTGTGGGATGCAGATCTGTCGCGGGCAGGATGTGAGGGAGATCCTGCAGGCCCTCCCCAAGCTGCTTTGGCCTATCCCCCTGACCACCAATTATCGGGCCCGGGATGCCTTAGGATGATGCACCTCCCATGAGCCTCCCCATGCCCAAGGAAAGCCAGGAACGCGTGAAAGACTCTCTGGAGTTTCTTTCCAGTGTCTACAACTACAACCATTGGATCGCCCGCACCCTAGAGCCTTTTTGTGGTGCCCGGATCCTGGAACTGGGATGCGGGATCGGGAGCATGGTGCCCTATTTCCTGACAAGGAAGGCCTTCTTGGGAGCCGACAACGATCCGAGGTTTGTGGCGTATTGCGAAGAGCAGTACAAGGATCACCTGAATTGCCGCTTCTTTCATGGTGACCTCGCCAAGCGGGAACTCGCCCTCCCGGAAGGCGCCGTGTTTGACACCATTCTCAGCCTGAATGTGATCGAGCACCTGGAAGACGATGTGGGGGCTCTGGAGTACATGGCGAGCCTGGTTCCGGATGGCGGCAATCTGGTCCTTCTCCTTCCTGCCCACCCCTCCATCCATGGCCATCTTGATGATGTGGTGGGACATTTCCGCCGCTATTCCAAGGAAGACCTGCTTGCCAAGATCGGCCGTGTGGGATTGCGCACAGCCAGCTGCTTTTATTTCAACGTGGTGGGCTATGTTGGATGGGGGCTCAACAGCAGGGTCTTGGGCCGCAGTCGCATTCCTGTGAAGAGTACCCTCATGTATGACAAATACATTGTCCCCCTGCAGGCCTGGTTGGAGGGATTGATCCATCCTCCTTTCGGACAATCCATCATCCTGCACGCCGTCAAGACATGAAGGTCTCGGTGGTGGTGCCAGTGGCCGATGCTTCGCGCAATCGCCTGCTTGCGGATCTCTTGGAGTCGCTCAAGAAACAGACACTCCGGGACTTTGAGGTGATCCTGGTGGAAGGCGACAGCCGCCAGGGCCGGGCCATCAACCAGGGCGTTCGGGTGGCACGAGGCGAGTGGATCGTGACCATGGATGATGACACGATGATCTTGGATGACGATCTGTTGGCATGCCTTGTGGCTCGCATGGAGGAGGCGCCGGAAATCGGCCTGGGGGGAGCGGCCTGTGTGATCCCTGATTCTGCCTCTGCCTTCCAGAAGCGGGCCATGCTGGAGGTTCCCCGCAGGCAATTCCCTGTCCAGGAATCCACCGTGGACAGCGATTTTGTTCAGCATCCCTGCCTGATTATCCAAAGGGATCTCTTCATGGCGATCGGGGGCGAGGATGAGGAATTGGTGAGAGGGCTTGATCCGGTCCTGCGCAAGAAAGTCAGGGATAGAGGGAAGAGGGTGGCCATTCTTGCCGGAACCCGTGTGGCCCACTTGGTCCCGGATTCTTTGGGTGCCTTGGTGAGGATGTACCGCCGCAATGGGCGGGGCTCGGCCTTTGCCTCGAGGTTTTTCCCCGGAAGGGTCCTGGAATTGACAGATGGGTTTGACGGAGGAAGCTTTGTGGAAACCCGGCCCCTGGGATACAGGGTCCAACGGAGGATGAGGGGTTTCATGGCCGACCTATGGCATGGCCGATGGCTTTCACTCTCCTGTCAGGCGGGCTATGTGACGGGTTGGGTGGAGGGATTTCTTGAGGGCGGTTTCCCGGGTTCTTCGCCTCGGGTGTATGGCGAGCCATCTTCTCCTGAGGGACAGCCACCCGTGCGTCGCCTGCGGGCCGTGGTCGGCCCCCCTTCGACTGATGAGCAGATTGCCCGCATGCATGTGAACCCCACGAGGGATTTCTGCATGGGGTCCGAAACCAGCCCCGTCCTAGACTTCTATCGTGATAAGGTGGGACTCTTCCGTCAGTTTGAACCACAGGGTGTCTTGGTGGAACAGAATGCATCGGGTGAAGTCTTGGGCTTTCTCCTCTTGAACATTCATCCCGGCAAGTTCAAGAAGCGGCTCCTGATGAGTGCCTATCCTTTGCGATATCTCTGGAGTCTCGTCACCCGGCGTTACAAGGGAAGCCGGGAAGGTTGGCGCAAGTGGTGGAGGCTTCCCCTGGCCTTTATCCGCAAACCCAAGGGGGCCCCCGGATCCGGTGGTGCCAAGGTTTTGGCGTTCATTGTGAGGGAGGACCAACGGGGCCAAGGGATCGGGAGTGCCCTCCTTCGCCGCGCCGAGAGTGAGACCCTGCGCAGGGGCAAGCATCACCTCGAAGTCACGGTGGCCAAGGACAATGCCAAGGCCATCAGGGTCTATGAGAAAGAAGGTTACAAGATCACTGGCGAATTGCTGGAAAGCACGGGACAGAGCTACTATCTCGAGAAACCTGTCGGCGTCCCGTGAAGATCGCGGTGGTCAGCGACTACCTCGACCCCCTCAATTGGGGAGGGGCCTCCAGGGTAGCGGCAATGCAGGCCCGGGAATTGACCCGCGAAGGCCATGATGTGCTCCTGCTGGGGGCATCCTCCAGTCTGGCCCGAGTGGGATCCTGTCGTCATGTGGCCTTTCCCCATCGGCCTGGTCTGCGTGGAGCCTGGAGCCTCCGGCGCCATGTGCGAGCCCATGTGGGGGCCTTCGCTCCCGACCTTGTGGTGGCCCATCAGCCCCTGGTGGCCAGATTTGTGATCGAACAGTTTCCCCTGGTGCGGTTGCGGTATGTCTTCCATTCGAGTTGGAGCGCCGAGGTGGAGGCCAGAGGAGGCCGGCCTGGCATGAGACGAAGGGTGGAGCGCCATGTCCTCCGCAAGGCGGAAAGGATCTTTTGCACCAGTCCCTTCACGTTGGGGGAGCTCGAGCGAACCGAGGCGTCATCCTTGCACAAATCGAAAGTCAACCCCTTGGCGGTAGAGAGTCCTCCCTTTATCCCTGATCCTGGTAGGGAAGAGTGGGTCCGACGCACCCACGACATTCCGCCAGGGATGAAGGCCGTGGCGGTCTTCCGGAGGCTGACAGCAAGAACGGGCGTTGATCTTGCCATTCAGGCAGTGAAAGAGTGCCCTGAGGTTTTCCTCCTTGTGGGAGGCACCGGAGAGCAGGCCGGAGCCATGCGGGAACTGGCCGCCAACGAAGGCATTTCAGACAGGTGCCGCTTTCTGGGCTATGTGCCCGAGGATCAGATGGTCTCCCTCCTCCAGGGGGCCTCTGCCGTGATGGTGCCCAGCAGGGACCTTGAGGGATTCGGGCTCTCCACACTTGAGGCCATGGCCTGCGGGTGCCCGGTGGTGGCGACGGATGTGGGGAACAACAGGGCCTTGGTGGAGCAATGTGCCGGTGGTGCCCTGTCCGATGGCGAGGGACCCGTGGCCCTGGCATCGGCCCTGCGCCGGGTCTTGGGATCTTCATGGGACAGGGTGGCCATGGGACAAAGGGTCCGCCAGTCGTTCAGCTGGAACAGGCATGTTCAGGAGCTATTGTGCTGAGATTCATGCCCCTGTTTTTTTTGGCCTTGTACACGATGACGCTCATGCCCGGCGTGGGATGGGGGGACGAAGCCAAATATCAGGTTGAGGCCCTCACGCTTGATTGGCCGCGTGAGGCGGGGCTTCATGGTCTCTATGCCATTGTGAGCGCTCTCTTCGTGCAGGCCTGGCCTTGGGGTTCAGTGGCCTACAAGGCGAATCTGTTTTCCGCTGTCTGTGCAGCAGCGGCCCTGGCCGTTTTCATCCGGGTTCTGCGGACGCTTGGGATCTCACAGCGCTCGACTGCCCTTGCCACCTTGACCCTGGGGCTTTCGCACACCTTCTGGACCCATGCCACTTGGGCCGAAAGCTATCCCTTGTTTGCCTGCCTTTGGATTGGTGCCGTGGGTGTTGGGATGCGTTACCTGATGGAGGGTCACCCGCGTGACTTGGCCCTGACCCTCGGGCTCTTCGGCCTCACGCTTTGGGTCAACCTGATGGCCACGCAGGGTTTGGCGGCCTTCCTGTGTTGCGCGGTGCTTTTGAGACCCGAGTGCCGGAAGCTGCCGGCTTGGAAGATCCCCTTGCTGGCGCTCCTGGTGGGCCTTTCCCCATGGCTGGGGCGGCTTCTCTGGGCGCTGGGCGTTGAGAAAATTCCCTTGGACCTTGTGTTGATGCGGGCCTTCGAACTCGACTTTGCGCACCAGTTATGGATCCGACATTCTCCCTCAGACTGGATCCGTGGGGCGCGGGCCTTCCCCCTGTATTTTCTGTATCAATTTGGGCTGATGGCTTTCTATTTCACCCGTCTGAGGCGATTGCCTGCCAGGGTCTGGCTCTTCCCTGTCCTTTTGACTCTTCTCATCATGCTCTTCTGCTCCACCTTCCTTCCCCAGCGCACGGTGTGGGTGTTGATGGCTGCTTGGCTTCCCCTGTTTCTCCTGATGGCGACTTGCCTTGATGTCTCGATGCCAGCAACACCCAGAATGTTCATTCTGCCGTTGCTGACCGTGGCGGGGTACGCCTTGCTGTCGTATTCAGTGCAGATATTCTTGGATCAACACCCTGCTGCAAGATCCTTTTCCATTTTCCACGCCGAACCTGTTGGCACGAGAAACGCTGCCGCAATATTTTTGAAACCTTGGAAGCAGGATGAACGTTCCGCTCAGGACTACATTGATGAGGTTGAGTCGACGCTCAAGGCCAAAGACATGATTGTCTGCGACTTCACCCCGGCGGCCACCCTGCGATACGCCAAGGAGGTCGAGGGGCGCCTGCACAACATCACGATCGCTTACCTCCGAGATGACCTCAATTCCGTGCTGTCCTCGGCACCACCCGGAACCGGGCTTTGGCTCGGGAGAGATTCCGCAGAGTTCCACAGGCGCTTGGATGGCATGCGATGGCGTACGGAAAAAGTGGGTTCCCTGTTGAGGGTGGAGAAGCGTCCGTGATGCGCGTGGCCCATGTCATCACCCGTCTTTGTGCAGGGGGAGCCTCGGAAGCCCTGCGGACTCTCGCTGAGGCCGTCGATGCCAAACGGTTCACCTTGGACGTGCTTCATGGCGACGTGGAACCTGGCGAGACGGATGTTTCCGGCGAAGTCGGTCAGGCATTCAAGGCCAAGTTCCGGCTGTCTTCCATGAGACGGTCCGTGCGCCCATGGAGGGATTTCAGGGCACTTCAAGAGTTGGCTCGGGTGTTGAGGGAGGGTCGCTATGACCTCGTGCACACCCATACGTCCAAGGCCGGCATCCTGGGAAGGATGGCCGCCCATCAAGCCGGGATACCTTCGGTGCATTCCACTCATGGCCACATCTTTGCGCCTGGAGCCGGCATTCCCGGCGTGGGTGCCCTCACGCGTCCAGTGTTTCTTGCACTCGAGCGCCACAGTGCAAGGCGATGCCGCCGCATTTTCACCCTATCCGAAAGGGAGAGGCAGGATTGGATCTCCATGGGTGTGGCCCCGGCATCTCTTTATGAAGTCTTGCCCTCCCCGCTCGATGCAAGAAGACTCTTGGCGGCCCGCCCCCGCCGCGATGGATTGAGAAAGGAGTGGGGGATCGAACCGGGTGTTCCCGTGATCGTGATGGCCGGAAGGCTGGCGGCAGAGAAGGGCCATGCCACGGCGATACGGGCCCTGGCGCAGGGACTTGACGGTCAGCTTTGGATCGCGGGCGACGGACCCTTGCGACCCTCGCTGATGAACCTCGTGGCAGCGATGGGACTCGGTGCCCGTGTGCGTTTTCTGGGCCATCGACCGGATTTCCAGGATTGGCTTCCCCTGGCGGATGCCCTGGTGATGCCCAGTACCTACGAGGGCCAGGGCTTGGTGGCGTTGGAAGCCTTTGCCGCCGGAGTCCCTGTGGTGGCCTCGAACGTGGGCGGGGTTCCTGAAATCGTGGTGCATGAAGTGTCGGGGTTGCTGGTGCCACCCGGGGACAGTGCGGCGCTGGCAATGGCATTGCGGCGTCTGCAACGGGAGCCAGGGCTTGCCGCAGGCTTGGCAATAAGGGCACTTTCCAGGATCGAGGCTTTCGACCCCGCCACACTGGCGAAGCGCTTGGAAACGGTATACCTTGAGGTGGCCCCGTTGGATGGCCAACGGTCAAGCTTGAGATAAGATACGCCCATGTTCGACCCCAAGGCCCACATGGAGGAGTTCCTGTCACGCCAACGCCTCTTGGTGGTGGCTCCCCACCCAGATGACGAGACGGCCGGTGCCGGCGGACTGATCACCAGGGTCAAGCGTGCTGGTGGGCAGGCTTTTGTTTCCGTGCTCAGCACGGGTTGCCTGGACCATTTTGATGGCAAAAAGGGCACGGTGGATGGTGATGAGCGGGGCCAGGAACTTGCCGATGCCATGAAAGTCCTGAAGGTAGATGATTATGAGATCCTCCTGCCCAACGACACGCTTCACATGCAGCTCGACACCCTGCCCCGCAAGCAGTTGATCGATCTCATCGAACGCTCGGGAAGGCTATCCACGGAGAAGGTCAAGCCCACCATGATTGTCCTGCCGGCGCCCAGCTTCAACCAGGATCACGAGGCTGTCTACAAGGCGGGCATCTCGGCCTGCAGGCCGCACCTTTCGACCCTCAAGGCCTTCCAGCGTGTGGTGCTCATCGCCGATGCACCCCAGCTGTCGTGGACCAAAGAGATCTTCAAGCCCAATTTTTATGTGGATATCTCGGATTGCCTGGAAGTGAAGCTTGAAGCCTTCCGTCAGCACCGCTCCCAGCAAAGGCCGGCTCCCCACCAGGGTGGTGTGGATGCCCTGGAGATGCTGGCGCGGATGAGGGGGGCCGAGATCAGCGTGCATGCCGCCGAGGCCTTTGAAATCTTCAGGTTTGTGGCCTGATGGAATCGGCGGCAGTCTCGGATTCCCCAGTCCCGACGGCCAACGAAGGTCGGATTCTTGTCGTCGATGACGACAAGGGCATCCGCACAATCATTGCGACAGTCCTGAAGAAAGCCGGATTCGAGATCCAGCAGGCTGGGAATGGGCAGGAAGGGCTCGAGATCGCCCGTTCCTTGCGACCCGATGTGATCTTCTCGGATTGGATGATGCCCGTGATGGACGGATTGGAGTTCTGCCGTCAGGTCAAGGCCGACAAGGAGCTCAAGAACACACTCTTTGTTTTGTTGACGGCGAAGACCGAAACGGAAGACAAGGTCTCGGGCCTTGAGACGGGGGCCGACGATTACCTCACCAAGCCCTTCAAGCATGTGGAGATCATCGCCAAGGCGAAGGCCGGGATGCGCATCCGCAATCTGCAAAAATCATTGGAAGTTCAGAATGAGGAGCTCAAGAGGCTCCATGCGCTGAAGGATGAATTCCTTGGCATGGCCGCCCACGACATGCGCAACCCCTTGAGTGTGATCAAGCTCTGGTCCGACAGCATTCTTGAGGGGATCATGGGAGAAGTTCCCGAAAAGCAGGCCCACGGCGTGAAGATCATCATGACCCATGCCGACAACATGCTCCGCCTGATCAATGATCTCCTGGACATCCAGAAGATCGAGAGCGGGAAGTTGGTGCTCGACATCAAGCCCTTCCTGATCGGTGAATTGGTGACCCGCTTCCATGTGGCCAACAGGATCCTGGCCCAGGACAAGGGGGTGGACTTTACGGTGGATGTGCAGCCGGGGCTGGCTCCCGTCAAGTTGGACGAGGGCAAGATCGGCGAGGTGGTCAACAATCTCATGTCCAATTCGCTCAAGTTCTGCCGGAAGGGCGACAAGGTCGTTATCAAGGTCAGTGCCCCACAGCCCGGCCATCAGCTTGTGGAAGTGATCGACACGGGTCCCGGGATCCGTCCGGAGGAGCTTCCCAAGCTTTTCGGCAAGTTCCAACAGATCTCCACCAAGGCCACAGGGGGGGAGAAGGGCACAGGATTGGGGCTGAGCATCTGCAAAAAGATTGTAGAATTACATGGCGGCTCCATCGGGGTCCGCAGTACGTTCGGTGAGGGGGCCACTTTCCACTTCAGCCTTCCGGAAGCCGGCCCGCAATCCACAGCCACAACACAAGGAGCCTGAACCGTCATGAGCACCGCGAAGAAGACCGCCCCCAAGGACGAAAAGAAGCCCACCGCCACCCATCCCAAGAAATCAGCGGCCGGCTCGGCTCCCAAGGCAGGCCCACGCAAACGTTTGGCCAAGGGGCAACGCATCGCCATTCGGAAGGCCAAAAGCGCCCTGCGCCAGACTCTCCTTGAAGGGCCCGAGCTTCAAAAGAAGCTCAAGGAACTCAGGACCAAGGCCTACAAGGCGTTGATGAAGTAAAGGCGGTCTCGGGCCCCACTTCAACTAGGTTCGAGCGCGACTCGAGCTGAATTCAACGTTTTCAGGTTTGATGGATTTCTTCCGATGTGCGAAGCATGGGATCAAGGAAATCCAAGGAAGGTTCTAAGGAGGGATCCAAGGGCAGGAAGGGTCCGTCGCCGTGGACGCCCTTTGCACGTCAGACCCTTGGCATTGGCGTCACGCTGGGTGTGCTGACCTTGGCGATGTCCGAAGTCCGCTCCGAAGTGATTTCCAGGCCTGAATACCTCCTGAGGCCCCAGTCCATGGTGCTGGGCGAGCTCCCCTATTGGATGCGCTCCTCAGAAAGCGTGCCTTTCGACTGCTCGCGCTGGATGGAGGGCCGGACCTTGCTGGATGAGGATCTCGATGACGTTGTTCGCTCGGGACTGCTGTCGGTGCCCTGGGTCGAGAGCGTGGGCGCTATCGAACGCCGATTTCCCAACATGCTGAGTGTCAGGCTGACCCCACGCAAGCCCGTGGCCCAGGTGCGCGAGGGATTCAAGCGCACCTTTGTCGATGCGGGGGGCGTTTGCCTGCCGGAGTCGGCCTACAAATCCGACCTCGAACTTCCGTTCATTGAAGGCTTGGGTGACGAGGCTCCTGCGGCCGGAAAATCCTGGAACCATCCCGTGTTGCTCAGGGCCATCGACCTGCTCAGGATGTGGCACGAACGCAACATCGCGGAATCCAACCCCATCGCCCAGGTAGTGAGGGTGGAGTGCGCCACGCCATCCGAAATCCTCAGGGGCAAGCCCGACTTCATCCTACATGTGAGGAGACGGGTGCAGATCTATGTCAATTCGGGAGTCCGTGATGGCGAGGTGCCCTTGGCCGGTGCCCTCTCCAATCTGGAGAAGATCCTCCTGCACGACCCCCAGCTCGACCATGTGCGTTCCTATGTCGACCTCAGGTGGCGCACGCCAAGATTGCAGTAACACCCTATCTCCCTGAGGTTTGTGTAAAATTGTGGGGTGAAAACCCCCTTTGACATCGTGGTGGTGGGTTCCGGTCATGCCGGATGCGAAGCGGCACTGATTGCGGCCAAGCGGGGGTTGTCCGTAGCCCTCGTCACTCTTGACCCCCAAGCCATCGGCCGCATGAGTTGCAACCCGGCAATCGGGGGGATGTCCAAGGGCCAACTGGTCCGTGAAATCGATGCCCTCGGGGGCGAGATGGCCAGGGCCATCGATGCCACCGGGATCCAGTTCAAGATGCTGGGCACCAAGAAGGGTCCGGCGGTGCACAGCCCCAGGGCCCAGGCCGACAGGGTGCTTTATGAAAACCACATGCGCGCTCGCGTGGGGGAATTCGGGAACATCACCGTCCTTGCCGGGGAGGTGGCCGGGCTCATTGTGGATACCGTTCCGAACGGCAGGGAATGCCGCGGGGTCATCCTGGACGGAGGCATCGAGGTGCGCGCCAAGCGCACGATCCTGACCCCTGGCACTTTCCTCGGGGGACTCACCCATTGCGGCAGTGTGCAAAAGCGCGAGGGCCGCTGGGGAGAGGCTCCCGCCCTCAAGCTTTCCGAGCAGCTGAAGTCCATCGGTTTCCCGACCTTGAGACTCAAGACAGGCACGCCACCCAGGGTTTGGCTGGACAGCCTTGATCTCACCGCGATGGAAGAGGACAGGGGAGATGACAATCCCTCGCCCTTTTCCTTTTCAACATCACCCTCCAACCTTCTCGACAGACCAAGGGTTCCATGCTGGTTCACGGAAACCACACCGGAAACCCATCGCCTGATCCGCGAGAACCTGGGTGAAAGCCCATTGTTCAACGGCGCGATCAAGGGGATCGGACCCCGGTACTGCCCCAGCGTCGAGGACAAAGTCGTGCGGTTCGCAGATCGGGAAAGCCATCGTATTGTGGTGGAACCCGAGGGTCTCGGGCATCCGCAGGTTTACATCAACGGCTTTTCCACCAGTCTTCCGGAGGATATCCAGCTCCGCATGCTCCACACCCTGCCGGGCTTTGCCTCGGCGAGGATGGCCAGGCCCGGATACAGCGTGGAATACGACATGGTGCCGCCCACCGAACTTCATCCCTGGTTGGAGACCCGCCGGGTCCGTCACCTGTTTCACGCCGGCCAGATCAACGGGACATCGGGCTATGAAGAGGCCGCCGCTCAGGGGTTATTGGCCGGCATCAACGCCGTGGCCTCGCTCGAAGGCCGCGACCCTCTGGTGTTGGGGCGTGATGAAGCGGTGATCGGCGTGCTCATCGACGATCTCGTCACCCATGGCACCGAGGAACCCTATCGCATGTTCACATCCCGCTGCGAGTTCCGCATGCATCTTAGGCAAGACAACGCCGACCTGAGGCTCATGCCCAGGGCCCGGGAGCGCGGCCTCCTTGATGAGGTGACGTGGAGAGAACACCAAACGCATACGGCCCTCATCGCCGAGTTGTCGACCTTCCTCCGCAAAAACCGGCATGAAGGCCAGACGTTGGAGGATCATCTCAGGCGTCCCGAGATGGATGAGGACCGCTTGAGGGTTTTGAGGCCCGAATTGGATGGATACCCGGCAAGGGTTTGGGAGCAGGTGCGCATAGCCGTGAAGTACGAGGGGTACCTGCGCAGGCAGGATTCCCTCGTCGCCCAACAAAAAAGACTGGCCGGGATGCCCATCCCAGAGACCCTGGATTTCAAATCCTTGGCGATGATCGGCATGGAAGCCAGAGAGAAGCTTGCAAGGCACAGACCCCGCAATCTGGATCAGGCGGGCCGTATCAGCGGTGTCACGCCCGCTGATCTGGCGGCACTTGCCGTGGTGTTGGAGGCCGGACGATGAAGGGATTCAAGGGGGCTCTCAGCTTTGTTGTGGTGTGCTTCTTGGGGTATGGCATGGGACTGGGATACAACGCCTATCGACGGGAAGCCAACCAAAAGGAAAGGCTTGAGGAACAGGTCCGGCAATCCCAGGAGCGCGATCCGGATTCCCCTGTGGCCATGTTGATCCGCGACCTTGTGGAAGGCAAGCCTCCCAAGGCACTTAGCGATGAAGATAAGACGGCCATCCAGCGCTTGCACAACGAGGCTGTCTCCCTGGTCCGCTCGAACCGATTGCCCTCCGCGCTGGAAAAATACCGTGAAATGACCAAGCTCGATCCGCGCAATGTGGAAGCCCATGTGGGGTACGCTGAAACGGCTCTCCAACAGATCCGCTGGGTCAGGGGATATGAGCCCAGCACCTATGACCAGGCCTATCTGGACACTCTTGGGGACCATATGAAGGCGGCCGGATTGTTGGCCCCCGAAAACTTCGATGTGATGCTGTTGGCGGCCCACTACCAGGGCTACATTGGCAACCTTTATCTCGTGGCCGGTGACACGGCGGGAGCGGAAGACAGGTTTGGTAGGGCTTCGAGAGTTCTTGAGGACGCCCTGACCCTTTTCGCCTCCGACAAAGCCAAGATCCATCAATTGATCCTTGAGCAATGCGGCATCCTGAGATACAGGAAAGCCTACAAGGAGGCGCTATCTAAGCTTGATGCTCTCATGGCAAGCCAGGAGATGAGCCTGGCCGTCAGGGGGCACCTCGAATTCAACAAAGCTCTTGTCTATGCGCAGATGAACGATGAAAAGGCGGCTGTGGAGGCATTTGACCGCTCGTTGGCCTGCTACCCGGAGCCTCCTCCTGCCATCCTCCTCCATAGGGGCAAGTTCCTGGAGGAGAGGGGATACCGCAACATGGCCCTGCGCGATTTCGAGATTTTGGGCAAAATGGACCCTGATAACGCCTTTGTTAGGGCCAGGATCACGGCACTGAAATCGAATTCCCCCCAGGAACCCGGAGAATAGCCATGACACGATTCAAGGAAAGCACCGGCAAGCAGGTCCTTCTGATCCTGTTCCTCATCGTGGCGGCCGTGGGTCTGCTGTTTTACAAAGTGCCCAAGCTTCAGGTGTATGCCTTGAGCTGGAAGCTCAGCTTCAGCGGGTATTCCAAGGTGGATCTGTTCCGTGAAATGTTGGAGATCCGGCACCCTGCTGTGTTGGAGGTCCTCCTGAACAACCTTCACATTGATGACGAGGACCTTCCTTCCAACGTGGTCGAGAAGATGGAGGACTTTGACGGGAGGAGTGTGGGGGACTACGCCGCCTATCTGATCAACAAGCACTGCACCTACGAGTTGGATCTGGAGGGCACGGATCGATATTCCCGCCCCGTGCAGATCAATGCTTTCAAGGTCTGGTTGGAGGCCCATGTGGCCCACCTTGTCTGGAACGAATCGAAAAAGAAATTCATCGATCCCAGGGTTCCCCTCGAGGAATGAGTTCCGTGAATACCCGTCCGGTCCGCGTGCGCATCGCCCCTTCTCCCACGGGGGACCCTCACGTTGGTACAGCCTATATTGCCCTGTTCAACATGATGTTTGCGCGCCAGCATGGAGGGCAATTTCTCCTGCGGATCGAGGATACCGACCAGGAACGCAGTTCTCGCGCCAGTGAAACGGCTATTTTTGAGGCCTTGAAATGGCTGGGACTTCATTATGACGAGGGGCCGGATATCGGAGGGCCGGTTGGGCCTTACCGCCAGAGTGAGCGGTTGCCTTTGTACAAGAAGCGTTGTGAGGAACTGGTGTCATCCGGAAAGGCCTACCGTTGTTTCTGTACCAAGGAACGGCTTGATGAATTGAAGGAACTCCAGCGCAAGATGAAATCCGGAAGTGGATACGACGGCCATTGCCGCTACATGGATCCAGCCGAGGTCAGCCGCCGACTGGCTGCCGGGGAACCCCATGTCGTACGTCTGAGAGTGGAGAAGTCCGGCAAGACAGGTTATGTCGACGGGCTCAGGGGCCTGATCGAATTCGACAACGCCGAGGTCGATGATCAGGTCCTGCTCAAAAGTGACGGGTTCCCCACCTACCATTTGGCGAATGTCGTGGACGATCAGGCCATGGGCATCACCCACGTGATCCGTGCCGAAGAATGGATCCCCAGCACGCCCAAGCACCTGATGCTTTATGCGGCTTTCGGGTGGGAACCTCCCCAATTCTTCCATATGCCCCTCCTGAGGAATGCCGACAAGAGCAAGATCAGTAAGCGCAAGAATCCCGTGAGTTTGACCTGGTACCGTGAGTCGGGTTATCTGCCCGAGGCCTTGGTGAATTTTCTAGCCCTCCAGGGTTGGAGCCACCCCTCGGGGCAAGACAAGTTCACCCGCCAGGAGATGCTCGAGAGTTTTGACATCACCAGGGTGGGTCTCTCGGGGCCCGTGTTCGACCTGGAGAAGCTGGGTTGGCTCAATGGCATGTACATCCGCGAATTGCCTCTTCCCAAGCTTCGGGAATTGCTCAAACCCCACATCCCTGAAGGGGCCCACTTCAGTGATGCCCAACTGACAGCCATTCTGCCGCTGGTACAGGAACGTCTACGCCGTCTCGATGAATTTCATGCACTGACATCCTTTTTTCATCCCGGACCCGTGCCTGTCGATCCGGAATCCTTGCGCGTCCGCAAGAAGAACCAGCCTGACGGAGTGGAAAGCAAGACACCTTCCGAGGCGGCCAAGGCCATTGAATCCCTGATCGAGAAGTGCCGATCCTTCAAGGAGTTCGAGCCGGCTCCCTTGGAGACCGCGGCTCGAGATGTGCTGGCCGGTTTGGAAGGCTGGAAGCCACCCGAGTTCTTCATGCTGCTCCGAAAGGCCAGCACAGGGACAACGGATGCCCCTCCACTTTTTGACACATTGTCCATCATTGGGAAGGAAACCTGTCTCAATCGCTGGGAACAGGCCTGCCGTCTTCTTCGAGGGCTTCAAGCTGCGGCATCTTGAATCGGGCCCCTGTGGGGGGTTAGGCTGTGTCAAAGGGTATGCAACATGAAAATGGAAGAGTTGAAGGCTGACAGCAGGCTCTGGTCGAAGAACTTGATGCCCGGTGAGGACCTCAAGATCAACCTTTACGAGGCGGCCACTGGCCAATTCTTGAAGGTGGCCGACATGGTCTCGCTGAAAACCCCCTACAAGACCATCCTCAGCCAACCCAAGAGCGAAATCATCGTCAATTTCCCGGTGGCCATGGATGACGGCAGTTACCGCCTGTTCAAGGGCTACCGCATCCAGCACAACAACCTGCTCGGCCCCTACAAGGGGGGTATACGTTTCCACCCCGACGTCCACTTGGATGAGGTCAAGGCCCTGGCTGCCTGGATGACCTGGAAGTGCGCCTTGTGCGAGGTCCCGTTCGGTGGGGCAAAAGGTGGCATCAAGTTCAACCCCCGTGAGTTTTCTCGAGAGGAACTGAAAAAGATCACCCGTCGCTTCACCCATGCACTGGGGAACAACATCGGTCCCGAATACGACATCCCCGCACCCGACATGGGATCGGATGCCCAGATCATGGTGTGGATGATGGATACCTATGCCAACAGCAATAACTCGCTCGACAGGCAAAACGTCAAGCGGGTGGTCACAGGCAAAACCATCGAGTGCGGAGGGTGCTTGGGCCGAGAAAAGGCCACCGGTCAGGGTTTGGTGTACGGGCTCCAGCATTATTGCGAGGAGACTGGCCGGAAAATTGAGGGGGCCACGGTGGCCATCCAGGGCTTTGGCAATGTGGGAAGCCACACCGGCAGGATCATGGCCGGGCTCGGAGCGAAGATCTTGGCGGTGGGAGACCATACAGGCTATGTCCGCAATCAGCGCGGACTCGACACCCATGCTCTGCATGCCCATGTGGCTTCGACCGGTGGTGTGAAGGGTTTCAAGGGTGGCGAAGTCATCACTCGAGAGGACTTCTTCTCCAGTGAGGTTGATTTCCTGATTCCGGCGGCCCTCGAAAACCAGATCACCCTGGATAATGCGAATAGCATCCGCGCCAAGGTGGTGGTGGAGGCGGCCAACGGTCCCACAACCTATCCGGCCGAGCAGGTGCTCCTCTCGAAGGGAATCGAAGTGCTGCCCGACATCCTCATGAACGCTGGCGGTGTGATCGTGTCTTATTTTGAGTGGCTTCTGAATAAGAACAGCCGCCACTGGGAATTGGAAGAGGTTGACCAGAAACTCAAGAGGATGATCTGGAAGGCTTGCGAGAATGTGAAGCGCCTCAAGGAGAAATACAAGTGTTCGCCTCGAGATGCCGCCTACGCGGTGGCTCTAGAGAGAATCCAGATCGTCTATGACCAGCGTGGGATCTTCCCGTGACGACGTACCGGTTGGTCACCTTGGGAGGGGATGGTACAGGTCCAGAAGTGATGGCCGAAGCCGTCAAGTGCCTCGATGTCATCCAGAAGAAGCTGGGGCTCACTTTCGAGCGCCGGGATGTTCCCTGTGGCGGCGCTTACTTCCTGAAGGATGGCAAACGGGATTGGCCTGAAGGTTCCGAGAAGGCCTGTCAGGAAAGTGACCTGATTCTCCTGGGTGCCGTGGGCTGGCCCTCGCCGACTGGCAAGGGGCCGGTCACCATGCCCGATGGCCGCATGGCCGGGCATTCCCCTGTCATTGGCAACAGGGCCAACCTCAATCTCTTTGCCAATGTGCGCCCGGTGAAGCTCTATCCCGGAGTCACACACCGCATCCACGGGTCGCACAAGCAGGTGTGGGAACCCGGTAAGGTCGATATGGTGTTCGTCAGGGAAAACACCGAGGATCTCTATGTCCAGGCAGGGGGGGGGCTTGACCGCGGTGGCAAGCGATTGGTGGTTACCGATACGCGTATCATCACCCGCGAGGGCACGGATCAGGTTGTCCGTTACGCCTTTGAACTCTGCAAACGCCGCAACAAGGGTGCTCCGGGCGATGGCAAGAAGCGCGTGACCTGCATCGTGAAAGACAATGTCCTGGAAGGCTGCCGCTTCTTCAAGCGCCGTTTCCTGGAGATCGGCGAGGAATACCCCGATATCGAGAAAGATCCGGTGATTGTGGACGCCTTCACCCAATGGCTGGTCACCAGCCCCGAGAATTTTGACGTGCTGGTGGCCCCGAACATGTTCGGCGACATCGTCACCGACTTGGCCAGTGTCCTCCAAGGGGGGATGGGTATGGCTGCGGGTGCCAACATCGGTCCGCAGCATGGCATGTTTGAGCCCATCCACGGATCAGCCCCCAAGCACGCCGGCCTCGACAAGGTGAATCCCCTGGCGATGATCATGGCCCTCCGCGAGGGATTGATCTGGCTGGGAGAGCGCAAGCAGGACCCCAAACTCCAAAAGGCAGCCGGTGCCATCGAGGCTTCCGTCATCGAGCTTCTCAAGATGGGTTCGCCCTTGACCTACGATCTGGCTCCCTCAGGCAAGGGGGCCAAATGCTCGGAGGTGGGGTCGAAAATGGCCCAACTCATCGGGGAGCGTCTTTAAGTAGCTTCTGATAGCCTGAAGGCATGAACAAAGCCTTGGGCATTGTTATCCTAGCGGGTGTGACCCTGCTCCTGCATGCCTATGTCGGCGTATGGTCCGGTCCGCCTCGCGATGACGAATCGGGATATCTCCGATACGCCACTTCATTCTGGACCTTTGCCCTCGAGGGCAATCAACACGATCCCAAGGATGCCCTGCCCTTCTGGTGGCCGCCAGGGGCTCCCTTCATCCTGTGGTGCCTCAGATCGTTGGGGTTGGAATCGGTGGAGTCGCTCCGGATGGCCATGCATGCTGTGGCAGCCTTGATCCCGCCTCTGACTTGGCTTTGGGCCCGGACTCTGCTTCCTGCGCCCTGGGCCTTTCTGGCGGGTGTTCTTTGTGCCCTCGATCCCTATGTGGCGCGTGAAAGCGGGATGGTGCAGAGCGATCTCCTTTTTGTCTTGGCTTGCCTGGGCCTCTACCGTCTGCCCTTGGCGGGGCGTACGGGGTGGGGATGTTTCCGGCTTGGTTTGATTCTTGGACTGATGGGACTTTTGAGGACGGCTGTTGTGTTCTTTGTGCCTTTTGTGGTGTGGGAGCTTTGGCGCTTGAGTCACCTGCCTCGGGGTCCTGTCGCCGGTCGTCCGTTCGGTGCTCGCGAGGACGCTCCGTGCCGAGACGGACACCTACCGGCGCCACCCCTCGTGCATCAGTCTTCTTCTGTAGGGGCGCATGGCAATGCGCCTGCACGCATAAAAGGCATTGTTTTTTTGATGATGGGGGTTGTTCTCGGCCTTTCACCCCTTTTGATTCGAAATTATCTCCTCACCGACCGCGTGTTCCTCACCAAGGTCTCGGGTTTTGTCCTGGTGGCCAACAATGCTCCCTTTCATCTTGAGGAAGGCTGGACTGTTCCAGGCATGGGCCTTCGCCGGGCGGTGACCCTGCATCCCAACACCTGCGGGCTGGTTGATACGCGTCATGCGGCCACCCTCCCCGCCTTGGAGCGCGATGACTATTACGCCAGCCAGGCCAGGGATTTCATGGCTAAACACCCTTCCATGTGGTGGATCAATGCCTATCACCGCGTGTTGGCCATGTTCCATTTGTACCCACCCTCAGGCCCCGAGGACGCGGGCGGGCTCAGGATCCTGGTGCTCGTCGGCTTCACGATCCTTGTGGCCCTGGGACTGGTGGGCCTGATCACTACTTGGCGAGACGAACGTTTCGCCTGGTGCCGTGTGGCCTGGGGGGGTGTGACCCTGCTCGCGTTTTGCACGATGGTGCAGATGCGCTACCGCTTTCCCCTCCATCCCGCGATCTTCATCCTGGCCGTGGTGGGTTGGCGCTCCCTGCTCACTTCAGGGCCTGCTCCGTCCGGACGATCTGCTCCTCGATGATTTTCTTGAGTTCGGGATCGGCGGTGGCCGAGGACTCGTTGCGAAGGAATTCGAGCACCTTGGCATCCTTCCGACCCCCCAGTCCCCTGTATGCGGCCTGCAGGGTATCGGGATCTCCCCATCCTTTTTCTCTCACCACATATTGAAGACCCTCAATGGCTTCTGGGCCCCTGGCTTGAACCAGAAGTCCGAGGCCTGACCGCCTTTTTTGGAGATTGGCATCCTGCCTGACGCAGTCGAAGGCGTAACGAGTGAGCCTGGCATTGAGTTCCGGAGTCAATTTGCCTGAAACAGCCACGTAAGCTTTTGTGACCGGATTCGACCAGGTCATGTAGTCGAGAGCCGAGGCCTGGAACGGCTCGGGGTAGCCTTCGCCTTTTTCAAGTCTTTCCAACAGTCGTTCCACAGAGATATTGATGGCCTCTTTGGAAGGATTGGGCGCCATGGCGGCCGAGAAGACCATCAGCTTGTAAATATCGCTGTGCATTTGCGGATCATCGCTTTCCGCATCAAGCCCATTGAGAATCTCGTAATCCTCATGGCTGAACTTGCCGAGGACGCTGATGAGTTTCATGCCTTCCTGCATCGAATTTGACCCACCACTTTCAAGGGCCTTGAGGATTAGAGTGGTTTCCTCCAGAAGGGCCTTGGCTTTGGCCGCTTGCTCCTCGGAGGGTGCCTTAGGGGCCTGTGCTGTGGCCGTCACAGGAGCGGCCTTGGCGGCAGACTCCAGAAGGGCCAGACGTTTTTCCAGCTTGGACTTGGTTTCCTCTGCAACCCGATGCAATGTACGCATAGACTCCAGCTCAGCCTGGACCTTGTTGCGTTCGGATTGGGCCAGTTTGAGCTTGGCCTCAACTTCCTGGATGAGGGCCGAGTGGCGAGAATGCTCCATTGACACGGTGGCCTGATTGTCAGGAGGGGTTGTGCCCACGCCCATGTGCTGGGCTCCCTCGTACCCAGCCGTGATGCCAATCACTGTGCATACAGAGGCTCCGATAATCCATTTGGTGTTCATGAGGAGGGCTCCTTTGATGAGGGTTCCGGTGGCCACGGCACCTACCCCGACCGGGGCGGATGCCATGGCTGTGATGATCTTTGTCTTTAAGGCAGCTGGCACGGGAGCCAGGGTTGATGAGTCCATCAGCTGATTGAGTGGGACAACGCTCATGGCCAACCGGGTCCTTAACAAGCCCAGGGCTTTTTCCAGCCTTACGGAAACGGTTTTCTGAGTGCAATCCAAAACGGAGGCGATTTGGGTTTGAGTCAGCTTGTGAAAGTAGGAAAGGATCACACTTTCTCGGAGGTCCTCCGGCAGGGATTGCACGGCGTGGTGCAATCGAGCCCTGTCCTCTTCGCGGATGATGGTGGTGGAGGGGGATTCCTCCATGCGCTCAAGACATTCGTCCTTGTATCCCGTCATGGTTCTCTCCCGGCTCGAGCGCGAGCGCTGGTGACTACGGATGGTGGTGAAGGCGATCTTGAGCATCCAGTGTTCCCGGGGGGCTTCTCCCCTGAAGGTGTTCCAATGCGACAGGATCTTGAGCGCGGCCTCCTGGGTGGCATCTTCGGCGTCCTTGGGATCTTTGAAGTTGTAATGAGCCATTGTGTAGAGGCGAGGTAGCACCTCCAGCACCTGATCCTTGGGATCCTTCAATGTTGTGGTGTTCACATCATTCACGACGCAGCATGTCTCCGGGATATACCTTGTCTTTCAGAAAAAGGATGGCCCCCTCAATTTTTGGCAAATTTCGGGCATATTTCCTTGAAATTGCAGAACCGGCATGAGGATTCATCCCTGGCCAAGGCAAAACCTTCCTCGGCGATGGGCACATTGTTGATCTCATCCACCAGCAGACTTTTCATGTCCTTGATGCAGCCGCGGAGGGTGGCCTTGGTGTGCTCGGCCTCGGATTCCGACACGTCGTAGGCCAGATCCACGCCATGCTGAAGGTTCACCTCGCAACCCCGCAGGTCGGCCACCTTGAATCCATGGACCTTTTGGGCATACATGGCATAGGTGGCCAGTTGGAGCGGCGCCGGGCGATCTCCGGCCTTGCCTGTCTTCCAATCCACAATGACCTTGGAATCCCCATCCCTGTAGAAAAGGTCCAGGACCACCCAGATCTTGGTTCCCTCAAACTCGAAGGATGTGAGTCTTTCGATCTCGATGAAATTCTCCTTGGGCATGGTTCGGAGATGATCGAAGAGGGGGAGGGTGTAAAAACGGCCCAGACAACGGCGCACAAGATCGGCGTTATCTCGCCACGCTGAAGCCGGGATGTTTTCCTTGTAATGGTGTTCCACAAGCCCCGGTTCCCGTTTGGGATCCTCCAGGTAGCGCCCATCGCGGCTGGAGGCAAATTCGCGGCGCATCTCCTCCAGGGTGATCTCGATGCTTTCTTCGGGAGGCAGGATCTTGATGCCCCTCACCAGGTTGTTCAGGCATCGTTCGATGGCGGCGTGCACCTTGGTCCCGGCCCACATCTGCCGGCTTTTGAGGTTCTTGAGCACGTAGGCCCGTCTGGAGCGCTTTTCAGCCCTGGCGTTCCATCCACCCCAACTCAAATAGTATTGGTAGTAGTACCGCCGGGCGCAGTCTTGAAAGGTGTTGTTCCTGCTGGGGCTCCAGGAGAAATCGTTCTTGAGGTCGGCCATGGGGAAATTGTATCGGAACCTGTTGTCATGCAAGGGGTTAGGCACTAAAATGCGCCTTTGACATGATCCCCGGCCTGCTAGAGCTCGAAACCATCACCTCGAAGGAGCTCGAGGCCATCTTCCATGAGGCCGACGGATTCTTCGAGGCCGCCGAAGGCAAGGTCGAAAGGAAAGATCTCGCCGGGCGCACCATCGCGAACCTGTTCTTCGAGGATTCCACCCGCACGGCCAACTCCTTCTACCTCGCGGGCCGCCGGTTGGGAGCCACCGTGCTCGATTTCACCGGAGCGGGAAGTTCGCTGAGCAAGGGCGAGACTCTTCTCGACACGGCCAAGAACATCTGTGCGATGGGGGTGGACCTCTTCGTGGTGCGCCATGTATCGCCCGGTGCTCCCCACATGATCGCCCAGGCCTTGGGCAAACCCGTGGTCAATGCCGGGGATGGCAGTCACGAGCACCCCACGCAGGGACTTCTGGATGCCTATACCCTCTACCGTGAGGTGGGTTCCGTCAAGAAGCTCAAGGAACTCACCGTGGCCATTGTGGGAGACATCCTCCACAGCCGTGTGGCCCGCAGCAACATCCACGCCCTCAAGGCGCTGGGTTGCCGAGTGATTCTTGTGGGCCCTCCCGCTCTTCTGCCTCCTCATTTTGCGGGCCTGGGCTGTGAGATCCGCCACAGCCTCGACGAGGTACTCTCTGAGGTGGATGTGCTCAACTTCCTCCGCCTGCAGAACGAACGGATGCAATCGGGGCTCGTGGCCTCACTCCGCGAATACAAGTACCTCTACGGGATGACGGCCGAACGCCTGAAGAAGTGCCGCAAAAACGTCTTCATCATGCACCCCGGTCCGATGAATCGCGGCGTAGAGATCGATCCCGAGGTGGCGGATGGCCCTCGGAGCCTGATCTTCAAGCAGGTCACCTGCGGAATGGCCGTCCGCATGGCCGTGCTCACCCGCCTCATCGGCAAGGCCCCTTCCCAAACCAGCAAGTCCTCAAGAAAGGCGCGTGAATAACATGGCTGAGCTCTACACCGGCGCCAGGATGGTGGACCCGAAAAACGGCAAGGATGAGCTCCTGGACTTCCTCGTGGTGGATGGTCGGATTGCCAAAGTGGGCAAACAGCTACATGTTGCGGGCGCGAAGACGCACAAGCTCGATGGCAGGCTGGTGATCCCCGGTGTGGTGGACATGCACGTTCACTTCCGTGAGCCCGGTACCGGTGGCGAGACGATCAAGAGCGGGGCGGCCGCAGCCCTTCGTGGCGGTGTCACCACGGTGGCTGCCATGCCCAACACCGATCCCGCGATCGATTCCGTCACCAACCTCAGGAGTGTGAAGGCCCTGGCGGAGCTGGCAGGCCTGGCCCGAGTCCACTTCATCTGCGCCATGACACGGGCAAGGCAGGGCAAGGAGATCGTGGAGGTGGCCCTTCTCAAGCGCGAGGGAGCCGTGGCCTTCTCGGATGACGGAGCCCCAGTGGCCGATTCAGGAGTCATGAGGCTGGGGATGCTCGCGGCGGCCCAGGCCGGGGCTCCGGTGATCAATCATTGCGAGGAGCCCAGCCTCAGTTGTGGCGGCGTGATGCACGAGGGGCTTGTGAGCGTGAGAAAGGGTCTCAAGGGTCAACCCGGCCTGAGTGAAAGCGTGATGGTCGGTCGCGATCTCATGTTGGCCGCCGAGACGGGAGCGCATTACCACGTGGCCCATGTCTCCACGGCCGGTTCTCTGGAGCAGGTCCGCTGGGCCCGCACAAAGGGTGTGAAGGTCAGCGCCGAGGTGGCTCCCCACCATTTCATCCTTACCGACGAGGATATCCCCGGCTACGACACCAACTACAAGATGAACCCGCCTCTGCGTACCAAGGCCGATGTGCAGGCCATGATCGAGGGTTTGAAGTCAGGGCTTATCGAGGTGATCGCCAGCGACCATGCACCGCATCCGCTCGACAAGAAATCGCTGGAATTCGACAAAGCCCCCTTTGGCATCATGGGTGTGGAAACCATCCTGCCCCTTTCGATCAAGTACCTGGTGCACAAGGGGCACCTGTCGCTTTCGAAGGTGGTCGCCTGTCTCACCTGCAACCCGGCCCGCGTGCTGGGCCTGGACGCCGGCCATTTGGGCGAGGGAGCCCCGGCCGACTTCGTGGTGATCGACCCTGACAAGCCCTCGACCTACGATGTGAGTGCTTCCCCGTCCCTGAGCCGCAACACGCCCTTCCAGGGTGAGAAGTTCCCCATCACCCTCTTGGCCACCTTCGTCGGCGGGCGCCTCTTGCACGGGAAGCTCTGATGGCTCTCGTCGTGATGAAGTTCGGCGGTTCGTCGGTGGCCACACCGGATCGCATCAAGCATGTGGCTTCGCGTGTGAGCAAAAAAGTTTCCGAAGGTCACCGCGTGGTGGTGGTGGTCAGTGCCATGGGTGACACGACCAACCGTCTGATCGCCCTTTCGGGGCAGATCTCCCCCAAGCCCGACCTTCGCTCCTATGACCTGCTGCTGAGCACGGGCGAGATGGTCTCGATCGCCCTTTTGGCCATGGCCTTGAGCGACCTGGGTGTCTCCGCAGTGCCCATGACGGCCTACCAACTTGGGATCCAGACTGACAGCAACCACAAGCAGGCCCGTGTGAAGGTGGTCAAGCCCCAGCACATTCTGCGCGTCCTCCAGGAAGGACAGGTGGTGGTGGCCGCTGGTTTCCAAGGGGTTTCGGAGGATTACCACATCACCACACTGGGGAGGGGAGCCGGCGACAAGACTGCGGTGATCCTCGCAGCCATCCTGAAGGCCGACCTCTGCGAAATCTATACTGATGTGGAAGGGGTGTTCACAGCCGATCCCCGCATTGTTCCCGAGGCCAGGAAATTGCGCTCGATCTCCTGCGACGAGATGCTTGAACTGGCCACATCAGGCGCCAAAGTCATGAATTCCGACAGCATCGAGTGGGCGAAGAAATACAACGTCCCGCTGGTGGTGCGCAGCACGTTTTCTGAAAGCGAGGGTAGCATGATCCAGAATTTCTCGGCCATGGACGATCCGGTGGTGGTGGGGGCGGCAGCCAGCTCGAAGGACGCGCGCATCAGCGTGCACGGCATCAAGGCCGCCGGTGGCGGGGTGGGCCGTATCTTCCGCGCCGTGTCGGATGCCAAGGTGAATGTGGACATGATTGTGCTCACCCCGACGGGCAACGGCTTTGAACTGAGTTTCACGGTGCCCCGCGAATCGCTTGACTCGGCCCTCTCCGTGGTGAAGGGACTCCAGAACGAGTTGGGAGCTTCCAGCATCGATGCCGACAGCTCGGTGGCCAAGGTCAGCATTGTGGGAGTGGGCATGCAGAACCACCGCGGCGTGGCCGCGCGCATGTTCGAGGCCCTGGCCAAGAAGGGCATCCAGCCCAGTGCCGTGACCACCAGCGAAATCAAGGTCAGCGTCCTGGTGCCCGAAGCCCGCATGCAGGAATCCGTGAAGGCCCTGCACGATGAATTTGAACTCTCCAGGGATCCCCAGGCGATTCCGAGCTGAGCCATGGCTCTCCCCAAATCCTACGACTTTGCCGAGGCTGAGCCCCGCTGGCAGAAAGCCTGGGCGGATGAGGGATTGTTCTCGTTTGAGGGCCAGAAGGGAACGGGGGAGGTCTTTTCAGTGGACACGCCGCCTCCCACGGTGAGCGGCTCCCTGCACATCGGGCACCTCTTCAGCTACACCCAGGCCGAGATGATCGCGCGCTACAAGCGTCACCGCGGCTACCGCGTGTTCTACCCCATGGGTTTCGATGACAACGGCCTGCCCACCGAACGCCTGGTGGAACGCGAGAAGGAGATTGTGGGCTCGAAGATGGAACGGGCCGAGTTCGTGAAACTCTGCCTTGAGACCACCGAGCGCTACGGAGCCGAATTCAGCGCCTTCTTCCAGTCGCTGGGCTTCAGCTTTGATTGGGACAAGTGCTATTCCACCATCAGCCCCCTGGCCCAGCGAGTGTCGCAACGGAGTTTCCTCGATCTGCTTGCAAAGGGGAGGGTGGATCGCCGGCACACACCGACGCTGTGGTGCCCCCAGTGCCAGACCAGCTTTGCCCAGGCCGAGGTGGAAAGCAAGGATATGCCTTCAACCTTCAACAAGGTGATCTTCAAGGCTGCAAGCGGATCCGGTGAGATCACCATTGCCACCACCAGGCCCGAGCTTCTGCCTGCCTGTGTCAGCCTGTTTGTGCACCCTGATGATCCCCGTTACAAGGCGATGGTGGGCCAGAAATTTGTTGTCCCCCTGTTTGGCCATCAGATTGAGCTCAGGGCCGACCCCAAGGCCGATCCTGAGAAGGGAACCGGGGCCGTGATGTGCTGCACCTTTGGCGACAAGACCGACATCGAGTGGTGGCGCCTGCACAAACTGGAGCTCAGGGAGGCCCTCGACAAGGCCGGCCACATGACGGACATCGCCGGGGCCTTCAAGGGGATGTACCTCAAGAAGGCCCGCAAAGAGATCCTGGCCAAGCTCAAGGAGGACGGCCTTCTTGTGGGGCAGGAGGAGATCAGCCACAGCGTGAACACCCACGAGCGTTGCGGCACGGAACAGGAGTTTCTCTGCACGCCGCAGTGGTACATCAAATTGCTCGATCACAAGGAGAAGTACCTCAAGGCGGGCGAAAGCGTGAAGTGGCACCCCGAGCACATGGGCAAGCGCTATGCCGACTGGGTGCGCAATCTGGAGTGGGATTGGTGTATTTCGCGCCAGCGTTTCTTCGGCGTGCCCTTCCCGGTGTGGCATTGCTCCTGCGGGGGGGTGGTCGCTGCGGACCCCGCCATGTTGCCCATCGATCCCTGCAAGACACCTTCACCCAAACCCTGCGAAAAGTGCGGCTCCAAGGAGCTCACCGGAGAAAAGGATGTGATGGACACCTGGGCCACCAGTTCGGTCACGCCCCAGATCAACCGACTGTGGGGGGAGGCGGGGGCCGGTGCCAGACAGGAGTCGGTGAAGCTTCCGATGGCCTTGCGTCCCCAGGCCCATGAAATCATCCGCACCTGGGCCTTCTACACCATCGTCAAGTCGGTGGAGCACGAGGGAGTTGTACCGTGGAAGGATGTGATGGTCTCGGGGTACGTGACGGATCCCAACAAACAGAAGATCTCCAAGAGCAAGACCAAGATGGTGGAGGCGCCGCCCGACATCATCAAGAAGTTCGGGGCCGATCTGATCCGTTATTGGGCTCTGGGTTCCAAGTTGGGAGTCGACTTCACCTACTTCCGCGACAACGAGGGGAAGTTCTCGAAGGAGAACGTGGATGGCGGCAAAAAACTTGTCACCAAATTGTGGAACGCCAGCCGGTTGATCGATGAGAGATGTTCGGCTGTGAGTGGTGTGGAGGGGCGAGGGGGGCTTCCCCTTACGGCTTCCACGGGATTCGCCGCTGCGGGGAACCCCCCTCACCCCTCCTGTGAGGTCATTGATCTTTGGGTCATCGGGCGTTTCCGCGACATGGTGCGCCGTGTCACCGATTACCTTGAACAGTTCGAATTTGGCGTGGCCCGCAGCGAGATCGAGAAGTTTTTCTTCATGGACTTCTGCGATAACTATTTGGAGATGGTCAAGACCCGCCTCTATGTCGAAGGGGTGAACACATCGAAGCAGGCAGCCCAGGCCACACTCCTTGAAATCCACCGCGATCTTCTCGTGCTGTTGGCTCCCTACATCCCGCATGTCACCGAGGAAATCGCTTCCCACATGCATCCGGAGGGTGGGAGACTGATCCATCGGGCATGGCCCCAGGGTGCCACCTTGGATGCCTCTGTGGAGATGTCAGGTGCCACGGCTGTCGAGATGGTCTCCATGATCAGGAGACACAAGACGGAGAACGCCCTGAGTATGAATGCCCCGCTCCTGAATGCCCGATTTGAGGTGCCCAAGGCAACTATGGAATCCGCCAAGATGATCGACGACGTGGTGAGGGCCACCTGCGTGGTGTCCAAACTCGAGTATGCTGAGGGTACGGAGCTCAGGCTTGTGTCAGCCGAGGCCGCAAAGGGAGGTGGGGCATGAACCTGGATTCCCTTGTTGAAGTGGAGCTGGTACGGGTGTTGATCAATGAATGCGAAGGGGAGCACCAGATCGTGCTCAAAGAAAAGAAGGGCGAGCGTTCGGTGCCCATCTCCATCGGTCCCTTCGAGGCCCTCGCCATCCATGCCAAGGTCAACGACAACGCCCCGGCCCGACCCATGACCCACGATCTCCTGGCCACCGTGATCAACTCGATGGGTGCCAAACTGGAAAAAGTGGTGGTGGATGCCTATGCCAAGGGAGAGGAGACAGGGTCGGGGACCTATCATGGCAAGCTGATCCTGCAGACCCCCGCTGGTCCCCGGATCATCGACTGCCGGCCTAGCGACGGCGTGGCTCTGGCCCTGAGGCTTGAAGCCCCCCTGGCGGTCAGCCAGCAGGTCTTCGAAGTCCAGAACAACTGATCCGAGGACCCTGAACCGTAAACTATTAAAATGTGGTGAGGTGGGCCCTTGGCGCAATGGTTAGCGCAGGGGACTCATAATCCCTTGGTTCCTGGTTCGAGTCCAGGAGGGCCCACCATTTCGATACAATTCGCACCCATGGGATTACGCAAAATCTCGCTTCGCATCACCATCGGGAGTTTCATATCGCTCCTGCTTCTTTGTACCGGCTTGGCCGTGCTTTGGGTGATTTCCACAGACTCCAAAAAAACCCTGCTTGAGACCTCGGGTCAGATCATGGAACAGGTGGAGAATGCAGTGCAGGGCGAGATGCGGGCTTACCTGCGCGGTACCCAAGCCACTGTGTTCAACGCCGTCAATCATTCAAACATGGGCGTTATCAATCCCGCGGATAGCCGCAGTTTGGAGGCCTATTTCTATTCCCTGTTGTCGGGTCCCACCCCGATCCAAGGCCTTTTGTATGGTGATTTTGAGGGTCGTTTTATCATGGTGGTCCGCAAACCGGACGGGGCCCTGGATACCAAAGAAGTCGGGGGCGACATCAAGGGCGCTTTATGGAGGCGTCGCAAACCTGGGGGGGCTCTGGCCCATTTCAGGACCGAAACAGATCTTTTGGACCGCTATGACCCGCGAACGAGACCCTGGTATATGCATTGGTCGGGGGCCACAAGCGAGATGCTGGACAAGCCCACCGCCTTTTGGACGGATGCCTACATTTTTCACACCGAACAAACCCCCGGCATCACCGTTTCCTTGCCCCACGTGGTGGGTGGCCAGCTTCGGGGTGTGTTCAGTGCCGATATTCCCCTCATCCATCTTTCGCGTTTTCTCGGGGATCTGAAGGTCGGCAAGAACGGCCGGGTTGTGGTGACCGATTCCCAGGACCGCCTGTTGGCCGTGGGGGATCCCAAGGATCTTCTGGTGGCGGGGCCGGATGGGAAGTCCACCCTCAGGGCAATGGTGGATGCCCCCTATCCCGAAGTGGCCGAATTGGCCAGGCTGGGCCGTGTGGAGGATGAGGGCGGACGTTTCACCCTGGGGGGGGTGACCTATCTTTCCAGCTGGAATCCCATGGATGAGGGTGTGGTGTCTTGCCGGACGGCCATCACCGTGCCCGAGGATGACTTTCTGGGATCGGTCAAGGAGAGCATGGTCAGGGCCGTCACCATTGTGGCCGCCTTGATCGCCATTTCCCTGCTCATTGGCATGCAGTTCACCAACATCCTCTCGAGATCCTTGAGGCGACTGGTCACCGAGGCGAAGGACATCGAACAGCTCAATTTCAGCTCCCACCCCGGCAAGCCGTCGAGGTTCCGTGAGATCCACGATGTGCTGATGGCTTTCGATCGCATGAAAGTGGGGCTCCGTTCCTTTGGGAAGTTTGTCCCGGGCAAGCTCGTGCAAATGCTCTTGGCCAAGGGTGTGGAGCCCCAATTGGGAGCTGAGGGCCGGGAACTGACCATCCTCTTCTCCGATATCCGCAACTTCACCCCGATCAGCGAGCAGATGGGGGTGGCCAAGCTGTCCGAAAAACTCGGGGCCTACATGAGCACTGTCACCAACATTATCCAGGGCCCCCGTAGCCAGGGGATCGTCGACAAGTATGTCGGGGATTGTGTGATGGCCCTGTGGAATGCCCCGGAGCAGGTGGAGGACCACAGCCTGAAGGCCTGTCTGGCCACCCTGGAATGTGTCCGTGCGCTTGAGCGACTCCAGGATGCCTTCCCCGGGACCCCGGAGTTTGTGACCCGTTTCGGGATCCATACCGGCACTGTGATGGTGGGAAATTTCGGTTCAAAGGAAAGGCTGGATTACACCTGCATCGGCGATGGCGTGAACCTCGCTTCGCGATTGGAACATATCAATAAGTACTACAGTACCCAAATCATTATCAGTGAATCCGTGCATGAGCGCGTGAAAGACAAACTGGAGACCCGCTTGGTCGACCTTGTGGCCGTCAAGGGCAAGGTGGAGGGCGTAAGGATCTACGAACTCCTGGGCGAGAAGGGTTCTGTCTCGGAAGCGATCCTGGGGTTCCGCAACCGCTATGAGGAAGCCATGACACGTTACCTGGCCCACGACTTTGCCGCGGCGCGAAGTCATTGGGTGGCCCTCAGGCATGAGCGGCCGGGCGACCTGTCCGTCAGCTCGATGATCGAGCGTTGTGACGAATACCTGGAGCATCCACCTGGTGAAGCCTGGAATGGTGTGCATGTGATGCAGGGCAAATGAGTTTTCTGCTTGCGTTGATGTTGTCTTACTTTCCCTTCAAGGGGGTTCCCTTGCCAGTCACGATGCCCTCCATCATCGCGCAGGAAACTGAGGTCATGCGTGAGGAAGGTTTGCTCAATGACGAAGAGGAAGAGCCCCCGAAGCCCGATGCCGAGGAACCCATTCTTGGCGATTTCGCCAGATTGGGATATTTCATCCTGTCGGTTCTTTTGGTGGGCCTGATTGCCTGGCTTGTGGGGGCCGCTCCGTCTAGGAAGAAGAAAGAGGAATCCTGAACCAACCCTCGGTCCCTGACCCGGCGTTGGCCAATCTCAGGGGTTTGCCATTAGGCAGGGGATTCTCGATGATGAATTCAACAAACGCAGTCTCTGCAGGCGCTTTGGCTGCTAGGTGGGTGAAAGACTTGACCGCACCCGGAAGGAGACCTTGAGGTGTCCACGACAGGTTGATGGTCCTGCCGATCACTTGTTCTTGGGCATCCAGGAACCTGGCCTTGAATTTCCATGGTGCATAGAAGGGGGCCACCCCGCGATTGGTGAGCGTCAGGCTGAGCCTTACCCTCTCGCCTTCATAGTGGCAGGATCCCTGGGTGGCCTGAAGTTCATAACCCAGCCTGGAAGCAAATGATTGCGCCCTGAGGGTTTCATCCTTGTCCAAACTTCTGGAAAACACCTGCTCAAACAGGAGAAAAGTGGGATGAGCTTTTTCGAGGCACGCAGCCATGTCTTGCATTGGGGGATCGATGGATGAGGTGCCCGCCAGCACATGGGGTTGAAGTTCAGGACGAAGTTCCCCGCCGATGGGCCGTGTTTTCCATATATCCCCCAAGCCGGCGGACTTGAGATCGGTCAGGAAGTGCCAACTTTCTCCTTCAAGGGTGGTGAGACCGAAGGAATCATCATGGAATCCGAAGCCTGCAAGAGAGCCCTTGCCACCGGTGCGCCTGAGGAGGACAGGTGTGAGTCTGAAGGCCGAGGCGTAGGCCTTGATGACCCTTTCCTCGGTGGCCAGCGGGGGAGCGAGCTCATTGCGGGGCCAGGTGTGCCATTCTCCCCAAAAACCCAGGAGACCGGCTTCAATGAATCCCAAGCGTGGATCACCATCGTAGACCTTGCCGATGGCGGCGATCAGCTGTTCCATCGCCTCGATCAGTCTCTTGTCAGCATAATCCGGGCTCAGACCGCCACCATGTTCCGCATAGCGGGTGGACTGAAGACCGGCCTTCGTGAGGTAGCGGGGAATGCCCGAGGTTTCGCCTGGATAGTCGATAACCAACCGGATCACGGCTTGGCAACCGTGGGAGGCGATATTCTCAAGCAGGGTTTCTAGGGGGAGGGTGTTGACCTTGCCTTGGTCATCAAACATCGTGTCCAGCGTGATGTAGCCGAATTCGAGGGAATGGGGCCAAGAGGGGTGATGTCCTGTTGCGTGAAAAGGCACCAAGCCCCGCAAGGGATTGTCGAGCGGCCCAGGCTGATACTCAAAAATGTCCGTTGTCATGCCCGATTTCCCTTCGGTGTCACAGCCTGATGTGACCATGATTGCCAATAGATAAAAAACATGGGGCCAAAGCGCCTTCATTCATGCTCCAGAAGATAGTCAATCCTAGTGTACAGCACATATAATATCGTGCTTTAACTCCCTATGCCATCAAGACTTAAATACTTTTCACTTCTTTTGACCATGAGTGGCATCTTGTGGGTGTTCGCACAAAGTACGGCGTCGGGAAAGGAAGGCTCAGGTCCTTCAACCGAAACGACCACGGAACCGGAGGTCATTGAGTCGCTCTTCAACCCGAACAATCGGGTGATCCTGGCCCTCCATGACACTTCGGAAGGTGGGCGGTGGGATGAGAGTTACATCCATAAATGTGCCGAGATGCCCCTGAACCATTTGGGATGCAAGCTCCGTTATCACGATGTGGCCAAGGGACTTCCCACTGAAGCCGACATGGAAGGCGTCAGGGGAATCCTGACCTGGTACATGGATGATTCCATGATGGATGCCGCAGCCTACTGCCATTGGCTGAGGGGATTGATCGAAAAGGGTTTGCCCTGTGTGATCATCGAAAATTTGGGAGCCCGAGAAGATTTGAAGACCAAGACGATCCTTCCGGAGGGGCTTCCTAATTCGGTTCTCATGGCGTTGGGTCTGGAGACGGGGGGATTCTCGTCGACCCGCAACCTGAAGATCCGGGTCAAGAGCAAAGATAGCTCTATGGTGGAGTTTGAGCGTTCCCTCGATGGGCCCCTGAAATATTTCCGTGAGATCAGGGCTCGGCACTTCGATTCCAAGGTGTATCTCACGCTCCTGCATTTGGATGCCCCCAAGGCTCTTTGTGATGCGGTGGTCACAACACCGCGGGGTGGCTACGTGGAAACGTCCTATGCCCTGGCGTCGGATCCCGATTCTCCGGCCCGTCAATGGCGCATCGATCCGTTTCGATTCTTCACAGAGGCTTATCGACTTCAGGACAACCCCCGACCCGATGTGACCACGCGCAATGGCCGGCGACTGTGGTTTTCTCACATTGACGGCGACGCCCTGACGAATGGGTCCTTCCTCGGCGCCGACATTCTCTCGGGCCAGGTGATCATGGACCGCATCCTCAAACGCTACAAGCTTCCCTTCACCGTGTCGATCGTGACAGGGCTTGTGGACGAAGCAGGTCTGGGGACTCCCGAAGTCGTCAGCATGGCGCGGGAGATGCTGTCCCTGCCCAATGTCGAGCCGGCCTGCCACGGCCACGCCCACCCTGCGGAATGGGAAGAGTGCACCCTGACTCTCACCAATGTCCCGAACGCCCCGGATTATTCGTCACAGCGTGAGATCACCTACGCCACCAATTACATCAACACGCGGCTCCTATCCAAGGACCAATCCGTGAAGATCTATCTCTGGACAGGGGATTGCCGTCCCAAGGAAAGTGATATCGCCATCACCCGCAAGCAGGGTCTCCTGAACATCAACGGCGGGGACACGCGCATGTATGGATTGTTCTCGTCGTATACCTGGGTGGCGCCCTTAACCCGTCAGGTGGGATCCCACCTGCAGGTGTATTCGGGCATGGCCAACGAGAACATTTTCACGGGACTGTTCACCGACCCCCTTTACGGATTTGTGAATGTGATCGACACCATCAATAACACCGAGAGCCCGGCCTGCCTGGGCCCTGGCCGGCAGCCACGCCGCGTGTGCCCCATCAACATCTATTTCCATTTTTACATTGCTGACAAACTCGGAGCCTTCAACAGTCTGGTCAAGGTGATTGATGCCAGCACCAAGGGTCCCATCGCGCCCTGTTATGCCAGCGACTATGCCCGTTCAGTCGAGGGCGCTATGGACATGACATGGACTTCCGAGGGTCCCGGCCTGTGGAGGGTCAGGAATTTCGGGAACTGCAGGACCCTGAGGTTTGACGATGCCGTGGGGGGTGTGGACTTGGAGCGGTGCAAGGGCGTCTGGGGCTTCAAGCGGCTCGACACGAGGCTTTGGGTGCATCTGGCTGAAGGGGAAGAGGCTCTCATTCAACTCAAAACATCCGGTGACACCGGGAATCGTCCGTACCTGGAGGAAGCCACTCCCCTGATCACTCAGTTCAAGCCGGGTGCTGACAGGATCGAGTTGGCTGTTGATAGCCTGGAGCCTGGCGAGATCGTTCTGGCCGGAGTGTCCGGGACTTGGCGGATTGAAGGTGGAGAGACTGTTGATGCCAATGGTCAGGGCCGTTTGGCACTCTCGTTGAGCTCGGGATCTCATGTGCTGACGAGGTCTCCTTGAATTTCAGGTTCCGCCATCTGGCATTCTTCACCCTCGGTGTCCTTGTGCTTGCGGTTCTCCTGTTCCCCAAGCCTCGTGAACGGGCCCTTTGGGAAAAACGCGGCGGCGACTTGGGCCGCATCATCGACAGGCACCGTCGTTCGCTCAAGGACAGGCCCGAGGATGTGCTTCTGAACAGGGAATTGGCTAGCTTTCTGATCGAAGTCACCAGTTTCGATGAAGCTAAGTCCATCCTGGAGGGACAGATTGCCCGGGGCCAGGAGCCTGTGCTTGCGGCCCGCGTCCTGGGCCAGATGCACGAAAACCTGGGTGATCTCAAGAGGGCCAATGACTACCGGATCATCGCGTCTCGGGCCGATCCCCTCAACACAACCCTGTTGTTCTTCGCCGTCAAGCGGCTGATGTGGATGCAGGATGAGGGCCGGGCCATCGATCTCATGCAGAATGCCCTGGCTGCGGGCCTGGTGCCCACCGAGGAATTCTGTCAGCTCCTGGCCCAGGCCTACGAGAATAAGGGGCGGCTGAATGACGCCCTCGTCTGGCGCCAACGTCTGACAGTCCTCAAGCCGCGCAGTCTCAGGGCCTGGCTCGACCTGGCGGACATCAATCAGCTCCTGGGTTACCAGGGCCCGGAACTGGCGATCCGACGGAGCATCTGGGAAAAGACCTCCGACATCGAGCACGGACTCTTCTACGCGTCGCGGCTTGATGAGTGCAACCTCGACAAGCAGCTGCAGGAATTCCTGGCCTCGCTCTTGGTGATCAGGCCTAATGACATCACGATCCGCCGTTTCATTGCCGCCACGGTGATCAAATCCCGAGACATGGAAAAAAGACAGTCGGTGGACGACTACATCAGCCAGTGGGGAAAATCAGACTATGTGTTGCGCTATGACTATGCGACCTGGCTCTATGAGGTGGGAGATCCAGGTGCCAGCGCCACCTTTGATTCGCTGTTGACGGATGCCGGTGACCAGCTGGCGCCGGAATACAGGGCGAAGGCGCTGGGCAACCTGGGGCGTTACCGCGAATCGGCGGATCTTTGGGAACAGCAGATCGAATTCCATCCCATGGATGCCAGGGTTGAGCTGATTGATTTGTGCATCAAGTTGGGCCGGCTCGACCAGGCCGTGGGTCATGCCCGCGCCCTCTGGTCGCTGTCACCGACCCTTGACAGGGGCCTCGCCCTGATCGACCTTCTGGTGGCCACGGGGAGGGTTCCAGAGGCGCTGACCTTCCTCAACGATATTGAAGAGCGCCATGGTTTCGTGCAGGAAGTGACGGCTCGCAGAGCGCTCCTGGCAGCGGAATCTCGCCTGGAGGCCGAGGCCCAAACAGCGGCAACGGAACTTGAAAAGAGGGGTGTCTTTCCGGCCACCGTGCTCTTTGTCCGTGCCAAGCTTCTCCATGATGCCGGTAAGAACGCCGAAGCGGAGACCCTTCTCTCGCACGGGCAGGTCCGGGGTGTGAGCTCGGATGCCATGATGACCTCGGGCCAGATCGACTCTTTGCGCTGTTTCAATGCTTTGTCCTGGGCGGAAGCCCCTAAGTCCCTGGTGGGCCGGTTGGTGTCCGCCCAGGAGTTGGCTGATCCTGCCGATTTCGTGGTGCCCTTCAGCCATGTTCAATGGCTTCAGAACGCCGGCTTTCGCGAAGAAGCTGAAGCCAAGGCCACCCTCCTGCTCTCTCGCCTCGAGAACCCTGTCAGGCCTGAAGAGCGGATCATGCGTGCCCGCATGTTTGGTCTGATCGGGCGCCGTACGGACAGCATCCGGGAATGGGAATCGCTCCGCCAGGAACGCCCGCTGGAGGCCCTGACGGCGTTGGTGGAACTGCGCGAGGCCGACGGCGACATCGCCGGAGCCCTGCGCGACAGTACCGACCTGGTGGAGCTTGATGGAAGTCGTTACGTTTTGCGACGCCATGCGTCCCTGCTGGCCCGCAACGGCCGGAACAAGGAAGCTGCCGATTGGCTCGGGCAACTGATCCAGAAAAACCCGGGTGACAAATCTCTCATCCTGGACGCCCTTTGGGTGCATCTTGAAGCCGGACTTTTCGCCGAGGCCGAACCTGTGTTGCAGGCCTATGAAGCCGTAGAAAAGGGCCCGGCCCCGTCCCTGTTCCGAGCGGCCTTTGCCCTGCGTCTGCAACATCATGCCCAGGCGGTGGCCACCCTCAAGCCTCTTGATGAATCCCTGTTGGAAGAGGGTTGCCCCGAATTCGGGGGAGCCCGCGATGTGTCCTACACGGCCTGCACCGCCCTGATCGGTGCGAAGGATGTGACGACCCCTCTGTTCGGGATGACACTCACCGATTTGGTCATCCGTCACCTCAAAAAATTTCCTTCCGATGCGACCCTAGCCCTGACTCTGGCGACCCTGGAACGTGAAGCGGGAAGGCCTGAGTCGGCTCTGGCCTGCTTGGAGGCCGCTCTTGAACACCTGGGGTCCGTCTCCGATGACTCGGCAAGGTTGGAAAGGGCCAGGATCCTCACGGACATGGGGAGGCCTGAGGCCGTTTCTGCCTGGGAACCCCTGGTCGCCAAATACCCCGAGGCGGCCCTGCCGGCCCTTGTGTCCATCCACCGCAATGCCAAACGCTGGGAAGAAGCCGTGGTATGCCAACAAGAGTTGGTGGAACTTCGTCCCACCCGCGACAACCTGACCAGCCTGGCGTTCCTCCTTGATGAAGCGGGGCAGAAGGAGGCGTCCATTGCCGTATGGCAGAAGTTGATCCGGGAGAACAAGGGTGACACGGAGGCGGCCCGTTTCCTTGTGTATTCGCTTCTGGATTCCGGTGATTCCGCACGGGCCCTAGGTGTGATGGACACCTACCTTGAGGCCGTTCCCGACGACGAAGCCATGAGGATCCTGCAGTGCCAGGTGTTGGTCGGTGCCGGAAGCTTGCGCGAGGCCCTGGCCTCGTTGTCGGCCCTGCCGTCGATCGTCCTCGACAGTTCACGCTGGTCTCCGGCCCTCTCCACGCCCGAAAGCCTGCGTCTCGTGGTGGATGTCTTTATCAGCCAGGCCCCCGAGGATGTTGAGGCTTCCTTGGACTTTGAACCCAAGGCCGTGCTGGCCCTCCGTCAACTACCTCCCGAGGATGCGGTCTGGAGATACCGCTATGCCCTGTGGCTGGCGGCCAGGGGGAGGCAGGAGGAGTCGGAATCCCTCCTGGCGGAGGTCCTGGAGGGCCCGGCGGTGTCGAGCGAG
>JBFWNO010000005.1:0-52411 GCA_050251015.1 Planctomycetota bacterium
GCAAGTCAGGGGTGGGGTCGAAAAATGAGAGCAGAAAAAATACAGGGGATAAGAGCAGAGCACACCAGCCCACGGACTTGACTTCTCCTTTCAATGTCTTTGGTTGCTTATTGAGATTTTTAAAATGTTTTGTCACTTCTCTTGGTTCTTCCCAACTCAGAAGAGGTTTAAAAAGTGTCCTGAACTTCAAGCGCCCTCACGATTGGATGACATAAACTCCAGAATCCTCTGCGCCCTCTTCACCCAAGTATGCTCGGCGGCCCGCTCTCTCGCGCGGATGGCCCGGGCCTGCGCGGAAGTGGGGTCAGCGAGAAGGGAGGCGATCCCCTGGGTCCAGGCCTCCACGTCGCCGGGAGGCAACAAGAGGGCGCAGGACTCGTCAACGGCCTCCCGGAGGCTTGGAAGATCGGACACAAGAAGGGGCGTGCCCAAGGCCATGGCCTCGTAGAGCTTGAGGGGACTGGTGCTTTCGGTGGAAAGGCCTTCGGGGATGTTGGGCACGCACGCGAGATCCGCCGCGCGCAACCACGAAGCCACCTCGCTGTAAGGCCGGTGGCCATGAAGGATCGCATTGGAGGGCCACGCCCCCACACGCCAGCGAAGTGTGGTCGCGTCTTCGGGCATGCCCCCCACCAGATGGAACCGGACGGCCGGCAGGGCCCGCGCCACCTCCACCAAAGTATCGACACCCTTCCACTTATAGAGGTGGCCGGCATACACCACGATTTTTTCATCCGCCCCCAATCCAAGGCTCTGGCGGGCCGAGGCCCGATGGGGGGCCTTTTCGACCCACTGGTCGTCATAGGCATCCGGGGCCACCAGAATTTTCTCTTTGGGATACCCCGAGGCGGCCAGGCGATCGGCAAGAAGTTGCGTGATCGCGATCACCCCCCGGCATCGACCCAGCCACTTGAGCTGCTGGGTCTCCAGCGAACCGGGGTAACGGTGCATCTCGTAGAACACCTTGAGATTGAGCCGGGTGATGAGCGGGAGCGACAGCATCTCCCGTGTCCACACCAACGAACCAGGATCAGCCTTGAACGCCAGCCACGCCAGGGCGGCCGCTGAAAACGACGCCTGCTGCACCCGGGCATACAGCGGGGCGATGGGAGGGAACAGATCCACCAAGTGCGCGGCATCGATGTTGGGGAGCCTTGTGGAGGGGCCCCACTCCAGCTCCCAATACGCCTCCCAGAACTTGCGGCCGAAGCCCTTGTAGTGGGCCTCCCTCTGAAAGCGGAAGGGATAAAGAAGATGGGCGGGCCTCCCCGCGCGCGCAAAGGCCTTCCACATCATCACCACCTGCAGGGGGTGGGCCCGGGGTGAGGGCAGGCGCGCGTTGCACAGGAGATACAAGGAAGTCATCCGCCCATCTCCGAAACAAGTCTTTGGGCCAAGACATCCAGGGAATGCTCCCTCTTCACTTTCTCAAACAATAACTCCCTGTCCTTCTGAAGCGTCTCGCGCGAGGTCTTGATAAGAGCCGCCAGCCTCTCCCTCACCGCTGCCTCATCCACGCGTGATAGGAACGTTCTCTCTTGGGTGCCCTCAAGAAAGGTCGAGAAGGCCTCGTTGCCTGAGAGCACCGCACAACCCGCGGCCACGGCCTCCAGCACGCCCTTGTCGAGGGAGCCGGTGCCCGAGAGATTCACATAGAGGTCGGAGCGCCGGAGCAGTTCGCCCATCTTTGGATAGGGCACAGCCCCCAGCAACGTCACGCGGGAACCCAGGGCTGACGCCAGCCGGCGGATCTCGGCCTCGTGTTCCTTCTGGCTTTCCATCGGCGCGTCCCCGGCGATCTCCAGGGTCCAGTCGCCTTCCAAACCTTTCAGCGCACGCAGAAGAACATCGACACGCTTGACCGGCGAAAGACGGCAGGCGCTCACGATCCTGAGCGGTCCACTTCGCGACGAGAGTGCGGGGCCGGGAAGAAAATGGGCGAGGTCGATGCCGTGGCCCACCACGCACTTCTTCTTCGTGTCCACACGCAGGCTCTCGGCGCTGGCGGTGAACACCCTGCGGCTGACCGCGATGGCCGCCCGAAGCATGGGCCCCACAAAGCTGTGGGTGTACCAGGTGAAGACGGGCCTGCCGTACAGGAAAGCGAAAGGAGACGAGGCCACTGAATAGATCGGCGTCATGTGCGTGAGCATGGCATCGTGCCTGGGAAGTTCGAGGCGGAGGATGGAGGCCAAGGTGAGGGCCTGTTCAAACTTCGAGGCCCCCCTTTCCTTCCCGAGCGACAGCACCCTGATGCCCTCGCCCAGCTCCGCGGTGTGGGTTTCCTGGGAGATCACCGTGAGTCCGCCTGCGGCACGCGCCAGGGCCCGGCACCAACCCGGGATGAACCCCCGGATCGTGTCGTCGGGGCGCAGCATCTGCACGAAGAAGATCAGTTTCATGGCTCTTTCATTATCGTGGATTGGGGCCTCAGACCGACGGGGGGAACTGATAAAATCCCCTTCTTCCCATGAAAATTGCCATCCTGACCAGCGCCTTCCCCCCCGAGGCCGAAGGCGCCGCCACCCATCTTCCCGAGCTGGCCCAGGCCCTGCAGGAGCGGGGTCACAGGGTGCAGGTGGTGGCCGTGGTCAACCGCCAGGAAATCCGCGATTCCTACCCCTTCAGGGTCCGGCGGATCTCCCGCAGCCAGTTCCCCCTCGTGAGGGATGCCCGCATCCTGATGCACCTCATCCGGGCCGCCCGCAAGAGCCAGGTGCTCTATGCCTACGACCTCTGGTGGCAGGCCTCCCTGGCGGCCCTGCTCACGGGCATCCCTCTGGTGGTCAAGTGCACAGGCGACCTGGTGTGGGAACGTGCCATGGAGGCCGGGGACACCAAGGAAAGGCTCGAGGAATTCCTTGCAGCACCGAAGCCCCTGATGCTGTCGCTCAGGCACGCGCTCCAACGGTTCCTGGCCCGCTCGGCCACACGCCTGACCGTCTCCTGCGACCCCATCTGCCGCTTGCTCATGCAGTGGGGCGTGGCCCGCGAGCGTATCGAGGTCATCCCCAACGCCCTTCCCCCCAACCCCCGCGAGAAGGACGAAGCCACCTATCTCGCCCAGTGGCGCGGCAAGCCCGGACTCCGCCTGATGACGGCCGGCTATGTCACCCGCACCAAAAACCTGGACCTCATCCTCGGGGCCCTTGAGAACCTTCCCGGCGCCCGTCTCGCGGTGGTGGGCGACGGACCCGACCTTGAGCGGATCAAGGCCCTGACCCGCGAGAAGAAGCTGGAGAACCGCGTCCTGTTCACCGGCAAGGTGCCCCGCCACGACGTGGCTGGCTATGTCAAGGAATGCGACGTGCTGATCCTGAGTTCCCGCATCGGCAAATTCAACTACGTGCTGATGGAGGCCTTCCACAAGGGCAAGCCCGTGGTCGCCACGCGCGAGGGCTTCCACCCCGACTTTGTGGAGCACGGTGTCACCGGCTGGCTCCTCGACAACCAGGATCCCATGGCCCTCCAGGAGGTGCTGGAAGGCATCGCCTCGGGCCGCCTGACCCTCCCGGCGAATGTCTCGCGCCCGGTCGCCGGCTGGGAATCGATGGTGGCCCAGACGGGCGAACTGCTGGAATCTCTGGCCTCGTGAGGCTCCTGGGAATCGGGGCCGATGCCTCCTGCGCCCGCGGGCTCAGGGGTCCCCACCACCGCCTGATGGAGGAATTCTCGCGCCATTGGGAGCGCATCGACTACCTTTGCCCCCACCACCCTGAAGCCCGCGACACCACGCTCTTTGGCAATGTGCACTTCCATGTGGCTCCCCCCTCAAAATTCCGGCGTCTTTCCTGGCTCACCTCCACAGGGAAGAGACTGCTCGAGGAACACCATCACGACATCATGGGTATCCATGAGTATCCTCCCTTCATCAACGGCATCGCGGCCCGGCGCCTCACCAGGCTCACTGGAGTGCCCCACATTTTGGAGATCTACCATGTGGAGGGCCACCCCAAGGCGGCCGACATCCCGGAATTCTTTAGGCGCCTTCTGACCGGCTGGTATGTGGGCTTCGCCCACCGCGAGGCCGCCAGGATCCGGGTGATCAACCGCACCCAGACTCCCCGCTTCCTCGAGGACCATGGCGTGCCAGCCGACAAGTTGCTTTTGCTGTATTCCTCCTACACCGACCTCGAGACCTTTCATCCGGGGGCGGCCGCCCAAGCGCAGGATGTGCTGTTCATCGGGCGGCTGGTGCGCAACAAGGGACTCGACACCCTGATCGAGGCCCTGCGCCTTGTGCCCGGCGCCACCGCCAGGATCGTGGGTACGGGGCCTCTCAGGCCCGCCTTGGAAGCCACTCTTGCGAAGGGGGACCTCGCGGGTCGCGTGACCTTCCACGGCTGGGCCCAGGATGAGACCGAGATCGCCGGCCTCATCCGTGCCTCGGGCATGCTGGTGTGCGCTTCCCTTTCCGAGGGCGGACCCCGCACCACCCTGGAGGCCATGGCCTGCGGCGTGCCGGTGATCTCCACACCCGTGGGCACCATGCCCGACATGATCGTCCACCGCCAGAACGGGTGCCTGACCGGGTTCGATGCGGCCAGTCTCGCCACCGAAATCGCCTTCCTCCGGGACAACCCCGCCGAGGCCCGGCGCATCGGACTGGCCGGCCGCGAGGCCATGCTCCCCTTCGAGCGAAGGGCGTTGATCAAGGCCTATGCCGAGGGCTACCAGGCCGTGGCCCGTGAGCTGTCCCGATGAGAGTCCTCCACGTGATCAGCACCCTCGATCCCGGCGGCGCCGAGAACGCCCTCCTCGACCTGGCCCGCGGCCTCCAAGCGAGGGGACTGACCCAGACGGTGGCCCACCTCATCGGCCCTGGTTCGATGGCCCCCCAGTTCCGTTCCCTCGGCATCGAAGTGCTCAAGTCGCCCTTTGAATCCTTCCCGGAACTTCCGCTGACCCTCTTTCACCTGCACAGCCTGATGGAGGCACACGACCTGACACACTCCCACCTTCTCAAGGCCAACAGCCTCTGCTCGCTGGCCGCACCGGCCGGCCGGCCCCTGGTGGGCTCCCGGCACAATGATGAGCGCATCCTCGAACGCCCCTGGGTTGCGGTGCTCCACCGGATGCTGAGCCGGAAAGAACAGGCCCATGTCGCCATCAGTCCTGCCGTGAGGGACTATTACATCGGCAAGGGGCTGGAAGCGGAAAAATTCACCGTCATTCCCTACGGATTCGAGCCGGTGTCCGCGCCACCACGGGAGGACCTGCGCAAGGAATTCGGCCTGGGCGAGGGTCCCCTCCTGTTGCATGCCGGGCGCCTGGTGCCCCAAAAGGGCCAGGCCTTCCTGGTGGAGGCTGTGGCTGCCATTCCGGGAGCCTCCCTCTTGGTCTGTGGAGAAGGCCCGCTCCGGGGCGACCTGGAATCGAGGGTCTCGGCGCTGGGCCTGGCCCCACGCGTCCGCTTCCTCGGGCGCCGCGCCGACCTCGCCCGCCTGATGGTGTCCTCGGATCTTTTTGTGTTGCCATCCCTGTGGGAAGGCCTGGGCCGGGTGCTCCTGGAGTGCATGGACCTGGGCCTGCCCGTGGTGGCCTCCGATGTGAGCGCCATCCCCGGCGTGCTGGGCGACACGGGTTGGCTGGCGAAGCCGGGGTCGACCGAGGCCCTGGCCTCCGCGATCCGGCAAGCTCTTGCCGACAAGGATTCGTGGCCGTCACGCCGGGAACGCATGCGGAGCCGTCTGCGCGGGCAGTTCTCGGTGTCGGCCTATGTGGAGGCCCACAGGCAACTCTATGAAAGGCTCCGGTCATGAGCCGACCGAGGATCCTGCGCGTGATCACCAGGCTGAATGTGGGCGGGCCCTCCATCCAGGCCCTGGACCTTGCCGCCAATCCCCTGTGGGAAACACGCCTGATCTCGGGCGCCCTCAAGCCGGGGGAGGAAGACATGAGCTGGCGTGCAGCCGGAAACAATCTTGATCACGGGATTCTTCCTGATCTTGTGCAACCCCCCTCCCCCCTCAAGGATCTCCGGGCCCTCAGGGCCCTGGTCGGCGAGATCCGGCGTTTCCGGCCCGACATCATCCACACCCACCATGCCAAGGCGGGATGGCTGGGCCGCCTGGCCGGGGCTCTCACCGGAACACGGGCCGTGGTGCACACCTTCCACGGAAACGTCTTCTCGGGGCACTTCGGCCCCCTCATGAGCACGGCGGTGCTCCAAGCGGAAAGGACGTTGGCGCCCCTGGCCCACAAGCTGATCGCCATCTCGGAACTCCAGCAACGCGATCTCTGCGACCGCTGGCAGGTGACGGAGTGGGAGCATACCGAGGTCATTCCCCTGGGCTTCGATCTCTCAACCTTTCCCTCCACGCTGACCAAGGTGGAAGCCCGCCGTGCGCTCGGCCTTCCGGAGACCGGGACGCTCCTTGGCATGGTCGGGCGGCTGACCCACGTCAAGAACCACGCTTTCTTCCTCGAGGCGCTGGCCCGGGGACCCGCATCGTGGAGCGCTACAATTGTCGGCGATGGTGAACTGGAACAGTCTCTGCGGGAACAGACACGCCGGCTTGGGTTGGCCTCAAGGGTTCATTTCGTGCCCACGGTGCGCGAAGTGGCCAACGTGTACCGCGCCCTCGACCTTCTGTGCATCCCCAGCCATTCCGAGGGCACGCCCGTGGCCATGATCGAGGCCATGGCCTCCCTCACCCCGGTGGTGGCCTCGGCCGTGGGAGGCATCCCCGACCTCGCCGGCCGGCATGGCGAAAGGGCCTCGCTCCACAGGCCCGGTGACATCCCGGGGTTCCTGCAGGCGGCCGGTGCCGCGCTGGGACAGGGCGAGTCGCGCCTCCACGCCGCCCGCGAGCATGTCCTCAAGAACCACAGCGCCTCCCGCCTGGCGGGGAGCCTGGACGCCCTCTACAGGGAACTTCTGTCATGAGCTTCCTGAGGCACACCTGGAAACTGGCCGCCTTCGCCCTCGAGCTGGCGTCGGATGTGCTGGGCATCATCCTGTCGTTCATGGTCTCCCATGTCCTGTACGGCACCATGGTGGGTACGGCCCAGCGTCCCTTCGCCGACAAGCTGGATGTCCATCTGGTGGTGATGATTGTGGTGCTTGGCGTCTTCTTCCTCCACGACCTCTACCGCAAGCACAAGACCATCCTCAACATCGAGGAAACCCGGCTGATCCTCAAGAGCCTGATCATCGCCGGTCTCCTGACCTTCGCAGGCCTCTTCTTCCTGGAAGAGGCCCGCCAGGAGTCCCTCGACCGCAACGCCCCCCTGCTGGGATCCTTGCATGCCTGGCTGGCCTCTCGCGAATTCCACCTGCAGGTCTCGCGTCTGGAGATGTCGATGGCCTTGGCCCTGATGTTCCCGCTGGTGGGGCTCCTGCGCTACGGGGTTTTCAAACTCCAGCAGACTCTGCACCTGAAGGGTTTCGGCAACGAGAGGGTGCTGATCTACGGGCGCGGGGAACTGGCGCGCAGGCTCCGCGACAAGATCCTGCAGAGCCCCAAGTCGGGCTATTTCCTTGTGGGCCTGATCAACGACGACGGGTCCGAGCTCGATCAGGTGCGCCGCCTGGGGAGTTTCAGCGACATCGAGCGTCTGTGTGCCTCCTTCGAGATCGACCGGCTGGTGGTGGCCGATGAGGGGGCCACCCCCGAGCGCCTGGTGGAACTGCTGAGATTGTCGCAGGACCTCCGGCTCCAACTGGAGTTCGTGCCGGCCCTCCACGCCCTCTTTGCCCACCGCATCCGCCTCTCTGATGTCGACGGGCTCCCGCTGATCACGGTGAAGGACCTGGCCGCCTCCCCCCTTCACCGGGCCCTCAAGAGGCTCTTCGACCTGGTGCTGGGCACCCTTCTCTTCATCCTGCTCCTGCCCCTTTTGGCGCTTATCGCCCTATGGGTGAAGCTCGACAGTCCGGGCCCCGTGCTGTTCCGCCAGCGCCGCACCGGACTCGGGGGACGTGAATTCACCATGCTCAAGTTCCGCTCCATGCGCGTGGAGGCCCCGGCCTACGCCCTGACCCCCACCACCAGCGACGATCCGAGAATCACCAAGGCGGGCCGTATCCTCAGGCGCCTCTCGCTTGATGAGTTCCCCCAGCTGGTGAATGTGCTGCGGGGCGAGATGTCGCTGGTGGGCCCCAGGCCCGAGATGCCCTTCATCACGGAAAGGTACACGCCCCAGCAGCGCGAACGCCTCCGCGTGAAGCCTGGCCTCACCGGCCTTTGGCAGATCAGCGCGGACCGCCGCCTTTCCATTCACGAGAACCTCGACTACGACCTCTACTACATCGAACACCAGAGCATGCTCCTGGATTTCGTGATCCTGATCCGCACGGCCTACAGTGTGGTCCGTGGCATCGGAGCCTGGTGATCAGCTACCGCTCCACCTTCGGCATGCTCCTGATCATCGGCGGCGCCATCGCCATCGGGGCCGGAGAGGTGGGCGCCGAACGCGGCGGGGTGTTCGAAGGCACTCTCGCTTCCTGCCTGGGTGGCGGGATGGTGGTCTACGGCGTCTTCCTGATCGGCCAGCACTTCTTCACAAGACCGTAGACTCGGACTATCCCCGCAGTTTGCGGATCACCTCCACCAGACGTTGGCCCAACAGGGTGGCCTGGGCCAGCTGGGCGGGATCCTTGAGCTGGCCGGCCTCGTTGAAGGCCTCGTGGGCCTTGCCCAGCGCCAGGGTCTCGGGGATCACCAGGGTGCCGATGCCCTCGAGGATGTACCTCAGGTGCGGCAGGGCCCGCAGGCCACCGAGCGCCCCGGGCGAGGCCGCCATTACGGCAGCGACCTTGCCCTTGTAGGCGGCCATGTGGGCCTCCTGGCCGTGCTTGCGGGAGAGCCAGTCGATCGTGTTCTTCATCAGGGGCGACAGCGATCCGTTGTACTCGGGGGAGGCGAAAAGGTAGCCGTCGCAGGCGATGGCGCGCTGCTTGAGGGCCGAAACCGCCGGCGGGATCCCTGCCGATTCAAGATCCTCGGAAAACAGGGGAAGGGGATCCGCCAGAAGGTCCACCACCTCCACCCGGGCCCCCGCCTGGCGCGCGGCCTCGGCCGCCACCGCCAGCAGTCGGGAGTTCCACGAACCCTTGCGGGTGCTTCCGGAGATGGCGAGGAGGGAGGGGTTCATGGGGATCCTTTCTTGGGCACAAGGTGGGGAAGGTCGAAGAGCAGGAGATCGGAATCTTTCAGGGCTTCCACCTCGATGGTCTTCGCATCGGAGAATGATATCCCGTCTCCGGCCTCCAACATCTGGCCCGACACCCGCACGGACCCCCTCATCACCTGCAACCAGCCCAAGGGGTTCCTGAGGGACGCGCGGACCCGGCGACCGGTCTCAAGATTCAGGCGGTGAACGTCGGCGTCCTGGCGGATGGCGATGCTGCCCCGGCGGCCATCGGGGCTGGCCACCAAAGCCAGGCCGTCCTTGAACTCCAGCTCCTCCAGCGACTTCTGGGCATAGGCCGGCTCGAGCCCGCGTTCCCCGGGGAAGATCCAGATCTGGTAGAGATGGGTCGGTGAGGAGGCCGAGGGATTTTCCTCGGAATGCAGAACACCCGTGCCGGCGCTCATGTACTGGAAATCCCCGGCGCGGATCACCGAGCCGTTGCCCAGGCTGTCCTTGTGCCGCAGTTCACCCTCCAGGACACAGGTGAGGATCTCCATGTCGCGGTGGGGATGAGTGGGGAAGGCCCCGCCGGGGGCGATCCTGTCCTCGTTCATCACCCTCAGGGGGCCGAAGTTCCTGTGGTTGGGATCATCATAGGTGTCGAAGGAGAAGGTGTGCCAGGTGTCGAGCCACCCATGGTGGGCATGACCGCGTTCCCCCGCCTTGCGCACGATCACAGGCCTTCCCCCTCAGCGCCTTGGGGGAGCCAATTCCGGCGGCGGCTCGCTGGTCGTGGTTTCGCCATTGGCTTCCACATGCGTGCTCGGTGCAGCGGGTCCGGGCTTCCGCCCGATCGGCTGGGCCACGGCACAGCAACCCACGGCCATCCACACAGTCAAGAGAACTCGTGGACAACGCTTGAACATCATGGGGACTCCTTGTGGCACGGTGGGGTGAGACCAGAGCATACACTGTGTCATCAACTGTAGAGTGGCGCGCCCGGCAGGACTCGAACCTGCAACCGCCGGATTAGAAATCCGGTGCTCTATCCGGTTGAGCTACGGGCGCCTTGGGTGGAATCTTACCCTTTTCAGGCTGTTTTTCCCTCAGGGCATCAGCGCCCCCTTGGCATAGCGGGCCGAAACACCCCAAGACCTATAATGAGTTGATGCAGATCCACCGTGTGAGCAAGGATTACCGCTGGGAGGCCGCCCACCGACTGATCCACGGCTATCCCGACAATTGCCGGCACCTCCACGGGCACAGCTACAACGCCACCGTAACGATGGAGCTCCTTCCCGGCCGGCACCTCAACCAGTACGGCTTCGTCTACGACTACAACGACATGAAGAAGCTCAAGAAGTGGATCAACGACCACTTCGACCACGCCTGCTTTGTGAGTTCCGAGGACACCGACCTCCTGGATTTCCTCGGAACCCAAGAGGGGCGCGGCAAGCATTACATCTTCAAGGGCCAGAGCTCGGCAGAGCGGATCTGCGAGGAGCTCTTCCGCGTGGCCAGCCAGATGCTGGGTGACGAAAGGGCCAGGGTGGTCGAGGTGCGGGTGAGGGAAACCTGCACCAGCGAGGCCATCCTCAAGGCCCCCCTGAGCCGCGATTGAAAGGGCCCACCCTCCTGGCTTCTCTGGCCCTGCTGGGCGTTTCAGCCCTGATGTTCCATTCCTGCACCAAGAAGGACGACCTCAACCGCCTGGACAGACTCCTGGGCCGGGCCCGGCTGGCCGACGACCTGGACAAGACCGAGGAACACCAACGCCTGATGGTGGACCTCGACAGGGAATTCGCGGCGCTGGGAAGCGCTTCGGATGCCGACCACCGTGCCTGGATCCTCAGGGCCCGCCTCTTCTCGATGAAGGGGCAGGTTCAGGATGCCCTGAAGTGCCTTCAGGAAGCCCGCAGGCTCGCTGCCCTGCCGGAGGCCCATGTCACACCCGGCCTCGAGTGGGAAATCCCCCTGATGGAAGGCCACCTCCTGCAGGTGTCGGGCAAGCCCCAAGAGGCCCTGGCGCCGCTCCGGCAGGCCCTCGCCCTGCGGCCCGACTCCTCCCACGTTCGCCTCAACCTTTCTGAGGCCCTGCGCCAAAGCGCTCCCGTCGAGGGGGGGCAGGAGATTCTTCGGGAGGCCTTCACCCACGCCTCCAAGTCCGTCGAGCTCAAGCCCTCGCCTGCCACCTACAACGAAAAGGCCCTGGTGCTCCTGAGGATGAAGGATTACGCCGAGGCCCGCGAGTGCCTCTTGAAGGCCCTCACGCTGTCACCCCGCGATCCGAAATGCCTCTACAACCTGGCTATCACCAGCGCCAGGCTGAGCCAGGACTACGCCGCTCCGCCTTCGCCCGACGGCAAGACCCTCGTGGAGTCCTACCGCCAGGAGGCCATCCGCACCTGGGAAGAGCTCCGGCACGCCGACAAGAAACTGGCCGACAAGCTGTACTTTGAGGACGGATTCAGGGAGTTCTGCGAGGGCGCCGTCCTGAAGCGTTGATTCCGGCCAGGAGCACGCCGGCCATGTCGGCCGCAAGATCCTCAAGGCTTCCATCCCTCCCCGGCACCCAGGTCTGGTGCCATTCATCCAGCCCCGCCCACACGGCGGCGAGGACCAGCGCCAACCCCAGGGACTTCCACCGGAAGGGGGTCAGGGCCCACAACCACAGCCAGCCCAGGATGAAATACTCCACGCCGTGGACCAGCTTGTCGGCACCCGGGAACAGGAGTTCCTCGGGTCCCACAGGAAGTTGCCTGTCGGAAAGCCACCAGATCAGCCCCATGTAGGCCATGGGGGCGACCAACCTTGCCACGATCAATGCGAGCGTGAGATCAGGTAGTTGGAAATCTGGATCAATTCGTTGCGGCCGGGACTCTCGGGCAGGCTTTCCAGATCTCTGAGGGCCGCCTCGGTGAAGCGCCTGGCCTCGGCCCAGGCCGCCTCCACGGCTCCCGATTCCGGCAGCCGGCTATGCACGAAGGCCTTGGCCTCGTCACCCTTGCCGGCCCCCATCAGAGACTCCAGGGTTTCGACCTCTGCAGGACCCAGTGTCTCCACAAACTTGATGAGGGGGAGGGTGAACTTGCCCGTGGCGATGTCGGTGCCGAGGCTCTTGCCCATGGTGCCTTCCGAGCCCATCAGATCGAGGCAGTCATCCACGATCTGGAAGGCGCAACCCAGGCGCTCGCCCACCCTATCGAGGGTTTCCACGTGGCGGGTCTCAAGTCCTGCCAAGCGCGCGCCCATGGCCGTGCAGCAGCCAAGGAAGGTGGCTGTCTTGCGGAGGATCATCTCCATGTATTCCTCTTCGCTCATGCCGCGCTTGATGCGGGATTCCAGCTGGAGCATCTCGCCCTCGCAGAGGTCGCCTGTGACCTCGGCCAGGCGTTCGCGGGCCGGCAGGTCGGCAATGCGCACGGTCATCAGGAAGGCCTTGGAAAAGAGGTAGTCGCCGAAAATCACCGCCACCTGGTTGTCCCAGCGAAGATTGAACGAGGGGCTGTTCCGGCGGGTGTCGGCCCTGTCGATGACGTCGTCGTGGATCAGGGTCGCCGTGTGCACCAGTTCGGTGATGAGTGCCAGGTCCATGACGGCCTCCGACGGAACCCTGTCGCCGGCGCAACGGGCGGCCATCAGCACCAGGGCCGGGCGCAGTCTCTTGCCCCTGAAACGGCGGACATGGGCCACCAGATCCGACATCAGGGGTTCCTTCGAGGCCACCACCGCATCAACCCGACGGTCGACCTCACGGATCCACGGGAGAATGGGGGCCACGATCTGGTCGAGGGCCGGGCTCTTGGTCATGGTGTCCGCCATGGACGTCATTATAGGACAGGGCTACGGATTGCGGATAAGCCCGGATTCCGGGGTATTGGCATCCAGGGCCCGGGTGGCATCCAGGGGCCTGACGGTATGGGGCGTATGCTCCCAGAATGCCGCGACGGAACCCAGTTTGGCATCACTCGGCACCGACAGCTTGGTCAAGTCTGAGGCCCTCACAAAGGCGGCCAGGTAATGCGACCCGACCGGCGAAACGAGGTGCCCGGAAACCGTCCCTATCAAGGGGGCCAGATCCCGGGTCTCGAGGGATGTCATGTCCACGGGAACCGAGAGGAGATCTCGACCCGGAAAGATCGCCGTGAAGGTGGCCCAGGCGGCAAGGGGCCCCCGGGAGGGCCAGAGGTCATGGATCCGTTCCACACCCTCGGGCCAACCCGAGACACCGGATACCGAAAGGAGCACCCGTTCGCAGAGGGGACCGAGGGTTTGGATCGACCGGCTGTACCAGGGCTGACCGTCCCGTTCCAGGCTCCACTTCGGGTGACCCATCCGGGAGGAGGCCCCGCCACACAGGACAAGGCCGAGAGGCTTCAGGGCCTGGTCCCTGATTCCTGGGAACCCAGTTTTTCTTCGAGGGCCTGCAGGCGCCATGAGAGTGAAAGGTGGGCCATCACCAGGATCGCCACACCCACCAGGATGCAGGCCCCCAGGATCAGGGTCGACTGGCGTTCCCTCTTCACACCACAGGGAAGACAGAAGAAGAAGGAGCCCCTCCGGCGGGCCGTGAAGAGATCCTCACCCCTCAGCGGGATGCCGCAGGAATCGCAATTGGGGGAACCGCTCACGGACGGGTGTCCTCCAGCGTCATGGGCACGATGCTGAAATCCTTGTCGGCCCCCCGGGGCCAATCCATGGCAACACCCACGGCCCTGGGGAGGCCCATGCGACCGAGGTCCACCTCCTCCCATTCCTGGGTCCGCCTGTTTTTGCGGTTGGTGAGCACACGACCGTCGGCGCCAATCTTGGCTTTTTCGTTGAAATGCAGGTCATACACCGTGTCGACAGTCCCGCGGGAGCCATCGGGGAACAACAGGGTTTCGCGCCGGATGTAGGCGCGGGGTTCGCCGAGTCCCTTGCCGTTCTTGACGGCGAGCCATTGCTGGTTTTCGCGCCGGGTGGAGCTGACCTTGAATGCGTCCAGATCCCTCAGGGGCCGCGGTTCGTCATCACCGCAGGAGGCCAGCACAAACAGGGGGATCAACCACCGTCTCATCCCGGCATTATAACCCCGCGGGGCCTCTGATATGATTCCGCGCATGTCCTACGAGAGCGTGTTCAGCATCTACAGCGGCATCCATTCCGAGATCGACAGGATCTTCCAGCACATGGTCCGTTTCAACGCCTCGGACCTACACATCAAGGCCGGGGCCCCCCCCTTCCTCCGGATCGGGGGCTCCATGCGCGGGCTGGACATGCCCTTCCTGAACAACGAGCAGTGCGAAAAGCTGGTGTTCGCCATCATGAACGAACAGCAGATCGAGAAGTACCGCCGCGACGGGGACATCGACTTCACCCACATGCTCTCCGAGGGCCAGCGTTTCCGCATCAACGTCTTCCGTGAGCGCGGCACCCTGGCGATGGCGGCCAGGCTGGTGCCTGTGGAGATCCCTACGTTTGCGGACCTCGGCCTGCCTCCCGAGACCCTGCGCAAGATCTGCGAGCAGGACAGCGGCATTGTGCTGCTCTCGGGTGTCACCGGCAGCGGCAAGAGCACCACCATTGCCGCGATGATTGACCACATCAACTCGACCCGCCGCTGCCATATCATCACCATCGAGGACCCCATCGAGTACCTCTACAAAGACAAGAAGAGCTTCATCAACCAGCGCGAGATCGGCTCCGACCTCGCGGATTTCAGCCAGGCCCTCAGGAACCTGGTGCGCCAGGATCCGGATGTGATCGTGGCCGGTGAGATGCGCGACTACGAGACCTTCAACTTCGGCCTCACCGCCGCCGAAACAGGGCACCTGGTGTTCGGCACCATGCACGCCTCCTCGGCGCCCCTCGTGATCCCCCGCATCCTCGACCTGTTCCCCGCCGACCGCCACGACCAGGTGCGCCAGAACCTGGCCTTCACCCTGAGGGCCGTGATCTGCCAACGCCTCCTGCCCTCCTCGGTCAAGGGGCGGATGATGGTGCCGGCCCTGGAGATCATGCTGGGCACTCCCACCGTGGGCAAGATGATCCTCGAGGGCAAGGAAAACAAGCTGGCCGAGGTGATCCGTGGGAGCCGCGACGAGGGCATGATCGACTTCAACCATTCGCTGGCCGACCTCATCAAGAAAGGCTACATTTCAAAGGAGACGGGGATGGACAACACCCCGAACCGCGAGGCCCTCTCGATGATCCTGCAGGGCATCGACCTCAGTGACGAGGGAGGCATCATCAAGAGTTGACGCGTGGGGGGATAGCTCAGTTGGGAGAGCGCTACGTTCGCAACGTAGAGGCCGCGGGTTCGACTCCCGTTCCCTCCACCAAATTTTTCCTTACTCCAGGTTGTAATCGAAGAAAAGCGGATGTTTTCTGAGGAAGACCAGATCCACGTTCTCCACGAGGGGAGTCGACAGCACGACAGCGGGCCCTTTGAAACCCAGGATGAAGTGGATGTCGGCCACCGATGTGACCGCCAAGGGAGTTGCTGACTCCCAGGAATAGGTCGAGACCGTGCCGGGATCTTGGCTGATACCCACCAGCCCGTTGGGAACAGTCTGGAAAACGTGGTCCAGCTGAATGGCCTGAGCATCCGCCATGTCTACACCGGGGTCGGGTTCCTGGTCATCCCAAAACTCATGGAAAGGCGGTAGGTGAGCCGCCCAGCTGAATCCCACCAGGTTGATCCCCTGCTCGATCAAAGCCTGGGATGGCGCTTGCAGCAAGGGGTACAACTTGAGGGTGTTCGCCAAGTTGTAACTGGGATAGGGCGAGAAAACATTGGCGCCCCCCGCGTTGTAATTGGGGAGTTCGGGGAGAAACCCCCCATCGCCGCCCAAGGGTGAATCCGGTCCCAGGGTGGTGGGCTTTGTGAACACATAAACATCCATGAAGGATCCCCAGGTGATGTTCGATGCGAAATAGGAATAGGCCATGTTGCTGGTCCCGAACACATAGTTCGAAATAGTATGGGGCTCGAATCCGAAATAAAACCGGGAGGGAAAGCGGCGAAAGAGGTAACTCTTCCTGGGGGAATAAAAGTGATTGTAGAAGGTGTTGGCGTAATTGATGCCGCAGGGATTGAGGGGATTGACCCCCTGATTCCCAATAACATTGCCATCCAATCTTGAAGGAGAGGGGGGCAGGGAGTAGTTGGTGAAATCATGGCTTCGCGGTATGCAATACGTCTTGCCATAATTCCTGTGAGAGCCCAGGATACCAGTGTCGGCTAAGGGCCCCTGGTAAGTCATGGTCTGGTAAGGATTGTGCTCCCGGCCCGTGGGCCATGAACTGAAATTGAGACCTTGGACTGAGGAGCCCCTGTAGGCCGGCGAGTAGTCCATATTGAAGAGAATGGCCGTGGTGGCAAAATCAAGATTTGAGGTCTTGCTGTAGCTGCCGTTGACATAGGCCGCCAGACAGCCTCCTTTGTTGGGGGGAGCATTGTCGAGGACGTTATCGAGATTCCTCCAGGCAATGAAGATATGGTTCCAACGACCTGTCTCAATGAGGGCCTGGAGATCCCCATGACTGTCTCGGGGGCCGCGACCATCCTCCGCGCCACCGACCCACCGGAGAGGCCTTTCCAGGTAGAAGCATTTGCGCACGGAGTGGTAATCGCGCCGGGCGTTCGGCGGCAGAATAGGATCTGAGGTGTCGAACAGAAAATGGGGTGAGCCTGTAGGGTTGGTGTACCAGCATCGTTGGGCCAGCATGGGCAATTGATCCGTTGTGTCCCACGAGGCCCAAGTGGGTGTCACCTGAGTTCCAGGATTAGATCCCACGGGAGAGGTTTGATCGTTATGAAAGGCAAATTTATGGAGTTCCCATTCCAAGACAAGCACCTCGTTGGATGGCGGATTGGGCACAGGCCAGTGACCCTCAATGCCGTCTCCCCCCAAGATGGCATTCGTGCCAAAGATAGGCGAAACCTCGGGGAAAAGATGGCCACGTGACGTGGCATTGCCGGGATCTGTGCGCCCCCCCATGTTGCTGAAATAGAAGGGGCCGGCATCGATCTGTCCTGCGAACCCGGCAAACGGTATAACAGCAGGCCAACGCCAGTTCGCCATGGGTTTCATGTCAAATTGTGTTCCACCCACCCAGCCCGGGTACGACCACCATACCAACCTCATACTGCCCACAAATTGGGACCTGATGAAGGGCTCATTCCCGGGGTAACTGAGTCCCGTACAGCGGGATTGAGTCTCCTGGTCATAGACGGAAAACGGCCAATAAAACAGCGTGCAGGCTCCGCTGGGCTGGCTGCTTTGGCAATGGAAACGAGGCTTCACATAAAACGATACCGCACCCTCGCGGATACTCGGCAGAAATGGCGAGATCGTGGAGCCGGGGTCGAATCCTTCCGTGGAGTCCGGCAAGCTGTTGTCCATCGCAATGTTGGTTTTGCTATTTCGCAACACCAACAAGGCCTCCTTGTGATTGGGCCAACCGGCCAGGCCAGTCGCCGTATTAACAGCCCTGATCTTGCTGTTGTTGTAGGGACTCATGCGGATCCCTCCCCCTGGAAGAAGATCGGTCGCCACATCGATGAGCCCCGCTGTCGAAGGATACAAGGATCGGATCATGCCGGTGGGCGAAGGCTGAAGTGAATTCAGGAGTTTTCCCCTGGCATCTGCTTCATTGGGGCCCAACTGCATCCGCCCCCCCGTGGGCCAGGCATCCACAGGGCTGCCCGCGCCGTTGACGGGCGTGGTAGGCGCAGGATTGTAGCCGTTGAGTGGAACTCTGTAACAAACACTCTCTCCCCATGGAGGTGTCCGGGTGACGGGTTTCAACGCAAGATGTCCCGTCCATGTGCAGGGCGACACTCCAAGAAGCTCGGGATAGGTGACCCAGGATCCCAAGGTGGGCAGCATGGAGGGAGGGACATCACGGGCTGTCTCTACGAAATCGGCTTGAGTCCCCAGTTCCACCTTCTCATAGAGGCGGACCACAGTGGTCAGGATCCGACGCTGTCCCAGGTAGGGACTCCAACCCAGGCTGGTGTAGCGGTACTCAGGGGTCTGGAAAGAAACCTCAGGACACTTTTCAGCCCCCGTCCCCTCGGCCTCATCCAACATGAAGTAAAGCCCCTTGAAGGGGTGGCCAGTGATGGCAAGGCGCTGACGCCTATTCTCCACAGCGAGGGGAAGGGCCTCGTCCCACACCACACGAGCGTCATTCGGGTGGGGGTTGAGTAGCTCGGCGAGGATCTGCACCCGACGATGGCTATGGTAGAGGTCATAGAATTGGGAAACATTGGAAAACTGCGTCGCGGGTAAGGACCATACCTGGGCATTGAACTGATGATCGGGGGTATAGAGCTCGTGAAACTTGGCGTCGTATCCCTTGTTCCAAGCGCGTAAAAAATCCCGAAGCCCGCAGGTGGAATTCTGGAACAGTGTCACCTGCCTCAACCCGACCATGTCCTGGGCCAGCCTGAGTGATTCCGTCATTGAAAACAGCGGCTTGCCGGCAATATGCTCGCGATCCGCCCCGGAATAGGCCCAGTAGCAGGGATGGTTGTTCTCGCTTTGGAAGGGAATGGGGTCACTGAGGGCTGTCATGACCTTGAGATAGGGGTCGTAAGCCTTCAATGCCACCTGGCCCGGGGCATGCACCAGCGCCGCCAGCACTGACAGAGGAGCCCGGTTGATATCCACCCTCAGGGACGGCACGTCGTAGACCTTGGTGAAAAGGTAGTGGCGGTTCTGGTGCAATTCAAAATAACCCGTGTTGAGCGCTAGGCCGTCCATCTCATTCGGAGGGGATGGTGATGGGGTTCCCAAGTTAAAAACCCAGCCTCGCTCCCGACGGGGATTGGTGACGGCCAAATCCCTGAACTCATCCACAATGGCCTTGATCCTGCCCGGCGTCATGACAGGAATGGGGGTCCCGTCGGCATGCATCCATGTTGAGCCGTTCCCGTCAGCCCGCCGGTTCGCCATGTCAACCCAACTGGTCACATAGGCTTCCACCAGGCTCAAGACGTCAGCAACCCGGCGATAGCCCCCCCCCGGCCGCGCAGCCAGAATCAAGTCGCCCAGGGGAGGTTCGGAGAACACAGGATTCCCCAGGGAATCGAGCGCGTGATTGCCACTGGGATTGAACACATCGAAGGAGAAAATGGGGTTCCTGGCGTTGGCCGCCGTATCCATCAAGTTCTCAGGACTGTCGATCAGGCCCATATCGGAGGAGCGGTCAAAGTTGTAGGTCTTGTCGGGCCTCACCATTGCCAAATATTTGTGGTGATTCCCCCAGGCATTCAGGAAGCGCCTCAGAGGAATGTTGAAGGGGTGGGTTAGTGACGAGGCGCTGTACATCACGGTATGATTCGTCATGAAGTCCTGGCCGGCCTGGCCCTCTCCCGCCATCACTCCTGCATTCAGGTCGATGGAGGGCACCGAAATCCTCAGGGTGCACAACTGTTCGGGGGCCGTAACGGCATTGCGCCAAGTGATCCCCCGGGTGTGTTCCCCGTCATCCACCAACAGGCTGACGCCACCCGTGGCATCGGCCAGGGCCAGGGACGGGGCCCGATCGTCCAGGAAACTCTGGATGGAAAGGCGACCGTCGCCATCCAGGTCCTCGCCCGGATCAAGAAGGCCATTGCGGTTGACATCCTCACCCGCGCTCATCAGTTGCTGAGAAAAGAGGAGCCCGGCCACCGGTCGCCTGGCGTAGGCCACCGTGCCCTGGAGCCCCTTCTCGATCCCGCTGCGGGCGGCGAGAGTGGCCTTGGCCAGTCCCACGGTGTTCAAGGACAACACCCGGGATTGCCGGCTTTGGAAGGCCAGGTCGATGGCCAAAAACCCGAGGACACCCAAAAGGGCCACCACCAAGATCAGAACAAATCCCGATTTTTTCACAAGGCCTCGCCTATCATGATATTCAGACACGGAATCATTCGATCTTTTCCTAATTTCCGCCGTCCATTTGGTAAAACTCGTAGGAAAGTTGCTCCCTTTCAAATACCAAGTCGATGTTTTCAATGAGGGGCGTGGCCATGGTCACTCTCGGGCCATTGAATTGGACCCGGATGCAAAGGTCCTCCGGCCTGTTGATATCGATGGGAGTGGACAGCGACACATGATAGAGAGGCGGTGAGCCCGGCAACTGGCTGAGTCTCCACGCCGGGCTCGGGCTGAGGGGGACCCCCAGATGGATCATCTCAGCCGACAAAGTCTGCGTGTCATCCGGATCCGGGCCAGGCACCATGTCATTTTGATCGTCCCAAAATTGATGGAACTCGGGAATATGGGCCGACCAACTCAGGCTCACAAGTCGGGAACGCTGTGCAAGGATTTCGGCTGCACCCCCCACTTGCAGGGGATAGATATCGACTGAGGCGCTGCTGGGATAGGCCTTCATGAAGTCATTGAAACTGGAAAGCTCCGGAATGAAGCCCCCATCCCCTTGAAGGAGTGACAAGGCTCCCGACTGCGCCACCCTGCCAAAGATCTGGATGTCCATCACGGAACCCCACAGGATGTTGGAGGCTCCATAGTTGTGCCTGTTGACCGTCATACCCGAGACGGCCGACCGGTATACCGTATGGGGTTCAAAGCCAAAATAGAACTGAGGAGGGAATTCCTTCACTAGATTCAACTTGCGGGGCGAATCAAGATAGGAATAAAAAGAGTTGGCATACCCCAGGCCCATGGAAAGCAAGGGCGGCTGGGTCTGCCACATGGGCGGCGACAGCGGCAAAATGGTGTGGCCTTCCGGCATGGGAACGCAAAAGGTCTTGCCGAATCCGGACGTGGTGGCTCCCCAGGTACTCAAGGGTCCTTGGTAATCGATCTGCTGGTAAACCAGGTGCTGGGTCGGAGCGGGCCACCAGCTGTAGTTGGTGTCCAAGGTCAAGGACCCCCGATAGGCCGGAGATGAATCCATGTTGAACAGGATGGCACTGGAGGCGTAACCCTGGGGAGACACCTTGCGGTAGGAGCCGTTGAGATACACCGCCAGGCAGCCCCCCCGTGTTGGAAGGGAATTCCCCAGAACGCCCCAGAGATCCCTCCAGGCGATGAAGACATGGTTCCAGCGCCCCGATTCCAGCATGGCCTGCAGGTCACCCCGGCGATCCCTGGGCTGGGTGCCATCATCAGGGCCCATCTCCCATTTCACCGGCCTTTCCATGAAGAAGCATTTGCGCACCGAGTGGTATTCGGGATTGGCAGGATCACTGGTATCGAAGATCCACAGCGGCTTGCTGGAGGGGATGAGATAGGAGCAGGCACTGGCCAATTCCTTGAAGTCGTCCGAGGTATTCCAAAATCCCCACGCATTGGAAACTCCCACATTGGGAACTGGGAGTGAGGGGTAATGCGTGCTGTAATCGTCATGGTAGGCATGCTTGTGGATCTCCCACTCCAGCACCAAAACTTCATTGGAAGAGGGATTGGGCACCCTCCAATGACCTTCAATTCCATCACCGCCAAGCACAGGCGTGGAGCCGAAAACAGTGGCCCCATCGTCAAAGACATAGCCTCCATCCGTATCGATGGTTCCCGCTGGCTTGATGCGTCCTTCCATGCCGGAGAAATAGTAGGGCCCCGCATCCTCCTGTCCTGCAAAACCCGCAAAGTTGGAAACGGCGGGCCATCTCCAGGAACTGTCCGGCTTCAGGCAGTAACGTGGCCCAGTCACCCAATGGGGATGCGACCACCATGAAAGCCGCAGGCTGCCCGTGAACTGGCTGCGCGTGGTGGCCTCGGCCGCCCCGAGGCCAAGGGTGGCCGTGCAACGGTCGTAAGTCTCCTGGTCGAAGGCGTTGAAGGGCATATAAAACAGCGTGGCCGCAGCGCCGTTGGGGTCCGTCCCATCGCAATGAAACCGGGGTTTGACATAGAACGACACGGCACCCTCCTGAAAACTGGGCAAGACAAAGGGTGGGCTGCCAGGGTCGTGGGTCTCGAGCGGCAAGACAGCATCATCGGCCGCCGTCACCAGGCTGTTCCGGAGCACCAGGAGAGCCTCGCGGCGATTGGGCCAATTGGGGGGGAGAAAGGTGCCACGAAGCTTGCTGTTGTGCCAGGGGCTCATGCGGATCCCCCCACCCGGTAGGAGGTCTGATGCGGTATCAACGCTTGAGACACCAAGAGGATACAAGGGAGCCGGCGGACCCATGGGCGGGGGTTGGAGGGAATTGCGGAAAATCCCCCTGGCCTTCACGTTGCTGCCTCCGTTGATGTACCTGGGTCCCACGGGCCAGGCAGCAAGGGGATTGCCGGAACCATCCACGGGCTGGGTGGGACCCGTTGCAGGATCGTAGCCGTTGAGCTTGACCCTCAGCCGCAGGTCCTCCCCATAGGGGCAATCGGGGCAGGAGGGCTTGAGGGCCAGGTGGCCAGTAAGCGTGTTGGGCTGGATCCCGGGCAGTTCGGGATAACTCACCCAATCGATCAGGGTGGTGCCCAACGTGACCGGATCGCGGCAGGCATCGGCAAATTCCTGCTGGGTCCCCACGCTCAGTGTGTCAAAGATCCGGGCCCGGGCCGTGATCCTCCTCACCGATCCCCCCGGGCTGGTCCAACCCAGGGAACACAGTGTGGTGGAGGGGCTGGTGAATCGGGCGAGGGCACCGATCTCGCAGGAACCTTCGTCCATCTCATCCATGGTGAAGAACAGTCCCTTGAACGGATTGTTGGCCGTTGTCAGGCGATTCTTGCGGTTCTCCACCGCCAGGGGCAGGGCCTCGTCCCAGATCACCCTGGCGTCATTCAAGTGAGGGTTCAGCAGTTCCGCCAGAAGCTGCACCCTTCTGTGGCCGTGGTAAAAATCGTAATAATTCGAGACTTCATCGAATTGCGCGGGCGGCAGGCTCCACAGGTCGGCATTGAATTGGTGGTCGGGGGCAAAGACATCGGGATGCTTGGCATCGTAACCCTTGCGCCAGCTGCGCAAGAAATCCCTGAGGCCGCAGATGGAATGCTGAAATCGGTTGGCCTCGCGCTCCTGCATCATGTCACGCGCCATCTGGATGGATTCCGTCATCGAGAAGAGCGGGCGTCCATTGATCAGGCTCCTTGTCGATCCATAGGCCGAGGCACAGGGGTGGTTGTTTTCACTTTGGAAGGGGATGGGGTTGTCGTTGGTCCCGAGCGGCATTGTGTTCTGCGTCCGGTCAAAGGCCTGCAACTTGGCCGTGGCCGAATGCACCAGGGCGGCCAGCATCGAGGCCGGAGCCCGGGTCACATCCACCCTTAGGGCTGGCACGCTGTAGCGATGGGTGAACATGTGGCGGCGATTCGCATTGCTTTCAAAATACCCAAGCCCACCCCCCACGCCTGCATACATGGTGGAATTTCCGGGAACAGGCATGGTTTTCTTGAAGACCCAGCGGGGCTCAAGAGGCGGCCTGACCACGGCCAGGCTCCTGAACTCATCAACGATGGCCCTGACCTTGGTCTGGGTTACAAGGGGAATGGGCGAACCATCGGCGTAAAGCCAGGGTGCGGATCCATTGAGGGCCCCTCGGCCGGTCTTGTCGACCCAACTTTTGATGTACTCCTCGACAACGGAAAGCGTCGACTCCGCAGTCGGGTAACCCCCCGTGGGCCGCGACCCGATAAGCAAATCTCCAAGGGGGGGTTCAGTGAACACCGTTGATCCTGCGGCATCGAGTGTGTGATTGCCGCTGGGATTGAAGTCGTCGAAGGCCGACGAAGGTAGGTGGGCGCTGGCAAGATCAGGCATCAAATTCCGGGTGCTGTCGATCCGGCCCATATCGGTGCTGAGGTCGAAGTTGTAGGTCTTGTCAGGGCGCACCATGGCCCTGTATTTGTGGTAATTCCCCCAGGCATTCAGCAGGCGCCGGATCGGCTGGTTGAATGGGTGATTGGGATCGTTGGCAAGGTACGTGTAACTGAACCCGCTTGCCGCATCATAGGCGTTCCCCGCTGGTCCCTCCCCTGCCTCCACACCCGCATTCACTTCCAGGCAGGGCACGGTGATACGGACCGCGCAGAACTGGTCGGGGTTTGCGGGGCTGTTGCGCCACGATATGCCTCTTTGAATCCCCTTGAAAGCCACCAGCAGACTGCGGGTGCCTGTGGCATCAAGGAGGGCCAGCGATGGCGTGAGGTCTTCCTCAAAGGGAAGGGCCGAAATCCGGCCATCGCCGTCAACATCCTCCCCGACATCCAGGAGTCCGTTGCGATTGACGTCCTCTCCCGCACTGTCTAGTTGGGCTTCAAAGGCCGTGGGCCCGGGATTTTTGGCCTGCCATGTCATGGCCTCCAGCCCCTTTTCCAGCCCACTGCGCGCCGACAGCGTGGCCCTCGTCAAGTCCAGCGAGCCCTGGGACAGCTGCCGCGATTGCCGGCTCTGAAAGGCAAAATCCACGGCAATGAATCCGAGCACGCCCAGCAGCGCCACCACGATCACCAGGATGAAGCCGTTTCGCTGACTCACAACGCCATTATAGATCTGCAAGCCTATGCGCTGCGTCATTCCATTTGAAAGCTCTCGTACCTCGGCTCAAGCCGTTGGAAGGTCAGCTCTATGTTCTCAACAATGGGTGTGGACATCACCACCTCGGGGCCCGTGAACTTCAGACTCAAAGACAGATCATCCCCCTGCGTTATCTCTAAGGGTACCGTTGGCTCCCAATGATAGACGGGTGAAGAAGCGGGATCCTGGCTCAGGCTCAATGAGGCCATGGGCATCCCATTGAACATGAGGGATCCCTCGAGTTCCTGCACATCCTGGCTGTCCGGGCCTGGCGTGGGACCCTGGTCATCCCAGAACTGGTGATATTCCGGAAGGTGGGCCGACCAACTCATGTTCACCAGCATCACACCCTGATCCACAAACCCTTGGGCACCCGCTATCTGCAGGGGACGAAGGACGGCTGGCGCCGCTGTAGAGAGATTGGGATAGGGGCTGAAGGATGCGGCACCACTATAGAAGCCTGGCAACGCGGGCAAGAAGCCACCGTCACTGGCCAATGGGCTGTCGGGACCAGACGGCGTGGCCCGATCGAAGATCTGCACATCCATGAAGGAGCCCCAGGTGAAGTTAGAGGCAAAATAACTGTGCACGTCAAAAGTGGTCGCTGTCTCGGAATAAAAACAGTGGGGTTCGAAGCCGAAATAAAATCTTGGCGGGAACCTCCTGAACAAGAGGATTTTGCGTGGCGAATTGATTGCTGGGCGGTCTGCATTGAAAAATGAAGAGGTGTGGGGCAAGAGCCCGATCCCCTGTGAATGCCGCGGCGGCGACAGGGGACATGTGTTGTTCGGAACAGAATCCATGGGCACATAAAACGTCTTGGGGTAAGAGGGGTAGATGGCACCAAGGACCCCCACGGGTCCGAAATAGACATTAGGGGGTACCGTCGTTTGATATATGGCGTGGATTTCAGGATCCCAGGAGCTGTAATTGACACCCGGAGAGGCGGCTGATGCACCCCGATAGGCTGCGGAACTGTCACTATTGAAAAAAATGGCGGCGGTCTTATAGCCCTGAGGTGAAACCTTTTTGAAGTGTCCATTGACATAGGTGCTGAGGCATCCACCTTTCGTGGGAGGAGAATTGCCCAACACGCTCCACAAATCCTTCCAGGCAATCAGGATATGGTTCCAGCGACCCGTTTCGATCAGGGCCTGCATATCCCCGCGCCGATCCCTGACTGTGGTGCCGTTTCCTGCTCCCAACTGCACCTTCAACGGACCCTGAATGTAAAAGGATTTGCGCACCGAATGGTAATCCGCGTGAAGGGGATCCGAAGTATCAAACAAGTGCAAAGGGGTGGTGATATCGTTGGTGTAAGCCGTCACCTTCGTCATGGCAGGAAAGGCATCGGTGGCATCCCAGGTTCCCCAGGTTGGAGTCACGGATAGTGTGGAAGGATACAACTTGGTGATATCGTCGCTGTATGCGAACTTGTGGATGTCCCACTCCAGCACAATCATCTCGTCTCGGTATTGATTGGGCGTTGACCAATGCCCCTCGATTCCATCACCTCCATGAACAGGAGAGCTGGCGAACATGGGTGTGGTGCCGGGGAAGTTCCCCGTCCAGGACAAAACATATCCCATCGCTGAAGTCGTCGGATTAGTCCAACCTTCCATGCCTCCAAAATAAAAGGGGGAGGCATTGACCTGACCTGGAAATGCGGGATATCCCGCGTAACCGCTGGCCGCAGGCCATGGGTTGGGCACCCCCCCATATTGCCTAATGGAACCGGTGAGCATCATGCAGGTCCAGGTCAATCGAAGGGAGCCCACAAACTGGCTGCGGATCTCGGACTCCTGGGCCGACATGCCCATGGACAGGCAACGGCTTTCCGTTTCCTTGTCAAAGACATTGAATGGCATGTAAAACAACGTTGATGTCGTCATGTTTGAGTTCCCACCTACGACAACCCTGTCGGGATGCACCTTGGGTTTCACGTAAAACGAGACGACACCCTCGCGAAAGCTGGGAAGGATGAAGGAAGTGGAAACGGGTTGGTGAATCTCGGTTTCATCTGGGACCTGGTCATCATCATTCTGGGTCACCAGACTATTGCGCAGCACCAGTGTGGCTTCCTTGTGGTTGGGCCAGTTTCCGGACGTGAAAGGGCCCTGCACAATGCTGTTGTTCCATGGGCTCATGCGGATGCCCCCGCCAGGCATCAGGTCGGTGGCCGAGTCGATATCAGTCGCCTGCTGAGGATACAGCGAGGTCAGCGCTTCACCCGGTGGTGGCTGGAGGGAATTGCGAAAGGTTCCCCTGGCTGGAAGTGTGGCCGGACCCCGAAGGTCCCGCGGCCCAGCGGGCCAGGCCGGAAGCATCGCGCCACTACTATCCACGGGACCCGTCGGCTTTAGTTCATAGCCATTCAATAGGATCCTCATTTGGAGGGTGTCGCCCCAAGGACATTCACGGGTTGAAGGTTTGAGCGCCAACTGTCCTGTCCAAGGGCATGGGGGAATTGAGGGGAGCTCAGGATAGGTGATCCAGGAACCCAACGTTGGTGAATGAGTGACCGGATCTTGGCCGGCCAATTCAAAATCACTCTGGGTCCCCAGCGACAGGCCTTCATAAAGGCGAACCACGGCCACCAACAGCCGACTCTGGCCCGTGGGGCCGTACCAACCCAAGGAGGCCATCTTGATCGAGGGACTCTGGAAACAGGCCTCGGGTCCCTTTTCCGAGGTGGATCCATCAGCCTCGTCCAGGACATAGTGCCGGCCCCGTAGGGGGTGGACATCGGCAGGGTTCATGCGCGTCCGCCTGTTTTCAACCGCCAAAGGCAACGCCTCATCCCAAACCACACGGGCATCGTTGGGGTGGGGATTCAACAGTTCGGCAAGGATCTGCACACGGCGGTGGCCATGGTAGTAGTCGAAATAATTCGATACGTTGTCGAAATACGAGGGCGGCACCCCCCACAAGATGGTGTTGAAATGATGCGTCGGAGAATAAACCGAATGATGCTTGGCATCGTAACCCTTGCGCCAGGAACGCAGAAAGTTGCGCAGGTCGGCTGTGGAATTTTGGAAAAACGACGTCCTGCGACCGGCCATGATGTCCTGGCCCAACCTCAGCGACTCTGTCATCGAGAAGAGGGGCTTGCCACTGATCAGATCTTTGTCGGCCAAAGTACTGGAATAGGACCAGTAGCAGGGATAGTTGTTTTCATCCTGGAAGGGCACCGGATTTTCCAGGGTGCCCATTGAGGAGGCATAGGGTCTGTAGGATCTGAGTTTGATTTGCCCGGGGGCCTGCACCAGCGCGGCGAGCACCGAAAGTGGGGCTCTGTTGATATCCACCTTCAAGGCGGGCACGGCATAAAATTCTGTGAAGAGGTAGTGGCGGTTGTCGTGATTCTCAAAAAAACCGCCCGCTGCGGGTTCGTTGGCTGGGGCCGGCGATGGGGTGCCCAGCCTGAAGACCCAACCCGGTTCCCTTTGAATCTGGGTGACCGCAAGGTCACGAAATTCCTCCACAATGGCTTTGATCCTTGCGGGGGTCATGACAGGGATGGGAGTCCCGTCAGCATACAACCAAGACGATCCGCTCCCGTCAGCCTTGCGGCCAGCCTTGTCGGTCCAACTGTGCACATAGTCTTCCACCAGGGAAAGCGCCGACTCCACCGAGCGGTATCCACCCGCAGGGCGCACGGACAGAAGCAGGTCTCCGAGAGGCATCTCGGAAATGATCGGGGCATTCGCGGCATCCAGGGCGTGATTGCCGCTCGGGTTGAAATCATCGAATTTCGCCGAGGGGAATTTGGCCGCAGCCAGATTCGACATCAGATTGTCCGTGCTATCGATCAGGCCCTGCTTGTCGGCCGGCAAGACATCGCGCTTGTAGTTGTAGGTCTTGTTCGGCCTGACCATGGCCAGGTACTTGTGGTAGTTTCCCCAGGAGTTGAGCAGGCGCCTGAGTGGAATGTTGAAGGGATGGGTGGTCGAGGAAACCGAATAATTCACGCCATGATTGGCTTGATATCGCACTCCCTCAGGCCCCTCTCCCGCAGTTACCCCGGCATTGAGATCGAGACTGGGAACCCTGATTCGTAACGTGCAAAATTGGTCGGGATCACTCGCCATGTTGACCCACGTGACCCCTCGAACAAGGCCCTTGTGGCTGACCAACTGGCTCTGGAGACCGCTGGCATCTGGCAGAGCGAGCGAGGGAGCCTTTTCTTCGTCCAGAGGCAGAATGGAAAGGCGCCCGTCTCCGTCAAGATCCTCCCCAGCGTCCAGGACCTCGTTGCGGTTCCGGTCTTCACCGGCACTCGACAGCAGGGTCTGGAAGGCCCGTCCAGACTCAAGTTGCCGGCCATACGCCAGGCTGCCTTCCACCCCCTTTTCCAACCCACTGCGGGCGGAGAGCGTGGCTTTCGTCAATCCCAGATAACTTTGAGACAGCAATCTTGATTGCCGGCTTTTGGATGCGAAATCAACCGCCAGGAAGGCCAGCACCCCCAACAGGGCCACCACGATCACCAGGATGAAGCCGCGACTGGGTTTCATGATCGCGGATTATAGGCTGGATTGAGAAGGCTCTATCACCACAACCCCTGATGTAGAATGGCCTCCGTACCCCACCGAAGGAGATCCCATGGCTTCATTGTCTTCCAAGCCCCTGCTGTTTGTTGCTGCCTCACTCGTGATTGCGGTCCTGAGTTCGTGTTGCACAGACCCCCAGGCCAAGGCTGCCCCGGTGATAACCTACAACATCACCATCAAGCCCATCGGGCCCGAGGACATGAGCGTGGCCTCGCCCAATTTCACCCTGAAGAAGTACAAGAAGATCATGGTGGTGCCCCCCAGCGGCACGGCCCGTGCCGAATTCGATGCCGAAGTGGCCAATGTGGAACGGGAGTTCATGCAGCGGGGACTGATCCTGATTTCACCGGCGGTGGGAGCCCGTGTCACCGAAGGGGATGAAGACAAGAAAAAATCCGAAACACAGGCCCAGCTCTCTGACGTGGAGCGGGCCTTGATCCTGGCGAAAAAGAGCAACGCCGATGCCATTCTGCAGGTGGGCCAGTTCCAATGGACGAACGACAAGACCAACCGCTACTTCAAGGTGGGCGCCGACGGCGTGAGCTTGGGCGAGGTCACCAAATCCGAATACGATCGGGAGGGCACCCAAAAGGCCCGGATCTTCTACAAGGCCGAATGCATGGATTTCAAAGGAAAACTGATTGACGTGGAATCAGCCGAGATCATGCTTAGCTTCTCAATGTGGCAGAGCCCCATCCGTTCCCTGCCCATGGATTACCTGGCCACCTTCACCAACCCCCAGATGAAGTATGCCGTGACCCCCCAGGGGCAGTACATCATGGAGAACGGCCAATACAAAATGGCTTGGAGCTTCAACATCCTCTCGGAAAGCTTCCGGCTGACCTCCGACGATTGGAAGCAGGAAGCCCGCTCCAAGAGCGTGCAGGAGATCTTCTCCCGCGTGGCCGAGCGCATCGTCGGCACTTACAAGTAATTCCCCTGAAGGTCCTCCTCCCCCTCCTTCTGACCCTGGCCGGCTGTTGTTTCAGCTTCGGCCGGGTCTTTTCGGACCGTGCCGTGCTCCTGATGGTGCCGGCCATCCGGCAGGAAAGCGCCAACCTCTGCGGTTTGGCGGCCGTGGATTCACTGGCCTCCTTTCATGCCGTCACCCTGGATGCCGTGGCGCTCCATGCTCTGCGAAGCCTGGCCACGGAAGAGGGACTTTCCGGGGCCGAGCTTAAAGCCTGCCTCGAGGGGGCGGGATTCACCTGCCATGTCTTCAAGGGCACCCTGGATGAAACCCCCACCGGCCTGATCCGCCATTTGAAGGCGGGACGGCCCCTCCTGGTGATGCTGGGCCCCGAAGGCAAGCGGCATTGTGCCCTGGTCGCAGGCCATGACCCAGAGCGCCATCTTGTCGCCCTGGCCGACCCCGCCACGGGACATGTGGCCACTCCCGAGGCCATCTTCCTGGAACGTTGGTCCCAGGCGAGTCACTTCACTTTGCTGGCTCTCCCCCGTCTCCATCAAAGCCCTGATCCCTGATAACATAAGGTGACTTGGAGGTTTCCATGATCCGCACAACCCTCATCGCCCTTTTCTGCACTCTCATGAGTTTTACGGGTTGCCCCCTGCAAGCCTGTGGGCCACTCTCAGCCGAGGAAACGGCTGCCCTTGAGGCCGCTGCGGACAACGGCCTCCTCTCCCAGCGTGCCGGCCAGGAAACCGGCGAGCACGTGACCGACCAAGATCCCTACCAGCCCCAGGTCGAGGCCCAAAAGCAGCAGGAAGCGGAAGCCGCCGCTGCCGTGGTTGTGGTGGTGGTGATTGTGGTGGTGATGCTCGCCGCTGTGGCCGCCGCCGCTTAAAACCAGAGTTCATTCCATGAAGTCCCCCGCCCTGGTACTCTTCGACCTGGGTGGTGTGCTTGTACAGCTCGGTTCGATCCGTGATCTCTGGGGATCGACAGCTGGTGACCGCACAGATGAGGAACTCTGGAGGGTCTGGCTCCAGAGCGAGGATCCGGCCAAGGTCGACAGCGGTCGATTGCCCATCGGAGAGTTTCTTGAACGCTGGCACGAGAAGTTTCATCCCTATCCAACATTGGAGGAGCTGAGGGGGGTCTATGAAAGCCTGATCCGGGCTCCCTTCCCTGGGGCCCTCGATTTGGTTCGTGGCCTTCGGTCACACACCGAGGTGGGATGCCTGAGCAACATGAATGAATGCCATTGGCCCCAGGTGCAAAGGCTTGGCTTTGATGATGTCTTCGACAGGGTCTTTGCCAGCCATCTCATCGGCCATGCCAAGCCCTCCGATGCCATCTTTGAGCATGTCCTGGCCCATGTACCCCACAAGCCCGGGGAAATTCTCTTCCTGGACGACAACAAACTGAATGTGGAGTCGGCACACAGGCATGGGATCCGTGCCGAATGGGTCCAGGGCACCGACGGAGCTCAAAGGGCGCTGTCCCGCTATTTCTGAACCGTCGTCTCCAGGGCCTTGTCGAGGGCGGCAAGAAGCTCGGCCTTCGGGGCTCCGGGCAACAAGGAACCGGCAGGCCGTCCATCGCGGCCGATCACCATCCAGCGCGGCAGGCTCCCGGGTAACCCAAAGGCCGAAACATAGGCCTCATCGGCCCAGACTATCTGAAGGGGAAGTCCCAGACGTTGGGCAAAGGCCCTTGAATCCTCAAGGCGACTGTCGGCCAGCACGGCCAGCACCCTGAGTTCCGGTCTTTCGGCCGACACCTCGGTCAGGACCCGCATCGAGGCTTCGCTGTCCTTGACCCAACCCGCCCCGATCGCCAGGACCCAGATCCGACCGTCTCCAGGGCGAATCGTGACATCCCGGCCTTCAAGATCCTTGGTATCAAGGCTCCGCAGCACGGGAAATTGCCATGCGGGTTTGGAGGAGGCTTCCTGGATGCCGGTTTCGGAAGGCTTGCGGTTCACCCACAGGACCACGGCCACGATGATCAAGAATGGGAGGATCCGGCGCATGGTGTGTTGAGGGGGCGGGCCTTAGCCCGCCCCTCTCAGGAATTCACTTCTTGCAGGAACCGTCTGTGCAGCTGGAATCCTTGCACTCGGACTTGTCCTTGCACTCGGACATGCTGCACTTCTGGCCGTCCTTGCATTCTTTCGTGCCACAGCTCTTTTCCTTGGAGCAGCTGCTTTCACAGCACTTCTTGCAGTCGCCGCATCCGCAGGCAGTCAGCAGCATGGAAAGACCCATCACCAGGGCTACAGCAATCAATTTCACGTTTTTCATGAGAATCTCCTTAAGGCCTTATTATCGCACCCAGAAGTGGAAACCCTCACCGGTTTTTTTTCCCAGTTTCCCGGCCTTCACCAGATGCCTCATGATGGCCGGAGCCTTGAAGGCCTCTCGCCCCAGTCTTCGGTGGATCTCATCGGCCACGGCCAATCTGACATCAAGGCCCACATGGTCCCCCAGTTTCAATGGCCCCATGGGATGGCGGTAGCCGATCTCCATCGCCGTATCGATGTCGGCCGCCGAGGCCACTCCCTCTTCCACCATGCGGGCGGCTTCCAGGCCAATGCACACGGAGAGCCTGCTGGTGGCGAAGCCAGGCGAATCCTTCACGCGGATGACAGTGCGCCCCAACACTTCGGCAAAGGCCCGGGCCCTCGACTCCACGTGAGGGTCGGTTTCATCGGGCACCACCAACTCCAGCAACTTCATCGCCACAGGAGGATTGAAAAAGTGCAGGCCCAGCACCCGCTCGGGCGCTCCCGAGGCCACAGCGATCTCCCGGACACTCAAGGAGGATGTGTTGGTGGCCAGAACGGCATTCTCCGGGGCTACCCTCGCGAGTTTCACAAAGAGATCCTGCTTGACCTGCAGATCCTCCGCCACGCTCTCGAGCACAAGGTCGGCTCCGGAGCAGGCCTCCGACAAATCCATCGTCACGGAAAGATTCCGGAGGTGTATCTCTCTCTGCTCGCCGGTGATCTTGCCTTTCTCCACGGACTGCATCAGGGCCTCATCCATGGACTGGCGACAGGCCTTCGCACTCTCGGTTCGCCGGGCCCAGACCCGCACCGGACATCCTGCAAGAAGTGCCACCAACGCCACGCCCCGGGCCATCACGCCGGAGCCGATAATGGAAAGGTTAAATGATTGTGTCATGCCGCCTCTGACCGAGGGGTGGCGCCGGTAGGTATCCAAGGCGGAGCGGAGCGTCCGCGTGAGCACGTCTTGGACAACCGGCGACAGGACCCCGAGGAGGTCAACCTCATGATTTGGGGTGCTTGTAGAACCCCTCGCCCGATTTCACCCCAAGCTTGCCCTCTTTCACCAGCTTTTTCATCAGCTCAGGCGGCTTGAACACATCGCTCTTGAGGGCGCCATGCAGGTAGGTGGTGATATCCAGGCGCACATCGAGCCCGATATGATCGGTGAGTTTCAAGGGTCCCATGGGCCAGCGGTAACCCACCTCCATCGCGGTGTCGATGTCGGCCGCACTGGCCACACCCTCTTCCAACATGCGGATCGCCTCCATGGCCACGGCCACTGCGAGGCGGCTGGTGGCAAAGCCGGGGCTGTCCTTGACGATGATGGAGGAACGCCCCAACGTGTCGGCCGCGGCGCGGCAGGCCTTGAGCACTGCCTCATCGAGCCCAGCATGCGTGACGATCTCAAGCAGTTTCAGGATGGCCGGGGGATTGAAAAAGTGCAGGCCCAAAAAACGCGCGGGGTTGGGCGAGGCTTTAGCCAGTTCGGTGATGCTGATGGAGCTGGTGTTGGTGCCGAGAATGGCCTCCTTCTTCAAAAGAGGCTTGAGCTGGGTGTACAGGCTCTTCTTGAGGTCGAGTTTTTCGGGCACCGCCTCAATCACCAGGTCCGCCGTACCCACAGCCTTCCCCAGGTCAGTTTCGGACCTCAGGAAGGCCTTGGCCTTCGCGACGTCCTCGGCACTGACCTTGCCCTTCTCCACACCCTTGGCCCAGCTTTTGCCGATGCGGTCCATCCCTTTGGCCAGACCCTCGGGGAGCACATCAAAGAGCACCGTCTCGAACCCCGATAACGCCGCCACTTCGGCAATCCCTGCCCCCATGGTGCCCGCGCCGATCACCGCCACTTTGGAGATCACTTCTTCCCCTCCTTCGCCTTACTCAAAAAATCCTCCATGCGCTTCATCTTGTCGGCGCTCTCGAAGAGGGCAGCCTGGGCGAAGACCGCGGCCGTGGAATCCGCGGCGTTTTCATCGCGGCTCATCACGCGCTTGGCGGCCGCCACGGCCTCGGGTCCCTGCTTGAGGATGCGGTCCACAATCGTGGCCGTGACCTCGTCGAGCTTGGCCGGCTCCACCACATGGTTGAGCAATCCCGCATCCAGGGCGCGCTGGGCATCGATCCGGAGGCCGGAAAAGATCATCTCGCGCGCCAGGCCGCGGCCCACGATCTTGGGCAACCTGAAGGTGGCACCGGCCCCCGGCAGAATCCCCAGGCCCACCTCGGGCTGGGCGAAGAGGCTGTCGGTGGATCCGATGCGGATATCGCAGGCCAGCGACAGCTCCATGCCCCCGCCAAAGCAGAAGCCGCGGATCTTGGCCACGGTGGCAAAGGGGAAGCGGGCGATGCGGTCAAAGAGCCGGGCATTGATGGCTTCCAAGGCCTCGGGCGACTTCCGCGCCTTCAATTCGGCAATGTCAGCGCCGGCCACAAAGGCCTTCTCCCCCGCACCCTGGAACACCAGCACACTGTGATCCGCCTCGTCCTCGAGGACATCCATCAGGGCATGAAGCTCCGTGACCATCGCCTTGTTGATGGCGTTGAGCTTGTCGGGGCGGTTGAGGGTGATGTCCACCCGACGGCCGGAGATGGCCACCAACAGTGTTTGGAATTTTGGAATGCTTATTGTCATGTCATGTCTGGTGTAGGGGCGCACCGCAGTGCGCCCTTGTCAAACGGGACATCGGGAAAGGGCGCCGTGCGCGGCGCCCCTACACGGAACCATGAAAGTTCCGCCCTCCTCACATCGCCACCCACACCGACTTCGTCTGCGTGTAGAGGTCGAGGGCTTCCTTCCCGAGTTCCCGGCCGAAGCCGCTCGACTTGACGCCGCCGAAGGGCGAGCCGGGATGGAACATGTTGTAGGTGTTCACCCACACTGTGCCCGCCTGCAGGGCCGCCGCCACACGGTGGGCCTTGCCGGTGTTCTTGGTCCACACACCCGAGGCCAGACCGTAGCAGCTGTCGTTGGCCTGCGCGAGGGCATCGGCCTCGTCCTTAAAGCGGATCACCGAGAGCACGGGGCCGAAGATCTCCTCGCGGGCCACGCTCATGGAATTGGTCACGCCGGTGAGCACGGTGGGCTCCACAAAGTAGCCCTTCCCCCCCACCTTGCAGGACTTGCCCCCCACGGCGGCCGTGGCGCCTTCCTTCAGCCCTTTCTCAACGGCGGCCAGGATACTTTCCTGGTGGCCGCGGCTGACCTGGGGTCCGAGGCGGGTCTTCTCGTCCATGGGATCACCAGGCACATAGCGGCTCATCTTGGATTTGAGCACCTCGACAAAGGCGTCGTGGGCGCTGTCCTCGACAAACAGGCGCGAGCCCGCAGCGCAAACTTCACCCTTGTTGTAGAAGATCCCGGCGCAGGCCCCCTGGGCCGCGGCCTCAAGGTCCGCGTCGGCAAAGACGATGTTGGGGCTCTTGCCTCCGAGTTCCAGCGACACCTTCTTCACGCTGTCGGCGCAGGCATGCATGACTCTCTTGCCGGTCTCGGTGGAGCCGGTGAAGGCCACCTTGTCGACGCCGAGGTGCTTGAGCAGGGCCTCCCCCACCTCAGAGCCGGACCCGGACACCACGTTCACCACACCGGCGGGGAATCCCGCCTCCAGGCAGAGGGCCCCCAGCTTGAGGGCTGTCAGCGGCGTGAGCTCGGCAGGCTTGATCACCACCGTGCAGCCGGCCGCAAGCGCGGGCGCCAGCTTCCAGCAGGTCATCAGGAGAGGGAAGTTCCAGGGCACGATGAAGGCGCAGACACCCACCGGCTCTTTCAAGGTGTAGTTGATGAAGCCGGGATGCACCGGGATGCTCTCGCCGCCGATCTTGTCGGCCCAGCCGGCGTAGTATCTGAGAAGCATCGAGACAAACGGGAGATCGACCTTGTAGCTTTCAAAGAAGGGCTTGCCCTGGTTGCGCGTTTCAAGCTCGGCGATCTCCTTGCCGTCGCGCTCCACCAGCTCGGCAAGCTTCCAGAGGGCCTTGGCCCGTCCGGCCCCGCCCATCTTCCTGTAGTCCTTGCCGTTGAAGGCCGCGCGGGCGGCCGCCACGGCCGCATCGGCATCGGCCGCCGTACCCTTGGCAACCTCGCACCAGACCTCCTCTGTGGCGGGGTTGACGAGCTTGGAGAGCGCGCCGCCCGAGGCCGCCTTCCATTCGCCGCCGATCAGGAGTTGGGTGTGCTTGAGTTGCATGAGGGGTTGGGTCATACGAGAGTCCTTTGTAGCGGCATTTTAACCCGCCAAGGTCCTGCACACTCTTCAACTCCCGCCCCCGGAGGGGGAGGGTTGGGGAGGGGGCTACCGCAGTTCACCCCCCACCTCACCTCCCCCCGTTGGGGGGAGGGATAGAGAGGGAGATGGCTTACAGCCTCACGTACTCGAACTCCACCGGTTGCCTGTTGATCCCCACCTTGGGGGCGGAGATGTAGTTGGCAAACTTTCCGGGCTCGGTGACCTGCTTCATCAGGGAGCGCACATACTCGCGGTCAGCCCGGGTGGGCAGCCACTGCCCCATGTTCACCTCCCAGTCGGTGGCGGAGAGCCTGTTGCCCTTGGGATCAAAGTGCAGGCCCTTGTAGACGCCGGCGATCCGGTTGAAGCGGATCGAGGGCAGGCTCACCCGCACCTCGCAACCCTCCTCCTCGAGGATCTTGTTCCAGCGGCCCACGCTCTTCTCGCAGTCGGCGGCATAGCTGTCCTTGAGGATGGCATTCATGCCCCGGCGCATCGGGATAGTGACGTTGGTCAGACGGCCGTTTTCGTCCACGGTCTCGTAGGTGTACGAGCCGTCGGCAGCGCGGTGGTCGGGGTAGAGCTCGTCCTTGCCCTCGTCGAAGCGGCCCTTGAGGCCGGCGGCGAAGTAGGTGGCAGCGTTGCTCGAGTCTTCGCTCCCGAAGAGCTCGATCGACGAGGAGAACCAGTGGTTGATGTACTTCTGGATGATGTCGAAAGGGATGCCGCCCTGCTTGCGCACATCGCCCTGCTTTGCGAGCTGAGCCGTGCGGCGGAGGATGCGGCCCACCCCCGTCTCACCCACGAAGAGGTGGTGGGCCTCCTCGGTGAGCATAAACTGGCAGGTGCGCGCCAGCGGGTCGAAACAGCTCTCGGCCAGGGCCCCGAGCTGGTACTTGCCGTCGCGGTCGGTGAACATGGTGAAGCAGAAGAAGTCGAGCCAGTCGGTGATCGGCTCATTGAAGGTGTTGAGGATGCGGGGCGTGTCGGGGTGGCCCGAGCGGCGGATCAGGAGATCCTCGGCCTCCTCGCGGCCGTCCTTCCCGAAGTGCTGGTGCAGCACATACACCATCGCCCACAGATGCCGTGCTTCCTCGACATTGACCTGGAAAAGGTTGCGCATGTCGTAGAGGCTGGGAGCGCAGTGGCCGAGCATCCGCTGCTGCTCGACGCTGCCCGGCTCGGTGTCGGCCTGGGTCACGATGAGGCGGCGGAGCTCCTTGCGGAATTCGCCCGGGACGTCATCCCAGGTGCCCTCGCCAATGCGGTCGCCAAAATGAATCTTTCGCTCGATCTTGGGGTTCAGGAAGATACCCCAGCGGTATTCCGGCATCTTCACATAGCCGTACTGGGCCCATCCGCCGGCGTCCACGCTCACGGCGGTACGGAGGTAGATGTCTTTGTCCTGGAATTCCGCGGGGCCCATCTCCATCCACCACTGCATGAACTTGGGGTGCCAGGCTTCGAGCGCCTTCTGGAGCTTGGGGTTCGAGGAGAGATTGACGTTGTTGGGGATCAGTTCGTCGGTGTAGCTCATCTTAGGTCCTCCTCCAGTTGAATTCGGCATTTGTGGGCTTGCCATAGCTTGTCAGGGCACCCTTTTCACCGGTGGCGTTGGGGCGGGTGAAAATCCAGTTCTGCCAGGCCGAGAGGCGCCCGAAGATCCGGGTTTCCATGGTCTCGGGGCCGGCGAAGCGCAGGTTGGCTTCCATGCCGGTGAGGGCGTCCGGTGAAAGGCTGGCGCGCTCCTCGATCTGCACACGCACCTCGTCGTCCCAGTCGATTTCGTCAGGGATCTCGGTGGTGAGCCCCAGGGCCTCGGCTTCCTCGGCATTCAACGGCTTGCCTTGGGTGGCCAGCACCGCATCCACCGCTTTCTTGTCTTGGTAGAAGCGGTTCTCGAGTCGCGAGAGGCCATGACCCATCGGGAAGATCCCGCCATTGAGTTCGCTCGTGGCCAGGGCATTGCCTTTCACATTCTGCATGTAGATGCGGTCGCCGGTGAGGGCCATCTCCAGCAGGGCGCCCCCAAAGCAGCTGCCCGGAAGCACCAGGGTGTAGAAGGTGCGGGCGGTGACATCGAGCATCTTGAGAACCCGGCCCTGCATCAACAGGACCTCGCGGACAAACCAGTGGTTTCTCTGGGCCCACAGATTCTTGTCGAGCTCCAGCTGAGCCTTCAGGTCGCCCTGGGTCTCGAGCGTGATGCAACCCACATCCTCGTAGTTGAACCGGAGTTGGTAGAGGGCATCCGCCAGCTCACGCCACATCCGGAGGGCATACCATCCGCTTCCCAGCGAACAGGGATCAGCAGGGATCTTGGCATCCGCGGCGCTGGGGCCCTTCACGAGGATGGAGGCCGTGCGCTTGATGGTGTCGACCTTGAGGGTCACCGAGCCGTATTCGAAGGTGTCGCCGGAGATTGTGCAGTGGAAGGGATCCAGCTTCACGCCCTTGGGGGTCTTGCCGTTCACGTCGGGGAGAGTCTTCGCCAGTTCATTGAGGCGGGCGGTGACGGCGGCATCGAATCCCGAGGCCGGATGCACGGCATCCACCAGCTTCCAGTCCACGGCCTTCTTTCCCTTGATGCCTTCGGCCAGGGTGCAGAACACATCGGCGTGGTCACGGCGGACCTTTCTCTTGTCGACCAAGCGGGTCAGGCCGCCGGTGCCGGGAAGCACGCCAAGGTAGGGCACCTCGGGAAGGCTGACGGAACTCTTCTTGTCGTCCACCAGATGGATCTCAGCGCACGCCAGGGGCATCTCATAGCCGCCACCCGAGGACACGCCCTTCAAGGCCGCCAGCCAGTATTGGCCGCTTTTGCCGGTGCACTCTTCAATGTTGTTGCGGGTCTCGTTGGTGAACTTGCAGAAGTTGACCTTGTGGCTGTGGCTGGAGAGTCCCAGCATGAAGATGTTGGCGCCGGCCGAAAAGACGTTGTCCTTGCCGCTTTGCACGCAGACCACCTTCACCTCGGGGTGCTCAAAACGCATCCGCTGCACGAGGTCGTGGAGTTCGATGTCGACACCCAGGTCGTAGCTGTTGAGCTTGAGCTTGTATCCGGGCTTGAGGGTGGCATCCTCGTTCACATTCCAGATGGCCCGGGCAATGGGGCCTTCATACTTCACCGACCAATGTTTGTAACGGGAAGGATCGGTGTTGAAGTCGATACGGGTTTGGGATTCGAGAGCGGCTTGAGCCATGAAGGTCCCCTTTGTTGCCCGGCGCACACCGGGAATGAATGAATCAGATTTGGATTATCAAGGACAAGAATGAGGGTCACAATGTAAAAATGAAATATTTATTTAATATTAAATTTTAAGTGTTCACAATATAATTTAATTTTAAACTTAACTTGATTTTAGACGCCGGCCGTAGATTTCCAAATCCCGGCGGATGCCCGCCATATTAGCCACCGCCGGCAAGTGCCCCCACCTTTCAAAACCATGATTCTTGAAGAGGCGAAGGCTCGGTTCATTGTGTCCAAAGATCAGGGCAACAAGATTCTCGATTCCCAAGGTTGGCGCCTCAAGAACGGCCTGCTTCAAGAGATCCTGGGCCAGACCCCGACGCCTGAACTTGGGATCCACATACACCCCTACCTCGGCCGTGATCTCATAGGCACAGCGGGGATGAAAATTGGAAAGGGAGATCCAGGCCGCCACCTCACCCTCCACATCGCAGACCCAGAGAGGCCTTTTCTCACCGTGTTCCCTGAACCAGGAACGGCGGCTCTCCACCGTGGCCTCGCTCAGGTCCGCCGTAGCCATCCTGTCGGCGATACTCGCGTTGTAGATCTCCACAATACGCGGAAGATCCGATTCAAGGGCGAGGCGCATCATTCAGACGGCTTCTGCCGATCACGCCCTGACAGATTCTGGCTCACCATTTTCGTTGCCTCCAAAAGGGATGGCCAACGGGCTTCTGCTGGGGAGAGGGGCTCCTCAGCTCCAAGGGGAGCTTCTCCCACCAGAGATTCACATCCACTCCGGCCCCTTCCACCGGATAGGCCGACATCAAATTGCCCAGGGCCCGGCGGGCCTGGCTGGCAAGCTCGGGATCCGTCCCTCCGGCGACCTCAAGAAGCAAGGGACAGGCCCTTAGATCACGCAAACGATCAAGAGCTTCAACGGCGACGGGGCGCTCACTGGCCGTGCCATGACCTGCCAGCGTGATAATGCGGCTCATCTGGTCGTCGGATGGAATCAGGCGTTGGCCCCTGTAGGCCACATTGCCGAGGGCCCACATGGCCGCCCAGTGGGCCGCCTCCACATCACTGTCGAGCATGCTGCCCATGTCCTCCATGAAGGCCTCATCGATCCCCTGGGGATCCACCGCCTCCATATCCTCGATATACGCATTGAGCGTGTTGTAAAGATCATTCTTGATGCTGTTGAATTCCTCGGACCCGGGCTTGAGATTCCTCAAGGAGTCCACCATCGACTTCATGGTGCGGCGTGAGGATCCGCGATCGAATGGTGTGGCCTGACCCTGCATAGGGTTGATCGTGGAGACCTCGGTTTCTTCTGCACCCACCCCAGGTCTAGGAGTCACCACTTTCACTTCATCCTGGGTTTCGGACTCTGGAACCTTCGACAGTGGGTGCTCAATGACAGCCACTTGGCGCTGGGGAGTCTCCGTCTCTGTCCCCGATGGGGTGGGGTTGGCGGGCATCATGGCCACCACCTGAACCTCATGGCCCTCTGCATCCGGCTCGACACCCAATAGAACATACACGGCAGCCCCTGCACCCAAAGCCATCAAGAGAAATCGGTACACGTTCATGCAGCCTCCCTCGTCATGACACTGGCATAATCCATGCCATCCCATTCATATGTTTTGGATGACCTGGGAGGTTGTTTTGTTTCATTGTGTTACCTCCCATGGCTGCACCCTCCCTTTTTTAAGCAAAAAAAGAGGATGCGCCGTCATCTTCGCTTGCCTCCATCTCCGGAAATCTGCAGGTGAACGTTTTCGGAGTTTTCGCCCAAGGTGTTGCCATTCGTAGAGAAGCTGGCCTCGGGTCGCGGGCAGGGTTTTGATTCGGGCGACTTGGCGGGCCTTTCTGACATCGAAACGATACCCCCTATGGCTGGCCTCCTCCCACACCACCCTCAAAAAAAAGGCGATGGCCTTCCTCGGGAACGGATGCTCTCGAAAACGGATGAGTTGGGGGTGATGGCGATAACCCCGGGTTTTTCCCGCCAGCACCTTCTTGGCCAGAAGCCCTTCCCGCCACAGGGCCACCAAGCCCTTGGCATCAAGGTGTTTGGGATGTACGGTCCACAGGCGCATGAACCTATGATAGCTCCATGCCCACCCCCCTTGGCCACAGCCTTGCCGGACTCATCCTGGCCAAGGCCTTATCGCCCCGCGGCGAAAAAATTCCTTGGCCTCTGATGGCGGGAGCCGTGCTGGTGAGCCTTGCCCCGGATGGCGACAATCTCCCCGTCAAACTCTATGGCATCGACACATGGCATCGGGAATGGACCCATGCCCTGGCCGTGGCCCCGGCGGCGGGTCTAGCTTGTGCCCTGCTGGCCCTGCCCTTCAACAGGAGTCCTGTGGGGAGAGCCTTTGTTCTCGGCCTCTTGGCCTGGGTGGCCCATATCGGTCTCGACTGCCTTTCCTCGCTGACAGGGCCGAAACTTCTGTTGCCGTGGAGCGATGAACGCTTTCTCTCACCTCTTCATCTCCTTCCCGTTGTGGAGCCGCATATCGGAAGTCTTTTCTTCAATGCCGTCGGCGTGCTCTGCGAGACCCTGATCTTCGGATTGCCCCTGCTGGCCCTGATGGACCGCCGCTCAACACGTCGGGGGCCGGGCTGGGGCCTGGCCTGGATATTCTGGGCCATGATCCTCATGGGCTCTTACCGCCAGGGGGAGATACGGATGTCTCTCTTTGGCAGAGATGGCACCCAGGAAGGTGCCATGCCCTGGTACGAGAAGAACCTCGACCAACTCACACCCCTGCACTGCGCCCTTTTTATCGAAGCGGCGCCCCCGACTTGATCTAGGCCTTCGATCCGGCCATCGCGAGGATCTCCCGGAAATGCACCCCCGACACCGGCTGTACGCTCAGGCGCGAACCGCGCGCGGCCACCATGATGTCCTTGAGTTTTGGATTGGCTTTGATCGCATCAAGCCCCACCACTTCCTTGAACCCCTCGACAAACTCCACATCCACACACATCCAGATGGGCTCTTCCTTTGTGGACTTGGGATCAAAGTGTTCGTCCTTCTTGTCGGTGGCCGTGGGATCGGCATGGGCCTTCCTCACCACACGGCACAGCCCCGCCACTCCAGGGGGTTCGGCATTGGAATGGTAGAACAGGCAGAGGTCCCCCACCTTCATCAGGTCCCGCATCGTGTTGCGAGCCTGGTAATTGCGCACCCCCGTCCAGGCCGTGCACTTGTCGCGCTTGAGGTCGGCGATGGAATAGGAAGTCGGCTCGCTCTTGAGGAGCCAGTGGTTCACGCGTTCCAGCCCCCGTGCTCCATGAGAAGAAGCTCGACTGTCTTCCAGGCCCTGCGCGCAGCGTCGTCCATGTTGCGGCCCTTCACGCGGATCTGGCGCGGGCCCAAACGCTGGACATCGCAGTAGGTCTCGGCCTTGTCGGCCATGTCTTGGCGGTGAAGAGTGATGTCAAAGTTGACGGCGCCCTTGAAGCGGAAAACCTTGGCCTTCTTCCTGCTAAGCACGGCCTTCTTGGCTGCAGCACGGATCAGGGGGAGCGTTTCAGCCGGAGGCAGGCAGATCGCACAGGTGGTGCTGATGGCTTTCTTGAGCACGGCGGTTTCCACCCAGGGCAGAAGTTTTTTGCTTTCGCGCGCCAGGGCATCGTCTCCGGCCACCATCACCACGGGCACCCCATAATGGCCGCAGACGGCCGCGTTCAGGCCCGTTTCACCCACCAAGGTGCCGTTGAGATGCACGGCATGGATCAGCACTCCCGCCCATGTGTGGGACAGGATACCCCTGCGGGTGCCGGCCATGGCGTGGTAACCCACAAAGAGGGCGCAGTCGAATTGTCGGTCGATCCCCTCCGTTTGGCACAGATGCTTTCCCGAGGCCGGACCCTTCACCAGGCGCACGCCCTTAGGCAGCGACTCGATGAGGATGTTGCGCATGCCGGCGTGGCCCTCGCAGACCACCACTTCCCTGGCGCCCGCCTCAAGGGCGCCCTCGGCCGCCGCGACCACATCGTCCGTGAGGTATTTGCGGGCGCGTTCATACTCCGGACGCCCCTGCAACAGGGAATCCGAGTGCACCACCCCCGTAACCCCCTCCATATCGGCGCTGATGAAGACCTTCACGGTTCCTCGGCACCCTTCTTTTCATAGAAGCGCGAAAACCTGAGACCCTTGATGTTGTAGACGGGCTTGCGCTCGGTCGTCAGCACCGACCAGCCCTTCTGGTGATTGGCCTGGGCTTTTTCTTCATCGCGCATCGATGAGAGACCGTCGATGGCCGTGCACCAGACATCGAGCTTCTCCACCCTGATGGAGACCAACAGGTCGACAAGCCTGTCCATCTCGATGCCCTTGATGTCGGGCACCACCACATATTCCTCTGTGGTGGAGGCCCCCACCGAGGATTTCTTTTTGCCGAAATTTTCATTGAACCGGACGTTCTTCTTCTGGCACAGCGTCTTCACTTCCTCGCGGATGTCGCGCTTGCCCACGTCGCGGAAGCGCTTGCGGTAGACTCGCCGGGTGAATTCGGGCGTGGTCACGCCGCCCAGTTCCTCCCTCACGTTCTCGTGGGCCCTGATGAGGGAAGCCTGGTTGGAAGCCTGGCGGCGGATCCAGAGATTCCAGCCCAGAAGAACAACGCAGAGAATGGCCAGCAGCACGATGCTGAAGCGGACATCGTCGACCTTCTTCTGGAGCTTCTCGGCGTGGGTGAGCTCCTTGGGCTTCTCGGGTTTTGCCTTGGTTTCGGCCATCAGTCATTCCCCTTCTTGGCCAGACGCAGGGTCATGGCGAAGTTGTAGATGCCGACATCCTTGTTTTCGGTGGCCTGGGTGCTGGGATCGCCCTTGAAGTGGATTTGGTCGTTGGCCAGGGAATTCTCGAGCTTGTCGAGCTCGTCACGGGACGGGATGGAGCCCCGGAGCGAGACCACGTTGGCATCGACAGAGATAGACTCCAGCTGAAACCCAGGGAACTGGACCAGATGGGCCTGGAGCATCATCAGGGACTCGAGCACATCCGGCAGTACGTCGAGATCCCGCCCGAAGGCCTGCCCCCTCTCCTTGAACTGTTCCAGGGCCCAGTTGGGATTCCCCTGGATGTCCTGGGGAGGCACGGTCTCGAGCTGGTCGTCGCCAAAGAAACTCCTGAACTGGGCCTTTTCCCATTCCAGATGGGCGGCAAGGGTTCGCTTGAGTTCCCCGAGGTTGCGGTTGCGGAGATAGCCGTCGCGCAGTAGGAGGGCGCAAGCCGCCAGGAGCAGGGCGAGGAGGGGGGCCTTGAGCCGGAGGAGCCAAGGGGTGCGCACAAATTCCTCGCGCCGGAAGTTGATCTGCAAGGGGCCCAGGCCCAGGCCCGTGAGCGCCGTTCCTGCGGCCATAGCAAAAGGCAGGGCATCCCCCGGAGGAAGGGGTCCTTTGAAGGCCTTCTCAACCGGAAGCAAACGGCAGGTGACTCCCAGGGACCCGGCAATCTTTTCAGGCATGCCTTCCAACTTGGCCAAGCCACCGCACAGGTAGATCACTTCCAAGGTGCCTTCCAGACCTCCCGACCAGAGTGTCCGGCGGATCTCCTTGAACAGTCTTTCCTGTTTATGGGGGCTCTCGAGTCCCTCGGATCCCCGGACGGTGATCGAGCGGCAGAAGCGGAGTTTCTCGCTGTCTCCTGCAACAATGTCGACCGTGGTGGCTCCGGCATCCAACAGCATGAACAACCCCTCGACGCCCTCGGCCTTGGCACAGAGGGCCGCCAGATTGAACAGGGCGGCCCCTGAAAAAGTGAGTCCCTCCGGATCGATGCCCGACTGCTGCAGTTCCGACAGGTGCCTGGCCACATCAGCGCGCCTTGCGGCAAGGATCATCAGCCTGGAATCGGCCTCGCGGGTCTCGATGATCTCGTGGTCCAGCAGATACGATTCCACCTCCTCGGCGATGACTTCCTCGGCACTGAACCTCACGGTCTTTTGGATCTGCTCCGGGCTGGTGAAGGGAACGGTGAGATCCCGGGCCAGCGCTTCGCGGCTTCCCAAGGAGGCCCACACCCTTTGGCGGGGAAAACGCTTTTGGGAGGCCACGGCCCTGAGGATCTCGCGAGGGTCCTGCCCCTCGGCCACAGGGCGCTCCTCGAAGGCTGTGAGGCGGGGCCCCGAGGGGTCCACAGCCACGGCTCTGACAGCGGTGGTGCCCAGATCCAGTCCGACAATCTCCGTCATGACCTTATTGTCCGGCCAGGGTCGTCATGGGCTCGTCACCAAAATCAACCCATGAACGCATCAAGATCCTCCAGGACATCCTGGGTGAGGATTTTGAGCGTTCCTGTGGCTTCCTTGAGGGGGACGGCCACGATGGAGGAACCCCTGAGAGCCACCATTTTGCCGAAATCTCCGTCCAAAACGAGGCTCGCGGCTTTGAGACCAAAGCGGGTTCCCAGCACACGGTCGGCCGCCGTCGGGGCTCCGCCGCGTTGGAGATGCCCCAGAACCTGCTCGCGGACCTCCCAGCCCGTGCGCTTGGCGATCATGCCGGCAAGGGCCTTGCCGACCCCCCCCAGCTTCACATGCCCAAAGTCATCGACCTGGGCATCTTGGGTCACGAAATCGTTCTTGGAAAAAGTCGCCCCTTCGCTGACCACCACCAAGTTGTACAACTTGCCCCTGTCGCGATTCTTCTTGAGGATCTCGCAGACCACATCAAGATCGAAGGGCTTCTCGGGCACAAGAACCACATCGGCCCCGCTGGCCATTCCAGCATAGGCTGTGATCCATCCCGCATGGCGGCCCATGCATTCGACCACGCAGACCCTGCGGTGACTGCGTGTGGTGGTGACGAGTCGGTCAATACACTCCATCGCGGCATTGATCGATGTGTCGAAGCCAAACGTATAGTCGGTGGAGCTCAGGTCGTTATCAATGGTTTTCGGACAACCCACAACCCTCAGGTTTTCCTTGTGATAGAGCTTGGTGGCGACACCGAGTGTGTCATCTCCGCCAATGGCCACCAGGGCATCGAGCTCCAGCTCCCCCCAGATCTTCTTCAGTTGGGGAATGTCGCGAACCTCGTTCTTGTAGGGATTGGTGCGCGAGGAACCCAGGATGGTGCCACCCTCCCCCACGATGTCGTCGGTGTTGCTCCAATCCAGGGGTATGGAATCCCCCGTGAGCATGCCTCTCCACCCCTCCATCAGACCGATCACGTCCACTCCGGCACTGTTGAGCTTGCGGGTCACGCCACGAATCACCGCATTGAGACCGGGGCAGTCGCCGCCGCCCGTGAGGATTCCAACTTTCTTCATGGGATCTGTATCCTTCCTGTCTTGTTTTTCGGCTCAGCCCTTGTCGGGGTACATGGGTTGTTCCACAGGAACCGCATAGGGTGAAAACCCCTTGTCCGGTTGGGTCCCGGCAGGGGCCGCCTTCAGCTTGTTGATGATCACTTCATAAAGGATTTCCTGCTCAGCCGGGAAGATCCTGGTGAAGTGGCTCCTGAGTCTATCGATGATCTGGCCCTCGAGACTGTGGACATTGTCCGTCTCGATCAGGACGAGGTAGGCCGTCACGGTGATCTTGGAGGGTGAGGGCCGGACGATGACCTTGCCGTCGCGGACATGGGGATCGACCCTGAGACCCCGTGCCAAGCTCTCCTCCAAAGCGCGAATCGTGATACTCACTTTGCCGCCGTTGACCTCGAGGGAAATACGGTCGAGCGCGCTGTTTGACTTCACCATGATCCAGGACCAATACAGCATGTTGAGGAAGAGCCAAGACACCAGCATGACTGAAAACCAGGGTGCGCCCTGCCAATTGGCGTTGCGGATGCCCTCGATGACGTTCTCGCCGGCCCGGCCGATGGCAAAACACAACCTTTCCTGGAGGTTCACGCCATCGGGCGGGGAACTCATCCCAGACATGCCGGCGGGCATGGCGTTGGGCATCAGGTAGATCAGCAGCCCAAGAGTCACGAAGAAGCTGTTCACGGCGTGGATGAGGTTTTTCATGTCAGGGCTCCTTGCGGGATGGGTTGCGAGGGCGGATCACCCGCTCGATGAAACCGGTGTCAATATCACCGGTGATGAAGTTGCGGTGCTGGAAGATCTGCTTGTGCAGGCCGATGGTGGTGTGGATGCCCTCGATCACCATTTCGTCGAGGGCCCGGAGCATGGTACGGATGGCCTCGGCACGCGTGGGGCGGTGCACAATGAGCTTGGCCAAGAGGGAGTCGTAATTGCTGGGAACCACATAGCCTCCATAGATGTGCGAATCAAGCCGCACGTCCTTACCCCCCGGGGGGACATACAGGCTGATTTTACCCGGCGAGGGGGAGAAATTGTTGTCAGGATTCTCAGCGTTGATCCGGCACTCAATAGCATGGCCCGTCAGGCGGATATCCTGTTGGCGATAGCCCAGGGACTCCCCCATCGCCACCTTGATTTGCTCCTGGATCAGGTCAAGACCCGTGATCATCTCGGTCACCGTGTGCTCCACCTGGATGCGGGTGTTGACCTCCAGGAAGTAGAAGTTTTTCTTGGCATCCACCAGGAATTCGGCGGTGCCGACGCTGTGGTAGTTGGCTTCCTCGACAAGGCGCAGGGCCGCCTCGCCCATCTTTTGGCGGATGCTGTCATCTAGGAAACTCGAGGGCGCCTCCTCGACCAGTTTTTGGTGGCGGCGCTGGAGGGTGCAATCCCGATCCCCGAGGTACACGCCGTTCCCGTGGGTGTCGCGGATGAACTGGATCTCGATGTGCCGGGGATTCTCAAGGTATTTTTCGATGAACACAGCACCATTGCCGAAGGCCTTCTCGGCTTCCGCCCTGGCGGCATGGTAGCCCTGGATCAGTGTGATCTCATTGTGGGCCACGCGCATCCCACGCCCACCGCCGCCGGCGCTGGCCTTGATGATCACCGGATAGCCGACACGGGCGGCGGTCGACACGGCTTTTTCCTCGCTATCCACAAGCCCATCGCTCCCTGGAAGCAGGGGCACGCCCACCTTGCGCGCCAGGGCTCTGGCGCTCTCTTTGTCACCGAGGGAGGACATGGAAGAGGGCGAAGGGCCGATGAACGTGATATGGCAAGAGGCACAGACCTCGGCAAAATGGGCGTTTTCGCTCAGGAAGCCGTAGCCTGGATGGATGGCGTCGACATCGGCCAGCTCAGCTGCGGCAATGATGCGGGAAATTGCCAGATAGCTTTCGGACGAGACCGGGGGCCCAATGCATACCGCGTGATCCGCGAGACGCAGGTAGCGGGCGTCCTTGTCGGCGGTGGAGTACACACACACGCTCTCAATGCCCATTTCCTTGCAAGCGCGGATGATCCTCAGCGCGATCTCGCCACGGTTGGCGATGAGGATCCGGGAAAACTTGTGGGGCTCCCGGCTCATGCTTCGGCGATGCGGAAAAGGGGCTTGCCGTATTCGACGGGTTCAGCATTCTGCACAAGGATCTCCAGGATCTTGCCGCGGCATTCGGCCTTGATCTCGTTCATCACCTTCATGGCCTCAACAATGCAGACCACGGTGCCCGGCTCCACACTGTCGCCGACCTTGACGAAGGGCGGCTTATCGGGACCGGAGGCCGCATAGAACGTACCCGGAATCGGCGAAGTGATGAGGTGGCCATCCAGCTCGGCATCCGAGACGGAAGGCGGTGATCCTGCCGCCCCGGCAACAGGGACGGGGGCGGGCATGTAGGCGACGCTGGCCGCAGGGGCCCCGGCACCGAACTTGGAAAACTTCACCTTGAGGCCCTCCTCCTCAAGCTCCATTTCCGCCAGAGCGTTCTCGTTCATCAGTTGGAGGAGCGTCTTGATCTTCCTGAGGTCCATGGACATTGGGGGTTCTCCTTGAAAGCGTTAAGCCTAGGCCGCCGGGGCGCGCCTGAGGGCTTTGATATCCAGTTCGATTCTGGGGTCTCCTGACCAGTCGTTCCACCGGGGACTGAAGACCACGTCATAGCGCCCGCCGGGCTTGAGCGTCTCGTAAAGATGTCCGGCCTGGAAGGCCACGGCACGGAAGGCATTGGGGGCGCTGGCCAGGCTCATGCTCAGGTGGTGTCCATCGCGGCCCAAGGGGCGCACCTCGGTCATGGTGGCGGACCTGGCCGCCAACTGGGGCACGGGATTGCCCGATCCGAAGGGGGCCAGGCGGGCCAGTTCATTCATCAGCGGGGCCCCCACCTCGGACAGGCTGCCCAGCCAGGCATCGATGGAAACACGGCGTCGGGGCTGGTCCGGAAGTCTGCGGCACGCCACTTCCTTGAGCTTCTCGAAGAACAGGGGAAGGTTGGCGGGTTTGAGGCTGAATCCTGCCGCCATCGCATGACCTCCAAAGCTTGAAAGCAGATCCGACACCTCCGTGAGGGCGCTCTGAATATGGAACCCCTCGATGCTGCGGCAGGATCCCTTGGCCGTTCCATCGCCCACGGCCACCACGACGGCGGGCAGGTGGTATTTTTCCACCAAACGCTGGGCCACGATCCCGATCACACCCGGATGCCAACCAGGTGATGACGCAGCCACCAACCTGTCGCCTTCGGCAATCAGAGTGTCAAGCTGGGCCATGGCCTCGCGAGCCTGCTCCTTTTCGATCTCCCTGCGCTCCGTGTTGGCCCGGTCCAACTTCAGGGACAACTCACGGGCCTCCAACGGATCCTCGGTGGTCATCAGGCGCACGCCGGTGTCGGCCGTTGACAGGCGACCAGCGGCATTGATGCGGGGAGCCAGCTTGAAGGAGATATCGGTGGAACTGACCTCAGGACCGGCTTTGGCCACGGCCAGCAGGGCCTTCAGCCCCTCGAAGGGGGAAGAGGAAAGCTGGGCCAGCCCATGAAGAGCCAAGACCCGGTTTTCCCCGACCAAAGGGACCATGTCGGCGATGGTGCCCAGGGCCACCAATTGAAGGGAGCGCAGCAGCCAGTCCTTGATGTCCGAAGGGACCCTTCCCTGGGGCATCATCAAAGCCACGGCATGGCAGAGTTTGTAGGCCACACCCACGCCCGCCAGGCGCTTGTCGGGATAGGGGCAGTCGGAACGGCGAGGGTTGACCACGGCGAAAGCCGAGGGAAGCTCCGCTGGGCATTCATGATGATCGGTGATGATGAGATCAAGGCCCAGTCGCCTGGCTTCCAAGGCTTCGGCCCTGGCGCTGATCCCGTTATCAACCGTGATCACCACGCGGGCCCCGTCCTGGGCCAGCTTCGCCAAGCCCCCCGCATTCAACCCGTATCCATCGCGCAATCTCAGGGGAATGTGAAAGGAGGCACGGGCCTTAAGAAGCCGGAAAAACCTCAGGAGCAGGGATACGCTGGTGGAGCCATCCACATCGTAATCGCCCCACACCACAATGGGCTCTCCCGCCTCGATGGCCCTCACAATGCGGCCCGCGGCCTTTTCCATGTCGGCCATTTGCCGGGGATCGACCAGGGATCTCAGGCGCGGTTGCCAGTAACTTTCCGCCGCTTCGGGCGAGCCCAGGTCGCGCGTGGCCATCACCTCAGCTGTCACAGGATGAATGCGCAAGGCGCCGGCCATTCTCTCGGGCTCCGGACCCCGACGCGGACGTTCCACCCATTCCCAGTCGTCACCCGCAAAGGTCACGATGAACTCATGACAAAAAAACCGGGGAGAAAGCGGCGGGCCTGGCGCAAGAGCTCCACCTCATCGACCTGCTCTTGGCCCGTGGAAGCCAGCCATTCCCCCATGCGCACAATGCCGGGATGTTCCGGGCCCACCACGGTGCCGGCACCCAGCTTGGATTTGAGCCATGTGGCCACATCCTGGCGTGTGCTGCGGCAACCCAGAACCCTTCCCTGCCTCACTCCCCAAACCAGGGTGGCGTCAAAGGGACTCGTCAACGGCTCGCCGAGCTGGCTCGGCCTGGGGGCATGGGCTTGTTCACCCAAATGGGGCGTCGAACGGGGCAGACGAGGAACTTTCCCCGATGCGGTGACAAGATTCTCCAGGTCTCTCAGGAGTGCCAAGCGAACCTTGGGCGCGTCGGCCCTCAAGCCCTGCATGTCGGCAAGCAGACCCTCCATGGCTCCCAGGCCGGCGCGGGGCCCTCGACCCCCGAGTGTGGCCGCAACAGCATCCACCCCATACAACCAAGCCGATTGGGCCAGGGAGGCCGCCATCCCAGAGTCGTTGGATGGCTCCACAATGATCCATTCGCCCGGGTAGCTAAGGTCATGAATCAAATGATGGAGAAGGCGGGGCAATCCACGAGGAAGGGCGACTTGGGGATGGGGATGCCACAGGCCCAACACATCCGCCAACCTGAGCCTGACGGGGATATCAGCTTCCTGAGCGGCCTTCAGACACTTTTCAACCAGCGGAAAAAGGTATTGGGCCAAAGACGCACGGGGGACATCAACAAGACGAAGGATGGGCACCTTCTTTTCCTCATGACAGGCGGCCACGAATTGGAGGGCCGCCTTCACCTCATCAGACCGATTTTGGTGCAGGGTCTGCAAGACGACGTCGCTGCCGGCAAAGTCCGCCACCACTTGGGAGGCCGGAAGCTTGTCCAGGCGAACGTCCCGACCCGCTCTCGCCACCAGTTCAGGAAACTGGTAGTTCTTTTCAGCCATTTTTGCCAAGCGATTGAGGTCAGAAACGCTGACTTCCAGAGTGCGAATGGCCCCCCTGGATCCTGAAATCCTGCGTAGGAGCTCAAAATAGGCGAAGACCTCTTCATCATCGAGGACCTGCCA
>JBFWNO010000006.1:0-50699 GCA_050251015.1 Planctomycetota bacterium
AGGCATTATCGACAACCAGGACCTCGAAATGCTCCTGTGGGTTCCGGAAAACAGCCTCCAAGCATTTTTCGGTGAGCTCGCATCGGTTGAAGACGGGAATGATGATGCTGGAGTAGGGCCCGGGTTTCTTGGGTTTCGGCTCCCGCCTGACCACACTGCCCAGCACCTCTTCCCAGCGCTGCACGGCCTTCTCGAGGCTGTATTCAGCCGTCATCCGTCGGCGGGCTTCCTCACCCACCTTCCGGCGGAGGGCGGGATCCGCCACAAGCCTTTCGAGGGTCTCGCGCCACTGGGTTGGCGTGTCGCAGATGAAACCTGTGACTCCCTCCTCCACCACGCGCTCGTAGGCCGGGATGCGGGAAACGATGGAAGGAATGCTACCCACCGCATATTCCTTCCACTTGAGTGCGCTTTTCGCACGGTTGAAAGGCAGGGATTCGAGGGGAGCCAGGGCGATGTCCATGGGCTCTGTTTGGACCGCCCGGGCATAGTCGTGATAATCCCCTTTGTACGATTCCCTGAACCTGACATGGGGATGGGCCTGCAGACGGTCCGTGGCACAGCCCCAAAGATGGAGCTCCACAGCTCCTTTGTGGGCATCAAGGAAATCCATCAGGACCTGCTCCACCATTTTCAGGTCCCCCTCATGTGTGGCGGAGCCGGCGTAGCCCACAACCAAGGGGCCACCTTGGGTCCAGCGGCGGGGGTTCGTCCACAGGGCGGGATTGAGCGTGTTGCGGATGATTTCCACCCGTTGGCAATGGGGAGCATACAGTGCCTGAAGCTCCTCGGTCGTCACTGTCACACAGTCGGAAATGGACAGGAGCTTCATCACATTCGGACGGATCTTCAAGAGCTGATGGGCGTGGATGTGGTCGTCGGGGACGTTGAGAAAATCGTCGTCGATGTCAAAGACCATGGGAATGCCGCGGGTCAGGAGCTGGCGGAACACCTCGTTCTGCTGTTCGATGCAGAAATGTCTCTGGAAAACGGCTACGTCCATCTCATCGGGCCTGAACTTTACGCTCATCATGCCCTCGCCCTCGGGCCAGATCCCCTGGCTGAGCTGGCAACGCCCCAGGCCCTCCAGGGCCTGCAACGGATCCAGGATCCTGATTTTGGAACAGACCGTGTGGTGTTCCAGCTGGAAAGTCGTGATACGGGGATTCAAGCTGTCCCTCGTCTCTTTTCATTGACCATCACATGCGCCAGCCGTGTCGGCTCGGGAATTCTCAGGCCCCGCGACAGCCTGAAGGCCCACTCCGTGGCCGCCGGCACGCTGATCAGATGACCCGGGGACACGTAGACAGGCGAGGCCCCGGCCCTGGTCCTGAGGGCCTGCCCCACCACCTCGCCGGCATCCACCAAGTTGGCCCTGTTGCCGGCCCTCGATCCTAGTTTGGTGTGCGTGCCGACAAAGATTTTCTTGGCCACACCCAGCGAGGGTTTGCCAAGGAGGACGCCCATGTGGCAGGCCAGGCCGAACCGGTAGGGGTGCGCGAGGCCCTGGCCATCGAAGACAAAGAGATCGGGACCCGTCTTCAATGTCGAAAGGAGTTCCATGATGAGGGGGCCTTCCCTGAAGGAAAGGTAGCCCGGGATGTAGGGAAACCAAAGTTCTCCCTCATGAAACACCGTTTCCACCACCTCGAGGTTGTGGGCACGCATCACCACGGCGGCGGCAAAACCCCTTGTGGAGTTGCGGTCGTGGCTGATGTCCACGCCGCAGACATGGCGCACCCCCATGGGTTCGCCCTCCGCCACCACGGCACCCCGCCACTTCATCTGAAGCTGGCGGGCCTCCTCAAGATCCTTGGCCCACATGCCTCCAAACTATCAGATGTCATGCGTAATTGGGGCTCCAGCAAGGGCTCCGCACCGCTTTTCAATAGAGCAGCGCCTGCTTCGATCCATCGAAATCGTATCCGGAGGAAAATCGGCGCGGAGCCCTTGCCGGAGCCCGCTTACTTCAGCGCCAAATTCAGTTCAGTGTGGCAGTTCCAGTGGCAATCGCTGCAGGCGTCCACCTCACGGCGCTTTTCGTTGTAGGTTGAGGAAGCCCAGAACTCCCTGAGAGGGGTTTGCCGCACATTTCCCACGCTCTTCCGGCGCTCAATCCAGGGGAAGCAGGGGAAGATCTCGCCGTAGGTGTTCACCATCAGGCTGGAATAGGAGGCCTTGCAGGAAAAGGGCAGGGGCCGGCCCAGGAAGGCGTCACGGAAGAGAGCCAGGTACTCCACCGACGAATCCACGATGTCGCGACTTTCCTGGAGGAGCCTCACCACGGAGTCAAGCTCCGCCAGCCACTGCTCCGGGGAGGCATTGAGGTCGTCTTTCTGGAAATCAAAGGCGTGCAGAGGCATGAAGCCGATGCGGTTGACCCCCCACGACCTGGCCAGCTCGAGAAGCCGGGGAATCTCGGGAAGGTTGCGCGGTGAGATCACTGTGACAAGGTTCAGGAGCGTCTTGTATCCATGCCGGGCCTTGAGTTCACGGATGTGCCCCACGGCCTCGACCAGCTTGGCATGGCCACCCTTCACGCCCCGAAGATGGTCGTGGGTGGAAGCCTCAGCACCATCAATGCTGAAGTTGATGAGATCGAGCTTTGTCTCCAAAAGTTCACGGCAGAGTTCCTCCTTGTGGAGGAGATTGGCGTTGGAGTTGATGTTGGTGAGCATGCCGAGCTCCCGCCCCCGCCGGAGAAGATCCAGCACATCGGGTCTGAGCATGGGTTCGCCACCCGTGAAACTCACCGAGGAGGATCCGATCTTGTGGAAATCTTCCACGACCGTCCTCAATTCCACGGGCGTCAGCTCCACGTCACCACCCTTTTTCCTGGCCACAGCCTGCTGGGGGTAGTCGCACATCAGGCAAAGGTTGTCACAACGGTAGGTCACCAGGATGGAACCCAGGATGGGCCCTGAAAGGGGGCGGCCCAGGTGGGCCCCCACCCTCACAGCCATGCTTTTCCAGCCCTGCTCCATGAGCCATGTGAGGCGGCCCTCGCCCAGCCGCGAGAGTGCCAGCTGCCAGTATTGCTTGCGCATCTAGGACCCCGAGGAGGGGATCCAGAAGGTCTTGGTGCGGGTGAGCATCACACTTCGGCCCTTGTTATGGGCTTTCATCGTGACTCTGATCTGCTGGGGCACATAGGTGGGCCAAAGAACGGGATTGGATATCGCTGCGTTGTAACCGCTGGTGGTGTTGTTAAACCCCAGGGGAATGTTAGCACCCATCACACCCGCTCCAAAATTGGCCGTGATATCGAGAGGGGGATCCGTGGCCAGAAGAGCTGTCGTGCCGGAGGCTTGGTGGTCATTAATCAGGGGATTGGAGCGGATCAGGATGATACGGTTGTAATTGTCGTTCGTGGGAGGAACAATGCTTGCATCGGCCTCCACCCAAGCTGATGTGGCACCCCTCCTCAATAGCATGCCCGTTTTGTTGACGGCGACTTCATAAGCTCCGCCTCGGAAAGGGATGCTGATCCCAGCTGTTCCACCAGGCTTGGGGAATAGGTAGGAAACATAAAATTCATCCTGGACATCCGTCGCGGCCCCAGCGTGTTTGTTGCTCGACGAATGCTCCACAATGCTGATGCCATTCAGCCCTCCCGTCTTAAACTTTGCGTTGGCATCAAGGCCGGTGGGATCTTCATTGATATAGGGCCAGAGTGTCAAAAAGAGGCCGGGGTCTTCCGCTTGTTTTTCGTAGTAATTGGCTGATGGAATGGTCGCTCCCTTGGTGCGGGGGTCATGCCAGAGATACTCGATGCGGAATTCGGTGCAGTACTCGCAGAGCACTTCCCTCACGATGGTGGACTCGGGCCCCAGCTCGCTGGTCTTCTGGCTGTAGCGCCACAGGATGGGAAGACCTGAAAGCGTTTCGGTGATGTCGTAGCTGACCAGGGCGGTGGTGGTGTCGCCCCTTACACGGGTGGTGGTGGCAAAACTCAGATAGTCGCGGGGGAATGACTTTCCCCATTCATCATCATCGGCAAAGCGGCTGATCATCAAAAACCGCTGTTCCCCGGAACTCAGGGGCAGGCAGGCGCTCAGATCCTGATTGATCTTCTCAAAGGCCACCCGGAGGCTCTGGTTGACCTCAGCATTACCCGTAGCGGTTTGATAGATATCCAGGCTCTTGCGGAACACCCAAATGCAGGTGGCCGTGACCATGCTCATGAGCATCATGGCCACCATGAGCTCGATGAGCGTGAAGCCCGAACGGCCGGGCGCCCTCAAGCTCAGGTCCTGCCGATAAGGAAGTCGAACTTGTGGATGAAGTTGTTCTCCTTCGCCACAGGATCCGTGTTGTTCAAGAGCCGGTGAGAGGTGGTGCGTGTGTCATTGCCATTGGGCATAACCCCTCCGTGATAGACATAGAGAGTGAAATGGTAGAGGTTCGGCACCGTACCTTCATTTTTCACGCTGAAGCAATAGTAGAAATCGCGGAGCTTCTCGGGGAGGTCCTCGTCGGTGCTCTCCAGGAGCTTCACGGCTTCAGATGAACCCAGGGCTTCACGGCCCATTTGTCTCACCAAACCACCCGTGTCGCCATTGCCCGCCACCACCTTGCCGAACCCGAGGTTGGCGACATTGTCGCTGAACCACGAGACATACAAGGCCTCTGTCATTGTCGTGGGATCAAGAGGGATGGGGAACCAGGTGATGTGCTTGGATACTTCGGTGGGATTGGACCAATCGCCAGAGGGAAGCAAGAAGCAATCCTGCTGGGTGCCATCGCTAAGTGGACTGCTGAACCAGACAAAATCCTCGGCCGTGAATGATGCGCTGTTGTAGAAGGGAGGCATGGCGTTTGTGTCGCCCTTGGGCCCGCGAGAGGCCGAGGGAGCATAAGCCTTGAGTCCCTTGGAGAGGGTTTCAAAAAGACTTTCCGCAAAGGCTGCGGCAATGTTGTCGTCATCGCTGTCAGCGGTCTGGGTGACAGCCTTGGGGAACACTGCCAAGGTGAAGACCACTCCCACAAGAAAGACCCCGAGGGCCAGGAGGATTTCAATAAGGGTAAAACCTTGTGACTGACGTGACCTGCTCTTGATGTTCATGGTGCCATCCTTCATGCATTGCCCTTTGTCATTTTTCGCCGCTGGAACGCTTGACCAGTTTACCCGTTGAGGGCTGGAGGTGCATATAGATGTCCTCCTGACTGTCGGAAAGCCTCAAATCATAATAAACCGAGGGGTCCGACTCAAATTCATCGGGTAGGACCTTGTAAGAAGTGATATCCGTATCAGCCGCCGCTGCCGGTGCAACACCCTGATATTCAGGGATGGGCAAATAATCGTTGACGTTGAGGTACCCCGCATCCGTATGGTCCATTCCAACATCCCCATCAGGCTTGATCATCAGGGCCGTACCATCCGGCCTGAAAACCACATACCATCGGGTGTAATAGCCATCCGTGCCCATTAATGCGCTTTGGGACCCTTGGGTTGAATTGGCCAGTCCGCTCAAGGACACCGTGGGTGGCAAGATCTGCGTTCCCAAGATCACATCGTCATAGGCAGCAGCAGACAGATCCCTCTCGTCTATCTTCATGCCCTTGAGGGGGCCCGAGGGATCTGCATCAACCAGCCCCCCTCCAACTATCCATAATTTGACTGAAGGGCTGTTGTTGTCGGACCTGTAACTGAAAATCACCGCCGTTTCTTCGCGCGTGGAAATGGCCTTGCTGCGGGCTTCCTGGAAGGCCCCATCAATGATGTTGTAGGCCTGCACCAGGGCCCGGCCCTGGAAAAGATCCACCACGCTGGGCACGGCAATGGCGCTAAGGGCCACAATCAATCCGATAACCACCAGCAACTCAAGCAGTGAGAAGCCGCGGCGTTTCACTTTTGACCCAGGTTGTAGTTCCACATGTCGTCATATTCGAATTCGGCACCCAGGGCGTTGGTGAAGGGAAGACCGATGTTGTAAGCGAGTCCGGAATAATCTGTCGGTACATTCGTGCCGCTGCTGCAAACAGTCCAACCAAAGAGGCCGTCCTTACCGGCACTTCCGAGGAAATAATAATCCTCGGCGCGATAACGACCTGCCACGCTCGCGATCGTGGTGGAGGCATCGATCTTGCCGCTGAGCTGAAGCCAGGTGGGGATCAATTGGGGGGAATTCGCATCCGTGAGCATCGTACTGATCATTTGTGCACCGGACCAATAAACCATACGCTGATTCCAGCCATCCAGGAAATAGGCCTTGCGCCCAATGACAATCTCGATTTCCGTATCGTCTTCCTCGTCAAAGAAGGGGTCGAGGTATTTCCCATCCCTGCGCCTCATATCCTTGAGCAAGAGCATCTCTGGGAGGGAAAAAGGACCCTGTGGGGAATTCGAACTATCGAGGTATCCGTTCCAAAAGGATTGGGGATAGGCGTAAAAATTCTCATGATAAGTTTCCACGGCGATCTGGATTCTTTGCATCCGGCTTTGTGTCACATAAATGGAGGGGTCGGGTCGGATGGCAAAAAACATCGCCAAGAGCACGCCGATAATGGAGATCACAACCATCAATTCCAAAATCGTGAAGCCACAAGCCTTGTAAACCCTTGTCATGCAAGGAATTATACCCCACAAAACCCTATGGGCTTAACGCAATAGCTCCACCCAAATCCCCCTGGCCAATGGGCTCCAAGCCTCAAAACGGCCCTGGGGAAGATGCTGGCTCATGGCGATCAGCAGATTGGCGGTGGTTTCCCTCCAGAGCTCCACCCGCCCCATTTTTTCAGCGAGGATCCTATACGCCAGCATGGCATCAAGATCGACAACGCGGGTGACCTGTTTTTCCTGGATCCGAATATCCGCCAAGGCCATGTCCCAGATCCTCTTGTCGTCCGCTTCTCCGGACACCTTGGTCCGGTGATCCATCACGACCAGATGCGAAAAGGCTGAACACAGCGCTGGCAACCGTCCGTCACCCCTGGCGTAAAGCCCGCAGAGGCCGCTCCGAGAGTCGGTCAGACGATTGAAAAAATTCCGGACTCTGACAAGGGGATTGGCGGTTCCCTCCACCCCACGATCCCTGGCACCCATGAGGGCCAAGGCCGCCCAGCCGCTGACCACGGCATTGGAGGGAGCCCCTTCGACAAAGCCAAATCCCCCATCCTTGTTCTGGCGTTTAACCAGGTAGCGAATGCAGATGTCGAGTTGGCGACGAAGGGATGGCGCCTGAAACTGGCTCAGGTTGTAGGTCAGGAGGGCGTGGTGATAGAGATTGTCGCCCAACCCTCCCCTCATCTCCTGCTCAAGAAGCTTGCCCAACGTTGCACCGACGGCGCGACCACAGGGTGACGTGGGGAATTCCGCCAACCGACGCTCGAGGATGCGAGGAACATTCACGGCCGCAAAGGCTCCCGATGGCGATTGGAACGACTCGGGCAAACTCCCATCCTGGCCGACTAGGGGAAGAATCCAGAAGTTGTCCTTTTCCAGAGGTGCCGGCTTGGCTTTGCCATACAGGCCGACATCCTCGGAAACCCGCGAATCTGAAGGGACGGGTTCGGGCCATGGGGGGATGACGGGCACCAGACGTGGTGGGAGCACCCAGGGCTCCCATTCCTGGGGGGGTGGCGCAGGAGGCGCTTCAGGTTCCACCTCATCAAAAGAAAGGATTTCAGCCTCTTCAATCTCGACAAAGAATTCCCCGGAACCGTTGGGCTCGGCCTCTTCCTGGGATTCCTCGGGGCCGGTGGTCTCCAGGGGAAGATAGTTGTTTTCTTCGGAACGATGTTTCGGCGCCGGCGGGTCAATGTTCAGGGGTTTCTCCATTTGGGCCATGCGCGTGGCCTCCTGGCCTTGGTTGAAGAGCACGATCCCCACAGACAAAGCAAAGGCCAGCAGAACCGCTCCGGCGACCCATGAAACCAGGTGTCGGGGCGGATGTTCGAGGGCCAAGTCAGCCCGGGTCTCCTCCAGGGCCAGCTCCTGGCAAGCCTCCATGACACCGTCCGCAAAACCCGCGGGAACCTCCAATTCAGGAAGATGGCCAAGGATCTCCCTTGTTTTTTTGAGTGTCAAAAACTCAGCGCGACATTCGCGGCAGTCGATCAAATGATCGCTAACGATCCTGCGGGCCTCGCCCTTGAGCTCTCCCCTGAGATAGGCGGTGATTTCAAAGGTGGGGTGTGTCACGGCACCACTTCCAGAAGGTCTCTGAGCCGCTTCATCAGGGTGTGCATGCGGGTTTTCACCGTACCTTCGGGGATCCCGAGAATGAGGGCAATCTCGCGGTATTTGAGCTCCTTCACATGGGAAAGAGTGAAGAGTTCCCTCTGCTCCTGGTTCAGGCGGGCCACCGCTTCCATCACCGTCTTCATCCTTTCGGCAAGCTCCTGTTGTCTTTCATCCCCATGGTCGACAGCCTCCATGATGTCGCCCAGGGTCCCCTCTTCACCAAGGGGGGCATCGAGGGACGCTTCAGGGCCCCGACGGATTCGCTGCCGGACATGATCGATCCACAGATTCCTGGCCACCCTGAACATGTAGGTTGAAAATTGGCTACGGGCCTCATATCGATCCCGGGCGGCATAGATGCGCACAAAGGTGTCCTGGGCCAGATCTTCGCTGAGGGCCACATTCCAGCTCAGGCGGTGAAAATAGTTGATCAGGGCCTTCTGGTGGCGCATGACAATATGGCCAAAGGCCTCGGTGTCGCCACTGCGGACCCTTTCCATGATCTGGGCATCTGTGAGTGAGGGGATCATTGTCTGGAGTTTATACGCTGAGTCCTTAGAATGGTTCTTGACACCCCATGCAAATCTGCAAAAAACGCGCCATTTTGGCTCTTCTTTTCACCCTGCTAGGGGTCCTTCCCCTGCGGTCCGAAGAAAGGGGCGACTCCGGACCCACCCCCTCTTTCGAAGAGCTCTTCCATGACGGATCGGTGCTGATGAACAGTCCGCACCAATCGGATGAAACCTTCACCAACCGGCACCGCAAGGAGGGCTTCTTGCGCGAGGACCTCCTGGATTTCATCACTTGGCTGAGTGAAAACACCATCTCCCCCAATCCTGCCCTGATGTCCCTGCCTGAACGACGGGCCTTCCTCACGCGTTACATCGAGTTCATGGCTTCCCCCAAATACCTGCAGTGGCTGGCCGACCGTTCCGTTTCCGAATCACTTTTTGAGGAGTGGCTGAAGGTGTGGCGCGGATTGGGGATCAACGAGCAAAACCTCCTGCACGAGCGCACGATGGAGGTCAAGAAAATGCTCATGGAAAAGGGCTCGGCACCGGACATCTTCGTCCGCCGCAATGCCCATCTTTTCCAAAGGCCCCCGAAGGAGCCGCCGAACGGCTTGGCCCCCTCCGAAATGTCCACGACTCCGTTGAGCATGACCCCTTCTCTCAAGGAGCATCGCTTCAACTGGTTCTTCAAGGCGGGCAACTTCCTGCAACGCAACATCCTTGTGACTCTGGCGGTCTGCGCCGGATTTTTCATTCTCTCCGGTCTGGCGTGGAAGGCCGCGAGGGGATCACGCCGGCCGTGAACCCCGCTTCCCGGATTTTCGACGCGTTGGCCAACCGTCTCAGGGAGGGCCTGCGCGTGATTGAGGACGAGCTGAGGTTTGGTGTCGGCACTCCCGAAAACCTGCTCCGCAACCTGAAATGTTTGCGTCACGAAGCCTTGGACCTTGAAAGGGCCCTGTTTCGCAGGCGGCCGCGCATGCGAAGCGTTGAGACCGACACCGGCCGCCACATCCCGGCACCTTCCTCGAGCGCGAGGCGTGGATCCGACGATCTTCTTGACGCCTCATTTTCGCGCGTTCAGGAAACCTGCCGAAGCCTTGAGGAGCAGTTGAAAGTCCATGAGCCGTCACTGGCCTCCCGTGCCGAGGCCTTGCGCTACCAGGCCTACGCCTTGCAGGAAAACATCTGGGCACCCCGGGCACGCCAATGGCCCTTGTATGCCCTCATCACCACCTCGTTGTCGGCGCACCCTCTTGAGAAACTGGTTTCCGACTTGGTCCGAGGCGGTGTGCAGGCCATTCAGCTGCGGGAAAAGGCCCTGCCCGACCGGCGTCTGTTGGCCCTGGCCCGGAAGCTTCATCACCTTGTCGAGCAGGCCTCGGGAAAAAAACGACTCGTTTCCCTGATCCTCAACGACAGGCCCGATATCGCTGCTGCTGCCGGTTTTGATGGTGTGCATGTGGGTCAGGGTGACATCCCACCCCGCGACATCCGGCGACTGTTCGGAAACCGCCTCTTCATCGGGCTCAGCACGCACAGTGAAAGACAGGCTTCGTTGGCCCGTGGGCAAGGAGCCGACTATATCGGGATAGGGCCCGTGTTCCCCACTGTCACCAAGCCCCACCTTCGGTTCCTGGGTCTTCCGAAAACCCGCAGGATGATCGCAGCCAGCGGGAATCTGCCCCATGTGTGCATCGGGGGCATCTCGAATGACAATGTCCTGTCGGTTGCCAAGGCAGGGGCCCGGGGAGTCGCCCTGTGCACCGGCCTGATTCAGGCACGGAACCCCATGGCCGCTTCTCGATTGATTTCCAGGGTGATTCTGCGCCAGGCCTCCCGATGAACCCTGCCGGGGAACCTTGGAGCCCCATGGCGGAAAGGCTTGACTGGATCAAGCCCTGGAAAACTTTGAAGAACACCCGGTTTGAAAGCCCTGTCTCGATCCGTTGGTTCGAAGGAGGGCAACTCAACGTCTGCCACAATTGTGTCGACAGGCACTTGGCCACCAGGGGTTCCAAGACTGCCATCCTTTGGGAAGGCGATGATCCCCGCGATATCCGCAAGGTCAGCTACAGGGAACTGCACGACCAGGTTTGCAGACTGGCTGACACCCTTCTTCGCCTCGGGGTGCGCAAGGGCGACAGGGTGACGATCTATTTACCGATGATTCCGGAAGCGGCTTTTGCCATGCTGGCCTGTGCCCGGATCGGGGCCATCCACAGTGTGGTCTTTGGCGGCTTCTCGGCAGAGTCCCTGGCGGGACGCATCCTCGATGGCGACAGCCGTCTGGTGATCACGGCGGATGAAGGGTTGCGTGGGGGAAAAATCATTCCCCTGAAGGCCCAGGTCGATGCCGCCCTGGAGAAGTGCCCTGGAGTCTCAAAGGTCCTGGTGGTGCGGAGGACGGGAGGCAGGATCACCATGAAAACCGGACGCGATCTGTTGTACGAGGAGGAAGTGTCACGCTCCACGGCCGAAGCACCCTGTGCTGTGATGGACAGCGAGGACCCCCTTTTTATCCTTTACACCAGTGGTTCGACGGGAAAGCCGAAGGGTGTCTTGCACACCACGGGAGGCTACCTGGCCTACGCCTCTCACACACACCAGATCGTCTTTGACCACCGCGAAGAGGATGTTTTCTGGTGCACCGCTGATGTGGGCTGGGTGACGGGGCACAGCTATGTGGTCTATGGTCCGTTGAGCAATGGGGCCACCACCCTGATGTTCGAGGGTGTCCCCCACCATCCCTCTCCCTCGCGATTTTGGGAGACCGTCGATCGTCACAAGGTCAGCGTGTTCTACACCGCCCCCACGGCGATCCGCGCCCTGATGCGCGAAGGGGAAGCGCCGGTGAAGGCGACGTCCCGCAAATCCCTGAGACTGCTCGGTAGCGTGGGAGAGCCCATCAATCCCGAGGCCTGGCTTTGGTACCACCGTGTGGTCGGTGAAGGACGCTGTCCCATCGTCGACACCTGGTGGCAAACCGAGACCGGCGGGATCCTTATCTCCCCCATTCCAGGGAAGACGACCCTCAAGCCCGGCTCTGCCACACGACCCTTGCCGGGCATCCTTCCCGTTATTGTTGACGACAAGGGGAGGATTCTGGAGGGAGCTTGCCAGGGAAACCTCTGCATCAGCGATTCCTGGCCTGGCCAGGCCCGCACGGTTTGGGGCGACCACGCCCGTTTCGAACAAACCTATTTCAGCGCCTTTCCCGGGCGCTACTTCACGGGCGATGGGGCGCGCCGCGACGAGGATGGCGACTACTGGATCACCGGGCGTATCGATGATGTCCTCAACATCTCGGGGCACCGCCTCGGAACGGCCGAGGTTGAAAGCGCCTTAGTGGGCCACCCCGCCGTGGCGGAATCCGCCGTGGTGGGCTGCCCCCACGAAATCAAGGGTCAGGGCATCCACGCCTTTGTCACCCTCAAGTCGGGGATCCCCCCTTCACCGGAACTGGAAGCCGATCTGCGGTCCCAGGTCACCCGCGACATCGGGTCCTTTGCCCGCCCCGATGTCATCCAATTTGCACCCGGATTGCCGAAGACCCGTTCGGGAAAGATCATGCGGAGGATCCTGCGCAAAATCTCCGAAGGAGACATCTCCAACCTGGGAGACACCAGCACCCTGGCCGATCCCTCGGTGGTGAATCAGCTTGTGGCCGGCTTCAATCCTGTTTCCAGGAAAGAACCCTCATCCCCCCCGCAGGGATCCAGTTCCAGTTGACCTCCTGGATCCAGGGAATATCGCTGAGGACATCCGCCGTCAGGGGCCTGTCCATGGCGTCCACACTGCGGTAGGTCAGCCGGAAGCGCGTGCCCTCTGATCTCACCAAGGGGTAGGAAGACCAGGCCCTCGAGTGAATCGCGATGCCCTGATCCACAATGGGAAGAGAGGATCGAATGGGATTCATCACGACGTTTCCGCCATCCACAATATCCAGGTCAACGCGCGGCGCAAGCACCGGCCACGTTCCAAAGGTTGTGCTGGCAGCAGCATCGAATTCGGGATTGAACGGCACATCATAGATCCTGGCGCCAAACTGCAGAATCCTTGCACCGGACGGAAGCTTGGGTTGAATCACCCAGGCGGGTTCTGAAAGCCCCAAGGGGTGTCCCGTCGGCCTGATGTTGTACCGGCGGTTGTCGAATCCGGCAATAGCCTGGACAGCGTTGTACACCTGGGTCTCGGTGGCCGTGTTGTTGGGTACGGTCTCGAATTGGTTGTTCGGAAATCCGCCAAACTGCACCACGATGTTATCAATGCAGGAATTCAATCGGTTGACGGGAAGCAGGGTCCCCACAGCCGATGTGAACGTTGATGAGCTGGCGGGCCTGACCTGGTAATGCCTTTCACCGAAACTCATCACCATCTTGGGATTCATGAGTCCATTGTTGCTGGATGACGAATTGGTGAAGACCGTTCCAGGGGGATGGGCATGGGTGACCAACTCCAATTTGGCGTTGTTCTGTGAGATCTTGCTGAAATCCCAGCGAGCCACCAATCGAACCCAACTGCCGGGGCGGTAGAAATAATAGCCGGCGGGGCTGATTTGGGACTCTGTGGCAAGGGCCTCGGTAGCCCCAGCCGCCCCGTTGGTCGTGAATTCCTGCCACCAGTAATTAGCGGCTGTTCCCTGGCTCCAGGGAAGCATGGCCTTTCTGAAAACCGGATTCGAGGCGTAATCGGTTGCATCGGCAGGAAGGGGGAGAGGATTCAGAATGGGGGGCATAGTTATATCCCAATCTTGAAATTGGTAGCCAGAGTACAGGATCGCCGGGGGGCCATTGGGTCCATTGCCGAAATGCCCGGTGCTGGCAGCAAAGCAAGGCCTCTTTCCGCTCAGATAGAGATGGAAATAATTGGGCCTCAGCCTTTCCTCCGTGGGGCCGGGGTAGGCGGGCCCCAACGTGGCTGTCATCTTCTCCCAGAGAGTCATGTGCATCAGGGTTCCGGAGGGTTTGTGACCCGTCGGCATGCGCACCCACATGGAAATCAGGCCGCTATTTCCAAGGGTGCCGGTGATCCCGTCACTCGCAATGGCAAACTTATTGGGCCTGAAGTAGAACGAATCGCCAAACGGAGCGGGTCGATGCGGGCCATGGTTGAAGGATGAGAAATACAAACCTCCAAAAGGCGAGATGTCGCCGGCATCGAAACCCGCCCGGGGAAAAATCGAGACTATGTGGTTTTCCATGGGGGAATTTTGGAGCTCTTGCTGGCCGAATCCCGGAGCCACGCCGTAGGTGATCCCGTTGTCCACATCAATTGCACTGCGTTCCGCAATGAAATTGGCTGATGACGAGGCGTGCCGGCGAATCTCCCCTGTGAAGTCATACCGTGTCCCTACAGGAAGTCCCCCGCTATGCAGCCGGGTACCGAAAGGGATAAGTTCGCCACGGTCCTTGAGCCCCACAGTGCCAAGAAAAGGTGACTTCAAGTTGCCTGGCTCGGGACCGATCAGGATGTCCGTGGAAGTCTGGGTCACGTCAGTCACGGAAGCAAAGGAAGCCTGGTCGCGCAGGACGGTTGTTTCCATGGCCTGCACAACCGCCCTGATCCTGCGGCGGGATGAGATGGATCCGCGATGAATGTGGGCCACGGATGTCAGCAGATACGCTCCTGAAGGCTGGAACATCACCTTGGGGAGGGGGGATCGAAAAACAAAATCCTCAATGCTTCGGGTGAACTCGTGACTGGTCACATGCTGTCTCCATGGAGAGACAAGGGCAAGGGGGGCGCCCATCCATGACGGAAGGCGCCGTTGGCAGGACAGGATGTGGGGCAGGAATTCCACCAAAGCCCATTGGGTGATGGCCCCTCCGGGATCTCCCGCGGCAATGGCGGAAACGGCTGAGGGGAAAAGCTCCGAGGGGACATATCCATAGGCGCTGTTGTGGGGAGGCATCACCGGTGATGGCGTCAGGACATTGGCCCTTTCCAGCGTCCTGACCTGATAACCCCCATTGACGAGAAAACGCCGAAGATGCCAGGCGAATCTTTCGAAACTGTCGGGCCATCCTTCGATCATGGCAATCTCCCTATACGCTTGGGCGCAGATCATGGCATCCCGAACACTCATCAGGCGATTGCGCTGGAACTTGGTCAGAGCAAACCCTGTGTTCAACAGCATGCCGTTTTCCTTCATGTTTGCACTGCGAGCCAAGGGCGCCGCTACTCCAAGCGTGGGTCGCTTGCTTTGGATGGCGCTCAATGCTCCGAAAGTATAGGGGGCACTCCAAGCCACAGTGTCCGTGAGCACACCCTCGGCCACCACGCTCACATTGACGGGAGCATGAAAGACAGCGGCCCTCACAGCATCGCTGGCGGTATTGAGATGGAGAGGGGTTACGGGGTGCGGCTTCCACAAATCAGTGAAATCGGGCGGAGTGGCCTCGATGTCCATCAGGGCACCGGTGAGGGGGCTGGTCATATCACTTTGATAATCCGCCTGAGTGGTGTAGATCGGGTGATTGGCCCCGAATTCACGCTTCATCCTCCAAAAGGCAGTGTCATGCCAGGCTTCGACCGTGAAGTCGTAGCTCACCCTCTCAAAGAAGTCTCCGGATTCCGAGTAATCCACCGGGAGATTGGCCAACCACCAGCCGTTGACGATTTCTCTCAGCTCCTCCTCATCGGCATAGCCCCGGTCCGGCCGGGATCCGATGATCCTGTCCCCGAGACCCGAGCTCCCGCTTGCCGTGGTGGCCAATCCGTCCATGGTTCTTGGTGGGATGGAGTTGAAGCGATTATCCGTGTCCGTGGCTGAGTGATCGAAGATGTTGGTGGAATTGTTATAGGTGGGTTCGGTTCCTGGTCCCCTGCATTCAGGCCACCCACCGGTTGCTGGGGTCGCCGCCGTTTGCCAGGCCTGGAATCTCTGCACATCCCCATAGGCATTGAGCAGGCTTCGAAGCCTCAGATTGATCCAGGCCGACACATCCTGCTGTCCAGGATTGGTCGGGGGCCACGGGTCAAGAGCCCTGGGATCGTAGGCGGATCCTAGCTCCGCCTGACCGGCCATCAGACCGTCGTTGACGCAGATTTTCCCGCTGGTGTCACTGATGCGCACCGAGGCCGACAGCGTGCCGTCCACCGGAAGGACAACGGGAAGGGTGGGTTGGGCCAAGGGCTCGGCCTGAGGGCGATCCCCCACGAGTAGATAGGGTCTCAGGATCCATTGCTTGCCCTTCTCAACCCCCGACCTGGCCGCCAGGTATGTCTGGCTTTCATGCAAGTGATTCATCGATAACTTGCGGGCCAGCTGGGATTCCTCTAACAGCGAAATGGCAAGGAATCCGAGCACGCCCAGAAGAGCCACAACAATAATAAGGATGAAGCCGGATCTCTGGCGCATCACCTTATTTTATGCCCGCGGTCTGCACATGGGGGGCCAGATCACCCATCAGGGCCCTTGCAATCCTTCCCGAATAGCTTCCCGTAAAGTGCCGGCTGGTGATGTCGAAATCGTTTTCCCTCAGTCCGTCACCCGGCAAGTCCTGGTAATCCAGCACATCAATCCCCGCCATCCTGAGGCGCCTCTTGAACTCCCGGGCCTCCGTCTCCAACCCCCCCATGTGATGGGACCTCAAGAGGGCCACATGGAACCTGGCTCCCAGTCTTGCCGAAGCCACTTCCCTCATACGAAGGCAATAGTCCACGCACAGGGAAATCCAGGCATCATCCACGCGCTCGGGCCTTTGGTAGAGCTTGGTCAACTTCATCAGGCGCACATGCCGGTGCAAAAACACTTCCATCGATCCCATGCTCTTTGTTTCATCAACCCCGCGAATCCGCCTTTGCATTTCTCCGGGTCCGCCGACGAACACCGTCTCACCGGGAACCGCAAAGATCCTCCAGGCCTTTGATTCATCATTGTCATAAAGGTGGTGCGGCAGGCTCATATAGACCACATCCCCCACCTCATCGGCTGGTTCCAGCCAGGGCCACCCATCCTCACGTTCGAGGGCCAAGAGGTTTCTTGAGGGGCCGTGGCCGTTGCAACCGAGATTGATCACGGGGCGCTCAAGGAGCCCCTGGAGCTGGGAGGCCACCGTGCGATCGTCATCGACACCGTAGCCGAAGGTGAAGGAGTCCCCCACAAGAACAAGGCCCTTCGCTCCGGATTTCTGGCCCTTCACCGTCCTTCTTCCCCGGGCATCCGTTGTGTATGTGGCACTCCAATCCGTGTCGTAATCATTGAGACGGCTGATATGGGTGCATTTGAAACCTGCCGGAGGGATGCGACCCAAGGAACCGGCCCCCTCCACCGTGAGAGGCACACCACCGATCCAACGTTCATTCCAATAAAAACGCGAGGCCAGGATCCCCCTCTGGCACAGGGCCATGTAACCCTCGGCCAGTTGAAAGAAGACAAAGAGCCTCAAAAGGACAAGGGCCGCCAGGCGCCCCCTGGCTCCACCCGGAATTCCGCCCCTCCAAAGTCCCAGGCCCACCAGGAGAGCCATGGGCATCAGGCTCAGGGCCATCCACTCCCGCCGAAGCAACAAAGCCAACACCAGCCCGCAGGCAGAAAGCGGGACCCAGCGATGGCGTGTGCACAGGCTGGAAATCCCCAGCGCCAACGCTGTCAAGGCGAGGGTGGCCTCCACACCTAGGGGCATCGCGGCGACCTTGGGTATATTGGCCTCATGAGCTTCAACTCTCTGGTGTTTCTCATCTTTCTCCCCATTGTCTACCTTCTCTACCTTGCGCTCAACAGAAAGTGGGAATGGCAGAACCTCCTGCTTGTAGCGGCCAGTCAGTATTTCTATGGCTGGTGGGACTGGCGATTCCTCTCCCTCCTGTGGGCGTCATCGATCCTTGATTTTTCCGTGGGGCTGGCACTTGAGGGAACGCTGAATCCCCGCATGCGGAGGCTCTACCTTGCACTCAGCCTGGGTGGAAACCTGGGTATTCTGGCCCTTTTCAAATACTACGATTTCTTCATCGGTTCGGCGCGGAACCTCGCGCATTCGCTTGGGATGACCTGCAACCTGGAAACCCTGGACCTCATCCTGCCGATGGGTATCTCGTTCTACACCTTCCAGACCCTGAGCTACAGTCTGGATGTCTACAAGCGCGCCATGCCTGCCTGCAGGAGATTCACCGACTTCCTCCTGTTTGTGAGCTACTTCCCCCAGCTGGTTGCCGGCCCCATCGAGAAGGCCCGCGATCTTCTGCCCCAATTGCAAGCACGTCGCCAGCCCACCGTTGAACAATTCTCCGATGGGGCCCGGCTGATGCTCTGGGGTTACTTCAAGAAGATCGTGGTGGCCGACAATCTCGCTCCCTATGTCGGCAGCGCCTTTGAAAACCCGGCGGCCGGTGGCGGCCACCTCATCATGGCCAGCTTGGCATTCAGCTTCCAGCTCTACGGGGATTTTTCCGGCTACTCGGACATTGCCAGGGGGATCTCGAGAATGTTTGGAATCGAACTGACCCGGAATTTCGAGCGCCCTTTCTTCTCTCCCAATCTTGTCGAGTTCTGGAGGCGATGGCATGTGACACTCACGGGATGGTTTCGCGAGTTCGTGTACATCCCCCTTGGGGGGAACAAGCGAGGCCCGACGCGCGCCCGCCTGAACCTCCTGGCCACCTTTTTATGCAGCGGACTCTGGCACGGCGCCAACTGGACCTTTGTGGTTTGGGGATTGTTCAACGGATTGATTTGCGCCTTTTCAAAACGCAGACTCCGGATGTCGGGAAGCTTCCGGGCCCTGGCGGGCGCCCTGATCACCACGGGTCTTTTCAGTGTGAGCATGGTGTTCTTCCGCGCCCATGACATGGCTCATGGATGGGCTATTTTCTCAAGCATGGGCCACTTCCTGGTCAACCCGCAGGTCACCATGGACCCGGCCTTGGCCACCCTCATTCTGTGGGTGGCCCTGATGTTGGCCGCCGAATACTTCCAGGGCCGCCGCGACCACCCCATGGCCATCGCGCATCTCCCAGCGCCATCGCGCTGGACTCTGGAATACGGTCTCTTGATGGTCTGTGTGATTTGGGGCCAATTCACGGCCCCCGCAACCTTCATCTATTTCCAGTTTTGAAATTGGTCGGGGCGACTGTCCGAACCTCGAACCGGACTCCCCGATTATAGTCCCTCTCGTCTCGCCTTTCCTGCGGCCTCCAGAGCCGTACCTCCTGGACATTGACCGTTTTGCTCGGGCCTCGGCCTAGCGGCTATGAGCCTGGGCTCATGAGGCTCATCGGGCTCACGTAGGCTCATCCGGGCTCATTTGCAGGTTCATACATTGGCGCACGCAAAACATTATCTACGGGCATTTGGATGACCATAGTACCGGAGCTTTTGGCCAAGACCCGGGTTTCCGGGCAATCATTGACCAGCTCGGTGAGTTGGAACAGAAGTTGGAGTGATGTCTGAAGGAGGATCAAAGATAAGACCGAAGGTGGCAGCCGAGGCAAGCACTGCCGCGACCACCCATTTTGCGTTCCATCGATAGAGTGCCGCCAAGGCGCACATGAAGACTGCAAGAGTGCTCCACGAGGTCACCCCAACCATTGCCAATTGGATTGCTGTCGCGGCAATCATGCCGACAAGGCCTGCCGTGATCCCATCCAGAACGCACCGTAGCCTGGGATTCAGCGCAATACGCTCAAAAAAATCATGCCCAATCAGGGTGAATCCGAAAGCCGGGAGAAAAATCCCCATTGTCACCAGAAGAGCACCCAGTGGTCCTCCGCCCAAATAACCCACAAAAGTGGAAAAAATGATGAGCGGCGCCGGTAACATGCCCGAAAGAGCCAACCCATCCAAAAACTGCCGGTTCGTCATCCATGCCCCGACTTCAACTGCATCGTGCTGGATAAATGGAATAGCCGTGTAGGCGCCACCAAACGTCAAGAGCCCAGCCTTGAGTCCAGAAATGAAAAGTTCGCGCTGGGCTGGTGTTCTAAGGGGTCCGGCATCCAATTCCATGCGAACCATTGCCTGAGTTGAGAATAATTGCCAACCAAAGGCCAACAGGGCCACCGCCCATAGCCATTTATGGCCCAAGGCATGGTTCCCGATGCGGTGGACGGCCCGAAAGATGATCGCCACCACTGCGGCTTGCACAGCGGTAAAGGCCGCGGTGGCGTGTGGGGAGGATATTCCGAACCGAAGGTAGATCCAGGAGATGGTGAACATCAAAAGGAACCCCGGTAGCATGAATCCCAGCCCTGCGAGAATGGCTCCCATTCTCCCCCTCGCGAGCATCCCGAAGTACACACAAAGTTCATGGGCCTCGGGGCCAGGCAACACCTGATACACGGCGAGGGCCCGGTTGAAGCGTTCGACATCGATCCACTTCTCCTCGTCCACCAATTCCTTCTTGATCATGGCGATCTGGGCGATGGGTCCGCCCCAGGCCAGGCACCCGAAGTGCAGGAAGCGGCGGAAGATCTGGGCGTAGGATTGATGGGGGATCACGGGTGCATTATGGCGTGGCGTGAAACGGCACTGATTTCCAAGCTCCGTTCAAATCCAGTCGCCTCTTCCTGAAACTTCGAACGTAGATCGCTTTTGCGTCTCCGCAACTCGTTGGCTCCTCTGCACTTATGCCACCGGATTTCTCGCGGTTCGAATTTTGATAAATGGTCGGGGCATCCGTCCGAACTTCGAACCGGACTCCCCGATCATCGTACCGATTATCTCCCCGTTCCTGAAACCCCCGGAGCCCCATCTCCTAGCCGTGGGGCATCTGGCCCGGACGGCGTAACGCATCTTCCGCCGCTCGGTTACGGGGTCATCATCGGGGTCATTTACGGCGTCATTTTGAGGGTCATCGGGGTCATGATCCCGATCACATATCTCTCCGCATTTTCGTTCCCTTTACGAAGCTGACCAAGTCTTCCCGGATGGCCTTGTCCCGTGCTTGGATCGCTTGGACGATGCTGTCAGGCGTCGCCGTGGACGGATCAAGCATGCATCCATCAATCCCGAGGGCCGCCGCCCAGTCGGTCAAGACGACCTTGCTCGCTTTCACGTCGTGGACCTGTTCCATGAAGGACTGGAGCGTCTTGTCGCTCTTGGAGATGTTGAAGGACTTCTCCAACAGGGAGCAATTACCCAGCATGTTCACCAACGGCTGGGCGTCGGCGCGGTCGTCAAAGCCAGTCGGAAGCCCCGCCGCCAACTTGCTATCCCATAGCGCATACGCGACCGCATGATCCACGTCCAGGCTGGGCTTGCTCTTGCCAACCCGCAACGGAATACCAGACATCTCCCACCGCTTGACATCCAGGCGATGCCACGTCCACAGAGCCGTCCGGTAGATGGAGACGCGTTCGCGGCTACCGGCCGTCAGGGTGCCGACGTAGTTCGATGCATCCGTCTCGAGCTCCCTCACAAACGCTTGGAACCTCTCGGCCAAGACCCTGTGGACGTCGTCGAGCGAGTCGAGCTTCGCGCAGGCAAGAAAGACCTCGTGCAGTGCCCTCGCGTATCCGGCGAAGATAGTCGGTGCCGAGCCAGACCATCGGCCCGCCCACTGCGAGCAAATAAGCCAACGATCCAGGACAGACGCCAGCGTGGCGTGGAGCTTCTTCTCAAAGTCATCGCGCTGGATGACGGACAGAGAATGCTGGCCTTCCCACTGGATTGCGATGTAAAGCCACGCCCAGACAACGGCCAGCGCATTCAAGGATGAGTACTGCGCGGCCGAACCGAACTCCAGGCCACGGTTCCGCACGACCTCCAAGCCTGTGGTGATCACTCGGCGGATGTCGCTCCACCGCTTGGCCAGCTCAGATGCCATCGGGCGGATCGTGGCACCGCGAAGGAGATCGCGGTTGGCAAGGATCTGGCCCTTGTTGCAGGGAACCGACCAGATGAAGGACACCGCGCCTACCAGACCATCCATCTCCATCTTCAGCCAACGGTCGATTTCTTCCAGCAACTCCTGGAAGCACTCTCCCGCAGTCTTGCCACCGGTTACTGTCGAGTCCCACCCGACCTTGAGCCATGCCAGCGTGATCTCCTCGCGCGTTAGCGTGCGCCCGGCCGTGTTCAGCCGCGTGAAGATGTTGACGATGGCATCGTTGTAGGAATCCTCGGTCCAGATGTGCTTGTCGAAGGCGAGCAATTCGAGATACGTCACCTTGCTCAACTTCAGATCGCGCAGTGTCGTCATCAACTCTCCCATCGGGACCAGTAGCTTGTCGATCTTCTCGGCAGGAACCCCCTCATTCGTGACCACCTCCTTCACGATTTCGCGGAACTGCGCCTCTTTGATATTCGGATTGGGCTTTGCCGCGTCCCACAGGCGACTGAGCCGGATGAACCGGCCCTTGTTCTTGTCATCGAAGGCACGCAACAACGGTTCTTCGTAGGTAACGGGCTTTGCCCACTTCGACTGACCCTCCGATGGATCGGTGATTGTCCATTGGAGCACGTTGCGGAAGTCGACCGCCAGGAGGTTGCCGCCATCGGTGTAGTCGGCCAGAAACTGGTTGAGATCAAAGCAAAGGCTGGCCTTTGACCAGTGACGGTACTTGCCCTGTCGCCCGCGAAGTCGGCGGTCCTGAACCTCCAATGCCCAGTCCCGGTCCTCAAGTCGGAAGCCCCACGCGTCGCCGCCAAGGGCGAGCAGGAGGCTTTGAACCCGCTGTTGGCCGTCCAGAACCATGTGGTAGGACGCTGGCGGGTCCTTGCGGGCGACTACGCTACCGTCGCCGTTGCTGGTGCGATCCACCACGCGCCAAAACTGACGGTGCGGGATGTTCTGAAGGTCGCCTTGGCCGACTTTCCACGCCAGCAGGGTTCCGAACGGCCAACCGCGAATGAGCGAGTCTACGAGAAGCGTGACCTGGTTCGGTGTCCAAACATAGGGCCGCTGAAGATCAGGAATCAAGACCGTCGCGCCATCGGTCTGGGCGCGATTCAGGAATTCATGTAGCCCTTCGGTCTTTTCCTCGTAAATATTCGCCATGTTCAATTCCTCTTGAGCCGCCAGGAGCCCGTCCGGGGGCTCCCCTCAAACTCGATGAGGCCCCGGTGGCGCAGGTCGGCCAGATCCCGTTTCGCTGTGGTCTTCGAACGAGGGAACCGCTTCATCAGGTCGCCGATCCGGAGATGCTTGCCCACCCGGAGCTGCTCCAGGAACCATTCCTGGCGCTCGTTCAGGGGGGCACCATCGGGGTCGTTTACGGGGTCATTTTGGGGGTCATCAGGGCCATGACCCCGATCCCTTTGGGGGCCATTTCCGGGGTCATCCCCGTCGCTCACGGTGATCTTGTCGCTCAGTCGATACCCGCGCCCCTTGCTTTCGATCACATCACGCTGCCCGACGGTGAGGTTGGCCTGTTCCCTCATGACCTCCGTGACGAGCTTTCTGAAGTCCCGGACAGCCTCGGCCACACCGTTCTGGCCCCGATCCCGGCAACCGATCTTCTCGGCAAGGTCATCCCCGCCGTAGGCGACGAAGCGGTCCCTGGTATCCCGGTGGCGCAGCTCGTTCAGGATCTTCCTGCGCCTGCTGTCGGGATCGCCGCAAATCTTGATGCCTTCCAGTTCGACGCGGGTCGGGTAGAAAACCATCTCGCCCTCCTCGAAGGGCTGCGGCTCGGCCGCGCGGGCGGCTACCACGGAGCGTTTCGAGGCTCCCGGCCTGGCGCGGCCCGACCGGATCAGGACGTTCTTGATCCGCTTCTCCAGCGTGTCGCCCTTCGATGGAAAGGAATTGGATTCCTTATCCTTACCGACGAAGTCACTTGCCCCGCCGTCCCGCATGACCTCTACCGCCAGTTCGTGGCCATCAAGGCCCTGGGCGGTCATCACGATCACGGGCAGTTCCTCGAGGCCCCGCTTGCGCCGAATTTCCTCAAGCAGGTTCTGGCCGTTCTGGACCATGGGCTTTCGGCCGTAGCGGACCGGAATCTGGAGGTCGAGAAGCACGTAGGAGTACGTTCCCGCCTCGAGACGTTCGCGGGCCGTAGTTTGGCATCCGGCGGTATCGCAGGTATGGCCCATCGACTCGAGGCGGTCCTTCAAGTCCTCGATGATGTGGGGATCGTCGTCGATGACCAGCGCGTGGTAGCTCATGATTCACCCCGCACCTCGGCTTCCACCGGTAGGGTGATCGTCACCGTGGTTCCCCGATCCAGCTCGCTCTCGATGTGGAGCGTGCCGCCGTGGTCGATGACCTTGCGCCGGGCGATGGGCAGGCCGAACCCGGTCCCGTGGACCTTCTTGGACGTGCCGCCGGGCACGAAGCGGCGGACTTCCTCGAGCTCCTCCCTGTTCAGCCCCATGCCTTCATCCCGGATCAGGATCTCCACCCGGTCCTCGTTGATCGCCTTCGCCGAGACCGTCACCCGCCCGGCCTGGAAGATGTCCGGGCCCGTGGCGAAGGACTCGTAGGCGTTCTTGAGCACGTTGGCGACCGCCACGACGATCTGGTGGCGGGAGACCTCGACGGTGAGCCTCTCCGGGACGTCGATCTCGACCGCGACGCTGCTCGTATCCCGCCCGCTCGTTCGAAAGATGTCCTGCGCCATGGTATGTGCGACGCGGACCATGTCCAGGAGCCGCTCGCGGCGGCGCTCAGGTGGCGTGGTCTGCGAGTAAGTCCTCATGTCCTCCATGAGGCGCTCCATGATGGCCAGCCGGTCCGCCACGCGGGTCAGCTCCTTGCGAAACGTCTTCGGGTCGACCCGGTCCTCCGCGAGGAGGGCCAGCAGGGACTCGGTGCTCGACTTGAGGGGCGTCAGGATGTTCTTCATGTCGTGGGCGGTCGCGCCGACCATGACGTCGTAGAGCCGCTCGGCCATCTGACCCGCCTTCTCGGCGGCCTCCGGGCCGTATTTCTTCTCGATGGCCGACTGGAGGTCGGATACCTGGTCCAGCCCGCGCCTGCGGCGTTCGGCCGTCCGTTCGCCGCGCCGCCTGCGATCCAGGGCCCGCTCCGCCGCCTTGCGGACGAACGAGTTGGAATCGCCCGATAGTTTGGCGGTCAGGCGATTGAAATCGTCATCGGGAACGAGGAGCAGGCAATCGGCCACATCCTTGCGGACTTCCCACTTGGTATCGTCGGCGAGCTGGAACATCAGCCCGAGCGCGGTCTCGCTCGGCCCGGCCGAGGCCAGGGACTCGCACACCGCCTTCGCCAGGGCGCGGCGCTCCGGCCACGCGATGACCTCCGGGTCCTTCTGGAGCCGCGCCAGCGTCTCGGCGAATCTTTTCTGGGTCGGGCCGTCGGTCATCAATACGAGTACCTTGCCTTCCGCTGCTTGAAAGCGTCCTCACCGCCTTCCAGCAGCGTCACGATGTCGTCCTTGCAATGGTCCACCGTGCCTTCGTCCTTCTTGTAGGCCGTGGTGCCGTTGGAATCGAGGACGAACACCTTTTCGGCCTCGCCGAGCACGGGAATGTTGGGGTTGTGGGTCACGAAGATCAACTGCCGCCGCTGCTTCACTTGGCGGACGTTCTTGACCACCGTGTTGAACACGAAGCTATTGTCCAGGTTGTCCTCGGGCTGGTCGATCAAAAGGGGATTGTCGCTGTCCAAGAGCAGGATCGGCAGGATGGTGTTGCACTTCTGCCCGGTGGAGAGCACGTTCGTTTCCTTGTAGTTGCCCCGGTCGCTCAGCTCGATCTTCGGCAGGTCGATCAGCTCGACCGTCTCCAGGTCGAAGAGCACGTTGGCCCCGGTCAGCACCTCCATGACCTTTTGCGCTTGGTCGGGGTTCAGTTCCGCCTTGTCGATCAGGGGTTGGTGGTTCCGGTCTTTGATGACCTCGGTGAGGTCGGCGGGCCAGAAGGCGTTGACGACCTTCTGGGCCACGACGCCGCGCTTCACGCTGGCGGGCTTGATGGCCTCCTCCAGAAGTTTCCGATACTCCGCCGGATTCCCGTACTGCTCGATGGACACCCGGATTTCCGGCTTCACGTTGGAGTTGATCCGGTCCACGATCTGCTTGCGCACCCGGAAGCGTTCGTCCCGGTGTTCGGAGAGCTTCTGGATCAGGGCCGTGCGCTGCCCGCGCAAGACGTTCACCCGCTGGGCGAGATCGTCGTGCTCCCGCTTCTTGGCCAGAAGGTCGTTCCGCACTTTTTCCAGGCGCGAGCGTTCCGTGGCTTTGCCCTGGGCTTCCTTGTGCTTCTCGATCAGGGCGCGGAACTTGAGTTCCTGCTCCTTGTGGGCGGTGTTCAGCTTCGCCACGCGCGCGGCGATCTGCCCCTGTTCGGTCTTGATCCGGTCCTGCGCACTCTGGATGTGCTTGTCCACGTCCTGGCCGCAGGCGCGCAGGCCGTCGAAAATCTGTCTGAGCGTCGGGGCGTTCGGTCCTTCCAGCAGCTCCTTGGCCGCAAGGGACTCGGCTCGCACGGCGATCCGGCCCTTGAGGTTATCCAGGTCGCGGAGCAGTTCCTCCAGGAGTTCCTTGGCCGTCTCCACGGCGCGGGTTTCCCGGTCGCGCAGGGACTTGAGCGCGTGCGCTTGGTTGATGGCATCCGAATCCTGGCCGCCCTCCGAGCCATACGCCTTGAGCTTCTCCTCGATGCCCGGCAACTGGTTCAGTTCTTCCTTGAGCCCGTCCATCTTGCCTTGCAGGGGGAGGATGTTGTTGGCGTTCGCCGCGAGGTCGGTCTTCGTGGAGCGGATCTGCTGCTCGATGGCCGCGATGCGCGCGGACTCGAAGTTGTCGATGAGGTCGAGCTGCGACTCGGCCTGGTCGGCGATGCTTTCCACTTCGTTCTGGCTGTACACGTCCACGCGGAAGAGGCCCCCGGAGCGGAGCGTCAGTTCCGTGGGGCTGCCGTCCTCGGCCAGGACAATCGGTTCGTCGCCGACCGCCCGGCTGATCACGTAGGCGAGGCCGTCCTTGGTCTCGATGCCGAGCCGCACCCGGCCGCCCTGGAGGTTCCGCTCGACAAGGCCCTCGATCCTTTTGCGCGCGTCCTTGTCGCCCGGCATGGCGTCCATGGCGTAGCGGACGAACTCCACGACCGTGGTCTTGCCCGTGCCGCGCGCCCCGATGATGCAGTTCAGGCCGTCGGCCAAGTCGAACCTCTGGCCGTCGAGGAAGCCCCCGATGATTTCGAGGGAGCGGAGGCGGTGAGAGACCATACCTGTACCTTCCCGTGATTTCGCGCTCATGCAAACCTCTCTCAGCGGCCGCCCCGTGTCCTGATCTCAATCGCAGAGACGATCCGTGTCCGAATTTCATCGTAGATCGCGATGTCAATGCCTTCAGCCACCTCAAGGGACACAACAAGGCCGTAAGGAATGGGTGATTGAATCTTCCCTGCGTCCTTTCGACAGTTGACCTTGATCGTAATGGCATCTCCATCTGTGATCGGCACGGCGTCCTCTCCCTCGAAGACTTCGTGCTGGACCGTTCCCCTTCGTACCGCACGCCAATCTGCGTTCTGACGTGCTGATGCCAAGGCACTCCCTTCGACCTCGAACCACAGGCTTCCAATGCGATACCGCTGCGTGCGACACGCCACCGGTGAGAGCCAAGCGAGCGTCGCCGTAAGCCGACGCGAGTCACGCCGTGCGCCGAGAGAGGGCGGCAATGGCAACTTGAAAAGGTGGGCCTCTCCGTCACCAAGTTGACCGAACCCCAGGACTGTGGCCCGTTGCTCGGTGCAGGCCATCACTCGCGAACGGTCAGGAATTCCATATCCCAGCCAACGGGCAATCCAGTTCCTGATGTGATGCCCATTCCCTTCCGTCTGGAGAATCTCCTGAAGCCGGGCTCCCAAGGTTCCCCATGAACTTCCGTGAACGACCATCGCCTTCAACAGAGGGGCCAGAAATGTCCTGGTTTCGACATCCGGTGCCTGCTCTTCGAAAACGTCGAGTAGAGCATCGTGACATTGCGCGGCGACCCTACTGGTGAGAGCCGCCGCGTTGCTCGTGCCGCAGCAATACGCCACCTTAGAGAGATCACCGGCCGCTGTACCGGGCGTTGCAACTTTATTGCCTGGGGCTATGCGGAGATGTCGGGGATCGAAATGCGCATTTGGGGTCGATCCCAACACCTCCGTATAAAGGATCCGTCCCCCGTCGAAAACGATGTCGGGCTTGATCGCTCGCCTGTAACCACTGCCGAATGACGAGATCGGACTTGGCAGGCCATTCACGAGCAGATTGATTGCGTGGTCGATGTGCGACACCGTGGCGCTGTCGCGGTGGAGTGCGCCCACAGTGACCCCGTTGATGCTTTCCGCTGGAGCCAGGATCTTGCGGTTTCTTGCGTCCCCATAGAGCGTCCTGACGATTACGGCCTCCTTTTCGTTGTCCGACAGCGCGCGATAGTCAGCCTTCCGCACTCCCGTCTCGATGGTCTCCGGATGATTCCCCGCGCTGATGACGAATAAAACGTTGTATGTGACACTCAGCCAATCCAGCAATCGCGCCAACGGGCTCATGGCATGAGTGAACTGCCTGCACGGATCGCCAATGGAGAAGTTAATGATACGAACGCTGGGAGCCACCGCTCTCGTTCGACCTTCACCCTCGAATATGCGGCGAACTGCTCGATGGATGTAGTCCACCACAAGAACGTCGTCCGGAATCTGCTCAGGTCGAGGAGAATCAATCCATGGGATCGGCCGCATAATTGGGCGAACATAGACCGGCCGAGGGAGAGGTGCTTCTCCATCGCTAAGATCGCCATGAACAACAAGCGAGGCCATTGACGTTCCATGTGCCCGTTCAGCGGCCGCATATTCCGAGGCGTGATTATCCGGGTCGTCAACACTCAGACGTTCCGCGAGGAGAACATGGTTTTCTAGAGGGAGGCCGTCCAGAATGGCAACGATAGGTTGCCCTGATGGCCTGGTCATCCTGCCTACGGGATGGTCGGAAACCTCACCCTCCACGGGTTTTTTCCCTGTCGCCATCTGCCCAACGGGACGGAAAAACATAACGCTGTCGCATTTGATGAGGTCTACTTCCGGATGGTCGATCACTTGTTGTGCGGCGTTGCCTGGTACTTCTGCGAGCAGTGCGTGGTAGGAGATATCCTCTATGGTTGAGTCGGTAAGAACTCGGCCATTGAGTTGCCCGATAAGCTCTGTGATCTGGGCTTGCGCCGATCGGCGGCCCTGCTCCAAGCTTCGGAACCACAACTCAACCTCAAAACGAATTGCCCGATTGGGGTCATGCTCGAGGTCTTCCCGCCACGTATCGAGCAATCCTGTTTCTTCAATCCGATCACGGACGCCCCATCGACGGATATCCTTGAGGTGCAGAAACACGTCGCGAAACCTTGTGAGGCCGCGCTCAAACTCCAGGTTCCTGTTGCCTTGGTATCTTCTCCACAGCGAAAGGATTTCATTGAGGGCCCGTCGGTTGGTCATGACAAGATATAGCCTTCCGCTAAGCTCGCGATCCCGATTGCTCTCGTCGTAGAAGTCAGCATCTGGTGCAATCTCGTCCGCCTCGATTTCTCCCATCCATTCGAAGCCTTCGACTTTCTTGACGGCGTTGGCGAAGTTCTCGACGTTTCCGACCGTTTCAATGACCAGAACCTGCTCCGGGTCGGCTCCAGCCGCCGTTTGTTGTAACTCTATGCGCCGCGCTTCAAATTCTGTCTGGAGGCGTGAAAAGATGGGGGATAGGCGCTGGCCTTGCCTTCGATGAGAAGGGCGATGAATGCGACCGGGCGACGGAGGCAGTTTTGCGCGTTCCGCCACCTCAGGGGTGGGGAACAACAATAACGGGCGATCCGGCATTATTCATCGCCTCCGTTCTGCTGCTTTGTCTTGACCGTCCTCGCGGCCCAACTCCTGAGGGTGCGATCAACAATGCTCTTCATATTCGGGTTAGAGCTGGGTTGCTCGAGTACGTACTGCCGAAAGACGCTGGCTCCGAATTCCTCGGCCTCGGCGAAGTTCACCCCGAAGAGCTTCTTCGCCATGGTTTCGGGCGTGTAGCCGAGAGGGACCTTTATTCTCTTCTCGAACTTGGCGAACCACTCGGCAAGACGGGCGCGCGTAGGCGCTGGCAGGTTCATTCGGACCTGGAAACGACGCCAGACCGCCCGGTCGAGAAGCTCAGCGTGGTTCGTCGCCCCGATGACGACAACATGGGTTGGAAGCGAATCGATCTGCATCAAAAGCGAACTGACGACGCGCTTGATCTCGCCCGTTTCGTGTCTATCGCCACGCTCTTTACCGAGGGTCTCGAACTCGTCAAAAAAGAGAACACACTTCCTCGTGCTTGCATGCTCTAGGAGACGCCGCAATCGAACTGCGGTCTCGCCCAGGTATGCTCCAACCACACCCTCGTAACGCACGATGAGAAGAGGGACCATGAGTGCATGGGCAAGGGCTTCTGCAAGGGAGGTCTTCCCATTGCCGGGAGGCCCGATGAGGAGAAGACGGTTACGTGGTTCCAGGTTGTACGATCTCAAGAGTTCAACGCGATGGTGCTCCTGGACAACCTCACGGGATATTTCGAGGATTTCATTAGGCAGGACAAGGTCATCGAAGCTACGCTCCGGCGTGACCTCTTGGACAAGATTGGTCACCCTTGGTTCTAGGGCAGTGCCACCGTTGGCCGCAGGCCTATCAGCAGGGACCATGCGGAGCAAATCTTCGAGCTGCTTGGCGAGGACCGTGTGCTTCTTAGCCCTTTCCTCGGCAATAATCGCCTCGACGACCTTTCGGAACCGGGCCTTGTCGCCGGTCATCCCAAGTCGAACGAGTTCAGTAAGGAGATCTGCTCTAGCCATTGATGGCCTCATCTTCTTTCATTATCCGCCCACCTCCACCCAAGCAATGAGTTCGACCGCGTGGCCGCCGTGCTGGGCGGCGATGCCCCGGTGCTGAAGCTCGCGGTGCAGCATGGGGTTAATGGTTTCTTCGAGCAGGCGGCGGCGCGTTTCGGGGTTGAATGCCGGTGGCCGTGGTTCCGCCCGGAAAACGTCCTCGATCTTCCTCTCCAGGCCGGGGTTGCGCTGACCCTGCGCATCGACCGCGAGGGGGATCAGGTAGGTCTTCTGTTCGGTATCGGTCGGGTGAGAATGAACCAGCCAAATCGTCAGGATGGAAGCGCCACCATTGTTGCCCGCGACGGACGCGCCAATGGTCTCCGGCGGCACCGTTTTCCATTCATTGATGAACTTCGTGACGACCGGATGGTCTATACCCAGGAGATCGAGCTTGTCTTCTTCACGGGCAAGATCGCGGTTCAGGGTGCAACGGATGTCGGGAGTGCCGTTGGAGGACACGAGCAACATGTGATCGGTATCCTGACGGCGGAGTTGGCCACCACGAGAGGCGAGCGCGTGCTCAACGAACGTCACGAGCCGCGTCTGGCTTTCGTCCAGGTCCGCGAAGGGCTTGTAATCGTCAAGGCTGAACCGATCCAGGTCCTGGAAGAGTTCGAAGACGACCTTGCGCGCCTCGTTTGCATTGGCCATCGCCGATTCGAGTTCCTGCCTGGTCCTCTTCAGCTCCGGATCGGACAGGGCGTCGCGGTAGAGCTGGTCGTAACTGAGCCGCTCGGAAAGCTGGCCGAGGATCTGCGCTCGCATGTCCTCGGTGACGTTCCCGTGCTCGTCCACTTTGCCGAGAGTGTTGGCGATCTCCAGCAGCTTGTCGTTCAGAAGCAGGAAGATGGTTCCCTCGATGGTGTCCGAGAGAACAAGGTTGTAGACCTGGGCAGTGTCACGCTGGCCGTAGCGGTGAATCCGTCCGATGCGCTGCTCGATGTCCATCGGGTTCCAGGGCAGGTCGAAGTTGAAAAGCACCCGGGCGAACTGCAGGTTAATGCCTTCCCGCCCGGCGGCGGTGCAGACCAGGACCTTCGGGCCGTCCTTGCGCCGGAACCTTCGCTCGGCCGCCAGTTTTGCCCCATGGTCCCCGCCGCGCAGGACGACGACGCCCTGGCCCGGATAGGCGGCCTCGATCTCGCGGGCAAGCAGATCCACCGTCGCGAGGTAGGTTGCGAAGATGACCACCTTCTCGTCGGCGTTTTGGTTCCAGAGCGCGCCGAGTGCGCGTAGCAATTTCTCGATTTTGGTTTCCCGCACCTTCGGGAAGCACGAGAGAAGTTCGGAGATGCGAAGCCGCTCTTCAGGCAGCGCCAGGTCCACGGCCATCGTCGCCATTTCCTCACCTTGTGCGCCGTAGATTTCCGAAGTGGCGGATGAGGCCGCCAGCAACAGATCTTCCTCGTTGAGCTTTTTGAGAAGCCGGACCTTGTAGTCAGCCAGAAGACGGTCAACCTCGCTGCGCCCGACCATGTTGTCCGGCAGATTGGCCTCCTGGCGGATCAGCCCGCGAGCCTCCTCCATAAGCCCCGCGTGCCCGTCTACATCCAGGGCCTCGTCCCTGAGTATCGCTTCGTGGATCGTCAGCATGAGCAGGCGGCGACGCAGGGTGCTGCGCACGGCCGCGAAGCTCGACGCCGCGATCTTCTGAAAGATGGTCATCACGAAGCCGAGCGCGCGTCCCTTGTTCCCCTGCCGTTTGGCCACGGCGAACCCGTCGCGCAGATACTCACGCAGTTTGGCATAGAAGGCCGACTCGGGCTGCGACATCGTGAAGGATTCGGTATGCACCAGACGGCGCATGAAGAGCGACGAGCCATCCGAACGGCAGGCGTCGGCCTTAGTCCGCCGGAAGACGACGGCGTTCAGCCGGTGGCGCTCCTTGATCATCTCGTTCGGATCGCCGAAGAGCGTAGGGTTCAGGAGCTGGACGAGCATCCAGAATCGGAAGTGGTCCCCCTGGTGAGGCGTCGCCGATAGGATGAGCATGTCTCGCGCATGTTCGCGCAGGGCCTCGGCCAGCTTGTAGTTTTCGGTTTTTCTCACGCGGTTGCCGGAACGATAAGCCGAAAGGTGGTGCGCCTCGTCGAAAACGACCAGATCCCAGGGCGGGGCCTCCTGCAACCGCTTCACGCGGGCGCGCCGCTTCAACGTGTCCACGCTGGCGATCAGGCGGTCGTGCTTGGCAAATGCGTTCGATTTGCGGTCGGTTACGTCGCCCTCGCTTCCGAACACCTCGAAGTCGAGGTTGAATACCTCGTTCAGTTCCCGGTGCCAGTTGTTCACGAGACCGGCGGGCACGACCATGAGCGCGCGGGTCATCTCGCCCCGGCTGGCCAACTCGCGCAGGACCAAGGCCGTCTCGATGGTTTTCCCGAGGCCGACCTCGTCGGCCACCAGAAAGCGGCGCGGCGAGGCCGTGGCGATGCGGTGGGTCAGGACCACCTGGTGGGGCAACAGGTCGATGCGCGCGGCCGTAAGAGCTGCGGCATTCTCCATCAAGGGAAGAGAATGCGCCTCGTAATGGAGCCATGCGTTCCTGAGCCGCTGGGCCGAACCCTCGACGTTGGAGAGAATCCGGTCCGTCCGGGAAAACGCCGTCCGCAGGGCGTCCCGGTGGACCTGCCGCTCCCCGGTCGGGAAGAAAACGCGCAGATAGTCGTTGGCAGCCGGGCCGATGACGACGCCTTCGCCGAAGCCGTCATGCAGTATTCGTTGCCCGGGTTCGAATGTCGTTTCCGTCATCAGCTGATCCTCGGGTGGTGCAGGCCCACCCACGCCTTGCCGTCGTAGTCCGCACCCTGGTCGTCGGTGTCCAGAATCCGCTCCACTTCGTTTTCCGCGCCCGACCACAGGAGCCGCCCCAGGTGGAGGCCCTTCTCGGAATCCGAGGCCTTGTGCTTCCAGTAGTACTCCTCGCTGGCACCGACCATCCAGATGCGGCCCCGGCCGGATGGTAGCCAGAAGATGAGCGCCGCCTGGCCTTCGTATTCCCCCTGGAAGGACAGGATGAGGTCCTTCAGGTCATGCTCAACCCATTTCTCTGCATCCGCCTGGTCGAGCATGTCCAGACAGCCTTCAAGGCCCGAAACCACCAGCGCGTCTCCACCTCCGGAAGGGAGCTCGTCCGGCCACGACCTGGCCATGGCGACGAACTGCCGCATGGAAATGACCTCTGAAGGCTTGGCGACCTTGGTCAGCGCCTCGATGGACCAGAGGAGCGAACAACCCCGCCGCATCCATCCCGAGTCGAATCGTGTGCGCACCATCACTCGTCCTCCTCATTGAAGAAGAGGTTCATCTGCTTCATCGCCGGGGTCTGGTGCTTCGCCACCCAGGTGCGGTACAGGTGCGCGGCCACGGAGGCGGCATTCCTGATTTCGGTCGTCGCGCCGTGGGTTCGGTGCCACGTCAGGAGTGCCGAGAGAGCCGGATGCGGCTTGAAGTTCTCGTTGTTGAGCGTCTCGTTGATATTGATCCCGCTCCCTTCGAAGCAGGCCCCGATCAGGAAGGCCGCCTGGTCGTAGTCGCTGGTCATGCCCCGGCGATGCTTACCCACCCATTCGCGGGCAAGGTCAAGGGGCGAAGTCAGATAGAAGACCTTGCTCTTCTCCGTGCACCAGCCACGATCCAGGAAGTCCGACGGGGCCGAGCCGGTCCCGCGCATGAATTTCTGCATCTGATCGCGCGCGAGCTCGACGGTCCCGTCGAAAAGGCGCAGGAACATGCGGGTGAAGGGCTCCGCATTGTGAGGGGGTGGTTCTTTGATCCCGCCCGCCTCCTCGTCCAGAAGCTGGTTGATGCCGACCAGCGCCTCCAGCACGGTGATGGGCACACCCTCGTCCTTGTAGACCTTGCCGTAGTGCCGCGAGAAGTACTCGAGCGCCTTGCCGCGACGGATCACCTGAAGGTCCGCCTCGGGCAGGCCCTCTTCCTCGTGATGTTCCAGCAGATCCTTGAGGCGGCGCACGTCTTGCAGGACCTGCCGCCGCATCTTGGCCCAGCTTATGGCCTGCGGTTCCTCGGTTCGTTTGCGGCAGACGTGGATGATGTCGTATTCGATCTTCTTGGAGCCGAACTCGCCGGTGCCCTTGGTCTCGTCGCTCCGGATCGGGTATGTGGCCTCGAGGTAGAATCCGGCGTCGAAGAGGGATTCCAACACGGACACCCACGGCGCGTCCTCGCTGTGGTGAAACGTGAAGGCCAGGAGGCCGCCCGGTTTGAGGATACGCCTCGCCGCCTTCCAGCATTCGGTGAGCACGCGCTGGTAGAAGACATCGGCGCTTCTCTTGCCGGTCTCCTCGTCCTTGCCCGGTTGGCGCGCGCTGTTGGCCACGGCCTCCAGGGTCTTGGGCGTGTACTCGGCCGTGAAATATTCCGGATACTTATCCTTCAGAACCAGCCGGAGCCAGACGTAGAAGAAATCCGCCAGCTCGGAGTAATGCAGGAGGCCGCCGAAGGGAGGATCGGTGACGACGAGGTCGTAGGAACCGTCGGCCTCGGAGGTCAACTCCGTGGAGGAGGCGCAGGCCAGACCAGCCGAATTGAGCAACGGGTCGCCAGGTGACGCCTTCTCGCTCTTGCCTGATACCATCTCTCCGAGTGCGCCATTTATCTGGACGAGCCGTTCATTATGAACGAGTTCCCATGGCCAAGATGTCCAGTCCATGACTTCTTGCAGGCTTCCAATGGCCGATGGCCAGGGACCATACCCAACATTGGAAAACGCTCCGACCTCAATGCTCCCGTCCTTTGGATGATAGTTGCTGTTTGAAAGAGCAGGAGCGAAGTGATCGCGAGCTCGATGCCAGAAGCTGAGCATGCTGGCGTTGCGAATGAATGTCTGAAATGCTCCCAGAACAAACTCTGAGTTGCAGGACTCCGTTGGTGATGTTGAGATTTTCCTGAGGAGCGATGCTAGCGAGAGAAGCTGTCTCTGATTGAACATCTTCCACCAATGGGTGAACCCGTGCCCCTCGCGGATGTCCCCGTTGGCGATGCCAGTCATGAAACCGTAAGGCACCTCGCTTCGCGGCCAGTAGCCCTTGAGGTCGGCGTCCTTCCGATTCTCCCATTCGCGCAGGGCGGCATCGTAGGCCGACGTGTCGGTCACCGGCGCGAAGAAGCGGCCACCGTAGGGGCGGTTCTCCCGGTCGCATTTCGGGCAGTATCCCTGGATGGCGTACATGGCCACGGGACCGTTCTTGCCCGAGGCCTTGACCGAGGCCAGGACGTCCTGCTTGCGGCCGCAGGTCTCGGCCATGCAGACGAAATTACTCTTGGTCGGGACGGTCCCGCCGTCGCTTCCGGTCTTGAAGGTGACGCCGGTCTCCGGGCAGGTGACCTCGTCCGGTAGCGTCCCGCGCACCTCGACGAGGCGACATTTGGCGGCCCGCGCTTGGTTCCAGCGGATCGTGTCCTCGACGAGGTCGTCCGCGCTCCCGCCGAAAACTCGGCCCTTCTCGTCCTTGCCCGCTTCCCCCTTGAGCCAGTTTGGATGGACGAGTAGCGTCAGGTTGACCTTTTTCTTCTTCGCCTTTCGCGTGATGTCGGAAACCTGCTCCTCGCGCTTGCCGCAGTGCGGGCAGGTGACCCCGAAGCCGTCCAAGACCGCGTGCGGGCTCTCGGAGTCGGCGACGACAAGCGGCACGCCGGGAGCCATGCGGGCCGCGTGCTCTTCGAGATCGTAGACCTCGCCGCAATGCTCGCATTTGTGCGCCCAGAACTTGACCGTGAGCTCTTTCACGGCCATGACGGGGCTCGACATGATGGGCGTGCGGTGGCCGCAGGCGGTCACGGAGCAGGGGCCGTGCTTGGCCCAGAAGACGTAGATGATCTCCGGCCCTTCATAGGAGTACTTTCTCCGTTCCTCGGGCGTCAGGGAAAGAGGGTCGAAGTCTTTCCCCATGACCTTGCCGGTGGCGACATCCGTCCACTTGCCCTTATGGCCGCGCGGGCAGTCGCAGGTGTAGAAGGGCATGATCTGCGGCTTGACCTCGCGTTCGATATGCGCCAGCAGTTTCTCGACCTCGGCCCTGTCCACATGGGCCATCTCGTTCTTGACCACGAACCAGGCCACGGGGTTGAGATCATTTCCGTACATCTTCATGCCGAGGCGGGAGCCCTCGACAACCGTGGTGCCGCCGCCCATGAAGATGTCCGCCACCTTCAGATGCTTGAACGATCCCTTCTTCTGATGGTTGCCGTAGTAGGCGTCCCACACCCGCTTGGCAGCCTCGGACGGATCGTCCGGGGCCTTGGTCGCGGCGGCGATGAGCATGGAGCGGAACACGCTGCTCCTGCGCCGCGCCCACCACTTGGACATCTGGTAGATGGGCTTCCCGGCGTTGCCCTCGATGGCCGCAATCTGGTTGATGGGCAGGATCGGGAAATCCACCTCGATGCACGTGGGCGACCGGTTCGGGTCCGAGAAATCGACTGTATCGCTGGCCCAGGCCTTGCCCGCGCCCACGGCCTTGGCGACCTCCTCGGCCAGCCATTCGGCTTTCGTTTTTTCATTTCGCCTTGCCATCTACTTGTCTCCGCTCGGTGGCGCGTTGCGATCCGAGTCCTTCAGTTGGTTTTCCAGTTCCGAGATACGGGCGCGAAGTTGTTCAATGATCTGCCTGTCCGCCGCCCGTTCCTGTCTCATCTGTTCCAGAACCGCAACCAACCTGTCGTCAGCGGCCCTACTACCGGAAGCCAATCCATCGGCCACGATCTTCAGGTCCGATCTGATTCCGTCCGCATATTGGTACAACGCTTGATCGTCCTGAGTGTCCTGACCGCGATTCACCCAAGCGAACGTCACCCCAAGGGCTGCCAGGATCACCCCGATAACCGTCAAAATGACGATGACCTTGGTCAACCCAAGGTTCCTCTGCGACAGATTGGTCGCCTGCTCGCCCGATGCCTTTATCTCAGCGGCAATCGCGGTTTGCGTCTTGTTCATCTCGACCATAAAGGTCGCCGACTTGGCGGACACTTCGGTGAGGTCGTCAATCTTTTCAGCCAGGAATTCGAATGGTTCCCATCTGGCCTTGGCGGCGCTTTCGGCCAGTCCCTCGAAATCGATCTTCGGAATAACAGGTGTCATCTCAACCGGTCTTGCCGCTTTCAGTGCATCTGCATGGATGCTGGCAAGAATTGATTCGCTCGGGCGCAACTTACTCATCGATTCAGCAAATTTGGACATTGAATCTCCCATGAGAGGGGATTTCATCGACTCAATGGCTCGTGCAAGAGAATCGTTGATGCCAGGGAATCGCATGGCTTCCACAGCCTTCGCCATCGAATTGCCCATCGAGAACGTGTCTGCGATACTCTTGAACGCCCGAGAGGAGAATTGCGCCGTTCCCAGTATTGACTTGCTGAATCGGGCCATTTCCTCCTTCTGTTTCTTTTCCTGAATGACGTACAGGCGGTGCAGATACTGTGCGTTGTTTTCACCGTCTTCCTTGGGGTGCTCGATCTCACCATAGCCGACCGATAGCACCTGTTTGCCGTCCTCGGCGGTCTTCGTTTCCGATGCTCGCTTCCGATAAAGGTAAGGCTCGTGCTCCACATAGAGTCCGGCGATCTTGTCGATTTGTTCGTCGGGGAGTTTCTCGACATCGTCGGCAGACAGCGCAATTTCATCGGGCTTCGTTTGCCCTTCGCCCAAGGCATCCGCGGGGTAGCAGATGTAGAGCAACAGTTTCTTCAGGAAATGCACAGGATCGCACGAGGCCAAGTCCCCACCAAGGGTCTCCAGTAGCTTTAGGTTGTGACCCAAAGAAATGGAGAAGACCGCCAGACGGCCGATTGCGCTGTCAAAGAAGGCGATTGGCTTTCCGCTAAACTTCATGACTGTGTGCCTCTCGTGATCTCGATCCATGGGACGGCCACCTCGAGCACCGAAAGGCCCCCGTGCGTCAGCGTGGGGTATCCCCCTGCGGACTTCCATTTGCGCCGCCCGAGCACGAACAGGTACTTCCCGTGACGGGTTTCCATCGAGATGTCGATGGGCGGCACCCACTCGCCGGGCCCGTCGCCCGAAGGCACCATGCGCCCGCTCCTGAAAACGGCCTTGAGATGATCGGTCTGCTCCTTGTTGGAATCGGGAAACAGGCCGCTCGCGGCGTAGCCATGATCGGCCGTGATGACCAGCCGACGGCCGGTGAGCAGCCGATCCACGAGTTTCCAGAAATCGTCGCCACCGAGGTTCTCCTCCACCTCGCGGGTCAGCGTGGAGAGGCCCTTGCCGGGGTCGTCATGATCGTGCAGGCGGTGATCCGGCCAGTGATGCCAGAACACCCAGCGCGGCTCGGAACCGACCAGATCGGCGCTGTCTTTCCACGCGATGTCAACGGACTCGGTGCGCGCGCCGGTGAGCTTGTGCGAGCCACCCGCGCCGTTGTTGCCGAGCGCCGACCGCTGTCCGAAACCGAGCGCCTTGGCGAAGGATGTCGTGTCCGCCGGGAGTTCTGCGCCCGTCGCGCATGCCTTGTCGACTTTGTAGCCGCGTTTCTCCGCGCCCCGGAGAATCCAGGGGACCTCGCGCAACGAGAGAGCATCGAGGATCAGAACGGCTCGCCCTTCGCTCTGCGCCTGCCACCAGGAGGCCAGGGCCTCCGATGTTCTGGGGACGTCGTTCTCGTAGCTCCGCCAGAGGTCCCACCCGGCGGTCGCCATGAAGAGGTCTATGTCACCGACGGCGCGGTCCCTGCGCGGAATCTCGGCATCCGGCTTCCCGTCCGGGATCGGCTTGGAACAGATCTCCCAGGCGAGATCGAAGATGGTCTTCCAGGCTTCGGTCGATGGCCGGGATTGGAGGATCTGCAATGTCGCATGAGACAGAGCCATCAAGCCTCCTCCTTGTCCAGCCCGAGCTCATAGGTCATGCCGTCGGGGAGTTTCTTGAGGAGGTCCTGAAGTTGGGCTCCCGTGAGATTCTCCACCGCGAGATTCAGGCCGCGAAGCTGCGTGCCCGGACCGATCCCCCAGGATTCGACCTTGCCCAGAAGATTCAGGGCGGACGTGGCCGGGGCCGAATAAGGCTTGAGCGTCGCGGTCCCGCCGAAAATGCCGGGCGGATCGCCTGCTCCGCCTCCTGTGGGCGTAGGGGTAACGCCTCTGCCGGTGTCCCCGCCGCCCGGTCCCGCTGGGACGGGCTGGAAGATTCCGCCGCCGGGCGGAACCGGCGGGGTCACGCCCCCCGTCGCGGGGACGGCCTGAGGCAACAGCACATACGTTTCATCGAGGTGTTTGCCGGTTCCGAGCTTGCCGCGCATGCGCCGCCACGCGCCATCTTCCGTTTCGCCGTCCTCCTGCTGGAGGTATTCCATACCTCGCACGTTGATGGCGATCTTGCCCCTGGCGCAGAGGCGAATGATGCGTTCCTTGATCAGCGTCTCGCCCAGCCAGGGGATGCAGTCCTTCCCGCCGGAGCGCGGCTCGCGTAGCTCCTTCATCAGCTTCCCGACCGATTCGTTGTTCGGAGCGGCGGCGAGAATCAGCCCCTCGAAATCCTCGGGGATGAACAGGTTTTCGCGGACGTGTTCGTCTATCGCATCGGGGATTTTCGCCCCTTCCGCTTTGTGGGCCTCGATGTAGAAGCGGCAGTTCTTCGGCTCTTGGAAGTTCCAGTTGGAAATCAGCGCGAATCGGTCGAACCGGACCTTCAGGATCTCCCTTAATTCCTTCTGATACTTCGTCTGAAACCGCGCGTATTCCGGGTTCTGCGTCTTCCACTTCTCGGCCAGGTGTACGGCTCGTGCCAGCACGACAAGGTCGCGGTCCGCATAAATGTTGGTGCTCCCGTCCCTCGGCAACAGGAACCGAACGGCGTTGCGATTGGCCTGCAGGTTGTCCCTGAGCCATTGGCCCAGCCTCGCCTCCACCTTGTCCGGCGTTTCGGGCAGGACAAGGATCGGAATCCGGTCGTCCCAATGCTGTGGGTGATCCGCCTCGTCGATCTTGCTCCAGGGATCGGCATTCCAGTACTGCGGGAGAACGACGACCCGGAATCGCGAGGCCACGTCCTCGGGACCGGCCAGCACGTAGCGGACCTCCCTGGCCAGGCGGTCGATGTCATCACCTTCCTGGAACAGCTTGTCGTTGCGGGCACTGGCGATCAGCTTGGCCTGGGGATTCTCCTCTTCGCGGAAGATCAGCCGGTTGCCGTCTTCGTGAATATTGAAACTGTTCTCGGTAATCGTGGCCAATTCGACCTGGAACGCGTTATCGTCGATAGGTCGGCCCTTTGTGAGGTCGACCTGGAGCGTGGCTTGATCCGCGCCCGCCAGATTGCTTTCGGCGAGGGACCGAAGCCAGAGCGCGCCGATCACGCCTTCGAGATTCGGAACCTTCTGCCCTGTGTTCGCCACGGCGTCCTTTACGGCTTCGAGGTTGCGAATGGCCTTCTCGCGCAGCTTCGCATGGTGCTGATTGGCGACCGAATCGAGAAGAGCGGCGATACCGCTGTCCTCGTCCTCAAGCCTGAAATCCGCCGCCGTGATAATGGGAGACTCTTCGCCGCGACGCTTGTACAAGTCGGCGAGGATGCGGATCAGGTCGCGGGTCTCCTGCGCATGGGTCGCCATCAAGACCTGATCCTCAAGGAGTTGCATGAGGTGCGGCGCATAGGGCCATGCCCGAACGAACTCATCTCGGGTCCGGGCGTGCTCGGCGGGTGCCACGTTCCGGAGGCGGATGTGTTCGCCGATGTGCGATTCGATGGAGGATGCGATCTTGTCCTGCGCGACCTGCAGGCGGTTTTCGAAGAGCCGGTGAAGGAGGAGCTGGAGTCGATCCTGTTTCGCCGTTGGACCTTTGAAATCGATGATGACCGGATTCACCCTCTGAATCTGTTGGAACGCGTCGGAGTTTCCGTTGCGGACGGAAACCACGAGGACCAGAAGATCGGGGTGTTCCTTGGCAATCTCCGAAAGGATCTGGATGAAGTTGAACGCCCAGCTCCGCCAGGGGTATTGCTTCGTGTTGGTCAGCCCGTCGTACCAGGTCTGAAATTCGTCAAGGATCAAGGCAGTCGGAGTGTGCTTGAACATCTCAATCAGGATCTGATCGCTCGGAACGTCCGTCTTCTTGTCGCCGGAGCTTTCCCACTTGCCTTGGCAATATTCCCCGCGCGGGTGCCGGTCGAAGAGCAAATCCCACAGGAATCGATAACGCTGACGATGGAGGCTTTCGCTGATAACGTGCATTCCGCCTCGCAGCGGGAGCTTGCCGATCTTTTCGTTGGAGAGCATCCCGGACCAGTTCTTGAGCCACTGCTGGGTCGCGCCGTTGTCGCTGAGCGCGTGGTAGAGAACCGCCATCAGGTGGGACTTGCCCTGCCCACGTTCGCCTTTCAGCGTGACGGGCCTGCCATGATCTGGTCCTGCCGCCTCGATGGTCTTGAGAACATCGGCGGTGGGATAGGTGATCCCGAGAAAATCGGAAGCCGGAACCTGCGTCGCGCCGGTGTTGTTGTTGTTCGTGAGTTCAATGGCCGTCCCTTTCAGGCGGCGTCCCTGGAACTCGTCTCGCAGTTTCAGTCCAAGCATCGGCTACCTCCGGTCCTTTTCCGGTTGCCCGGTGGCTTCATCATTCGGGAATTCCTTTCCGCCGCCTTGTCGTACCCACTCGTCCACCTCGGAGAGCTTGAAGCGCAAGAGATGCCCTGCTCTATGAGAGGGGAAATCCCGTTCTTTGATCCAACGGCGGACCGTTTCCTTGTTTACCTTGAGGTGCGCCGAGACATCATCGATGTCCACCCATTGTTCACCGGTATCCATGGGCTCCTCTCTTGCTTGTCTTGTCTGCTCGCAAATCCATGCGGTAGTTGATGAAAGTTGACCAATATATACAAACGAAGGCTCTCTGTCAAACGAAATGCCGTCCGTAACGCCTTTGCGATTATGGGGTTTCGACACGCCGGTAGGCGTACTGGTCGCTCGGGCTGGGCGGCGCGGTGGTGCTCCAGGGCATGAAGAGTTCGGCGACGGGGCCGAGGTCGGTGTCCGTGAAGGCGGCGATAGCGACGTATTCGCTCGCGGTCTGCGGGCGGCTGGCCTGGTAGTCGCCCACCCCGGCGATGTAGGGCACCGTCTGGTCCGGCGGGCCGCTCGTGTCCACGGGCGAGGTCGGCGAAAACCACAGGCCGAAGTCGAAGGCCCCAGGCTCGTATTCCTCGGTGACCTTCCACTTGATCCGCGATACGGCGAGGACGATCTCCCGACGCAGATTCTGGATGACGGGCAGGCCCGTGGTGGTTCCACCTCCGCCGACGGTCCCGGCGACGAGGGTCACGATCTTCCGGCCCCGGCACTCGTTCCAGAACCATTGCGAGGGGCGCGCCTCGATCTCCCACACGCCGTCGGCAAGGGGCACGTCGAGGAGTTCCCTCGGGTCGGCGTCCTCGGGGATGAAGCCGAGGAGCGTCTCGGCGCTGGTCGCCGCGTCGCGGGCGTAGATCGCCCAACCGGTCTTGACCATGGCGTCATGCCGCGCGGGCGACGGTCCGGCCTCGATGAGCTTGTGCCACTCGTAGCGGGCGAGGTTGAGCGCCTCGAACACCTGCCTGATGTCGTGGCGCGCGATGTTCCGCGCGACCTGTTCCCTGCGCGCGTCGTTGCGCGAGATCGAGATTCGCTCGCCGAAGCGCCGGGCGTCGAAGCGCGCGACCGAGAGGACGCCGTTCGGCGTCTTGATGTAGTCGAAGCGGGAAGGCCAGGTGGTGGAGGCCGTCTGCCGCGACTCGATGCGGTTCTGGTTCGCGTCTTCGGCCAGCGCCCGCGCAAGGAAGCGGCTGGCGAAAGCCGTCGCCGTCGTCTCCTTGAAGACGTCGAAGCGCGAAGGGACGATTCCCTCGTAGAGCCGCCGCGCGTCGAAGCGCGAGCCGCCCGTGTTGACGATGCGGGTCGAGACCGGCGCGGGGACGGACTCCAGGACATAGGGACCGTAGTCGGAGTAGTAGTACCCGTAGACCACCAGGTAATAGATGCCGGATGAGGGGATCGTGTAGACGATCTTGGAAAGGTAGGAGGCGTCGTCCCCGTTGAAGTAACCGTAGGCAATGTAGCTCCCGGCCGCGTTGTAGAGGTAGAGGATCGTGGTGAAGGCCGTCGGCAGGCGGGTCTGGAAGATGTACTGGACCCCGCCCTTCAGTTCGACGGCCCACCAGTGGCCGGGGCCGCTGTAGTAGTTGGTGGTGGTGCCGTAGACCCTCGTCCCGCCGGGGTAGAGGCTATGGTCCCACTCCCTGGCGTTCTGGAGGCTCGATCCATCTCCGGTTCCGGGCATTCATCAACTCCACGAATAGTGCGTGTCCGCGTCGATCCCCGCGCGCGCCTGGTGCTCGTCCATGATCCACTCGCGCCGCCAGACGCCGTGGAGCTTGCCGGGCCCGAGGTTGCCGAGGTCCACGGCGTCGGTCTGCGTGCCCGCGTCCTTGAAGATCACGTTCGGAGGCGCGCCTGGATCTACGAGGCGTCGTCGTCCATCGCGTTCCCGGACTGCTTGCTCGACGGACGCGCCGCGCCCACGTAGGCGAATCCAAGGGCGTAGATGACGGTGGCACACGCGAACGGGGCTCGCGGCGTCAGGACATACAGCAAACCCGCCGTGATCGGCCCCAAGACGCGCCCCAGCGCGTCGAAGGCGCTCAGCAGGCCCATCGTGGCGCCCTGACCGAACGGCGTCTCGCTCGCGGCCAGGGTGGCCAGCGTCGGCCTGGACAGCGCCATGCCTGCGGCGATCAGCGCACTTGCCAGACACGTCACCGCGACGCTCCAGGCAGCGGTGAACAAGGCGAAGCCGGCGACTCCCAGCGCCAACCCGGCGCGCACGGTCTGGACCTCTCCGAGTCGCCGGACGAGCGGGCCGACTAGGACGCCTTGACAGAGCGCGGAGGAAATCCCGAAGCAGGCGAACACGATGCTTGCGTGCAACACCGTGCCGTGAAGCTGTTGCTCGATGAAGTAGACCAGCAGGGCGAAGACGCTCGACGCCCCGAACATGACGACGAAGGCCGACCAGAACCAGACGGCCGCCGGCGAGGCAACCACGTGACGGAAGGCGGGAGAGAACCCGAAACCCGATGCGCCCGTGACGCGCCCCCTCATCCGCCCGGGATTGGAGAGGAACGCGGCGGCGCCTGCGGCCGTGAGAAGGACGACGGCCATCGAAAAGAAGAATGGAGCGCGGATCCCGAAAGGAAGCAGGGCGACGGCTAGGACCGGCCCGAGGACGAAGCCGAGCGCCATCGCGGCTCCGAGCCGCCCCAGCGCCATGGTTCGCTCGTGGGGCTCCACGAGATCGACCGCAAAAGCCTGCGCCGCCGACAAGGTCGACGCGGACAGCGCGCCTCCGACGACCCGCCCCGCCATGAGGGCGCCGAAGGACCTCGCCAGCCCCATGAGGAGGAAGGAGAGCGCAAAGCCGAGTAGCCCCAGAACGAGGATGGGCTTGCGCCCGACGCGATCGCTGAGCACACCCCACACCGGCGCCGACACGAGCTGTGCCAGCGCGTAGGCGGCGGTCATCGCGCCCATCTCGATGCCGGAGGCACGAAACCGCAGGGCCAGATCCCCGAGTGCGGGGACGACGACACTGAAACCGGCCATCGCGACGAACAGAGCGGCACCGAGGACCAGGAGCTGGCGAGCCTGTCTCGCGAGCGGCTCCACCGGCGGTGACGGGGACGGACCCGCCTCTTCGGAGCTCTGCATCTCAGGCACCTTGCTGCCTCGGGCGGCGGCCGATCGGCGGCTCCAGAGCACCTCTCATGGCGCAGAGTCCGAGCCACGTTCCAGCGATGGGACCGTGTCGGGTCCCGGGTGCGGCGTGGTCGCCGCCCGCCGCCCAGCGACGAGCTCGACTCCGCGCTGAATGAGGACGAAGAACAACGGCACGAAGAAGATCGCCAGGAAGGTCGCCGCGAGCATGCCGCCGATGACGCCGGTTCCGATGGACCGCCGTCCCGCGGCTCCCGCGCCGCTGGCAAGCGCCAGCGGGACCACGCCGAGGATGAACGCCAGCGAGGTCATGATGATCGGGCGGAAGCGGACTTTCGCCGCCTCGATGGCTGCCTCGCCGATGCCCTTGCCCTCTCGGTGCAGGGCCACGCAGAACTCGACGATCAGGATGGCGTTCTTGGCTGCCAACCCGACGAGCGTCAGGATTCCGATCTGGAAGAAGATGTCCTGTGTGTAGCCGCGCAGATACACTGCCAGGAGCGCGCCGAGCATCGCGATCGGTACGACTAGCAGCACGGCGACTGGCAGCGTCCAGCGCTCATACTGGGCAGCCAGCACCAGGAACACGATCAGGATCCCGAACGCCAGCACGATGGGCGCCTGGTTGCCGGCCTTGATCTCCTGGTAGGAAGCGCCGCTCCACTCGATGCCGTAGCCGGGAGGGAGTGTCTCAGCCGCCAGCTTGCGGATCGCAGCGATGGCGTCGCCGCTGCTGCGCCCCTGGGTGGGAGCACCGGTGATCTCGATGGCGGGGAAGCCGTTGTACCGCGTCACCACGTTCGGCCCTGTGCGGAAGCTGGTGTTGACGACCGTTGAGAGCGGCAGCATCTCGCCCCGATCGTTGCGCACATAGATCCGCTCGATGTCCTGGGGCTCGTCCCGGAACTCCGAGCGCGCCTGGACCTGGACGCGCCAGATGCGGCCGAACCGGTTGAAGTCGTTCACGTAGAGCGCTCCGAGGTACGCCTGTAGCGGCTCGAACACGTCAGCCAGGCGCACGCCCATCATCCGGGTCTTCTCCCGGTTGAGATCCAGAAAGACCTGCGGGAGGCGGACCCGCAAGGTCGCGTTCAGACCGGTCACGGCCGGGTCTTCGCGCGCCGCATCGAGAAACGCATCGCCGGCTGCCGCGAGGTCGGCGACCGTCCCACCCCCGCGCTGCTGGAGCTCCATCGTGAAGCCGGTCCGCTGGCCCAGACCCTGGATCGCCGGTGGGTTGAGGGTCAGCACGACCCCATCGGTGACAGTGCCGAACAGGGCGCGGCTGGCCGCAATCACATCCTGGGCGCTCCTTCCGGGAGCTGTGCGCTCCTCGAACGGCTTGAGGCGGATGAACAGCACGCCCGAGTTGGCGCTGGCCGAACCGCCGGTGAGTATGTCGAAGCCCGCCAGCGCGACGACGTTCTCGACAGCCGGGTGGGCGCGGAAGAACTCCTCCGCCTGTCCGACGACGCGCTGCGTGCTGTCCAGCGACGAGCCGTCCGGCAGCAGCACGACCCCGAGCACGTAGCCCTGGTCTTCATCCGGTAGGAAGCCGCCGGGGACAATCTGCCCCATTCGATACGTGGCGAAGCAGAGCAGCCCGAAGATGACGAGCGTCACGACCGCTCCATGGATGGCCAGTCGGACGCCGGCGCCGTAGCCGGCGGTGACCCACCCGAAGACGCGGTCGAACGCGCGGAACAGGATGTTCTTCCTCCCGTGGCCGGGCTTGAGCAGCAGGCGGCACAGGGCCGGGCTCAACGTCAACGCGACCAGACCGGAGATCGCGACGGAGACGGCGATCGTCACCGCGAACTGCTTGTACATCTGGCCGGTCAGACCGCCCAGGAACGCGACCGGCACGAAGATCGCCGAGAGCACAAGCACGATGGCGATGACCGGACCGGTCACCTGCTCCATCGCCCTGATGGTCGCCTCGCGCGGGGGAAGGCGCTCCTCGTGCATGATGCGCTCGACGTTCTCGACGACGACGATCGCATCGTCCACCACGATGCCGATGGCCAGCACCAGGCCGAAGAGCGTCAGCGTGTTGATCGAGAACCCGAGAGCGAGCATCCCGGCGAACGTCCCGATGATCGCGACCGGCACCGCCAGGAGCGGGATCAAGGTCGCGCGCCACGACTGCAGGAAGATGAAGACGACCGCGACGACCAGGATGACGGCCTCGAGGAGCGTGTGGATCACCTCCGTGATCGACTCGCTGACAAACGTCGTCGTGTCGAATGGGATCCGCCAGGAGACGCCGGTGGGAAGGTCGCGCTCGGCCGCCTCCATCTCGGCTCGCACCCCGTCCATCGTGGTCAGGGCGTTGGCGCCGACCTGGAGATAGATGAGGACCAGCGCAGTGGGCTTACCGTTCAGCCGCCCGACGAGGTCGTAGCTCTGCGGCCCCAGTTCGACGCGCGCCACGTCCTTCAGCCGCACCATGGCTCCCTCAGGCGTGGCGCGCAGGATGACGTCCTCGTACTCGGCGACCTCACTGAGCCGCCCGCGGGTCAGTACCGGGAGGGTCAGCTCCACCCCCCCTCCGGTCGGCCGCTGGCCGATCGTGCCGGCGGGGAACAGGGCATTCTGGTCGCGGAGCGCGGCGGCCACGTCGGAGACCGTCAGGCCCTTGAGGGCCAGGCGGTCCGGGTCGAGCCAGATCCGCATCGAGTACTCCTTGTTGCCGAACACCCTCGCGTCGCCCACACCGGCCACCCGCTTGATTCGATCCAGCAGGTTGATCGTGGCGTAGTTACTCAGGTAGAGGTCGTCGTAGGCGCCCTCTTCCGACTCGAGGGCCACCAGCCCGAGGATGCTGCTCGAAGCCTTGACGACCGTGATGCCTGTGCGGACGACCTCCTGCGGGAGCCTGGGCTGGGCGACCGCCAGACGGTTCTGGACCTCGACCGCCGCCAGGTTCTGGTCGGTGCCGATCTCGAAGGTCACTGTGATCGTGCAGGAGCCGTCGTTGGCGCTCTGCGAGCTGAAGTAGATGAGGTTCTCGATGCCGCTGAGCTGCTGCTCGATCGGCGCCGCCACCGACTCTGCGACCGTCTGGGCGTCGGCCCCCGGATACATAGCGCGGATCTGGACCTGCGGCGGTGTGATCTCCGGATACCGGGCAACCGGAAGGACGGTGATCGACACCAAGCCGGCGATGACGATCAGGAGCGAGAGGACGATCGAGAAGACGGGCCGGTTGATGAAGAATCGGGAGATCATTTGCTCTCGCCCCCCTCCGCGGCGGAACTTGCCCCGGGCGGCGAGATGACGACCGGCATCCCGGGTCGCAGCATCATCAGGCGGTTCGTGACAACCCGATCTCCGGGGCGCAGCCCTTGCTCCACCACCCAACGCTCGGTTCCCGCCCACTCCCCGAGCACGACCGGCCGCCGCTCGATCCGGTCTTCGTCATTCACGACGAGGACGGCGGCACCGGCGGGCGAGTGCAAGATGGCGTCCTGTGGCACTCGCACCACGTCGACCCGCCTGACGCCGAGCGCACTCGTATAGACGAACTGACCGGGCTTGAGCAGGCCGTCGGGGTTTGGAATCTCGCAGCGCACGATCGACGTCCCGGTCGTCTCGTCCACCTGCACGTCGACGAAGTTGATCTTTCCCCTGTGTGGGTAGGTCGTGCCATCGCCTAGGGTGAGTTCCATCTCCACATCCTGGACCGCAGGCGCGACGACCTGGCCGGCGGCGACCTGCTGCCGATACCGGAGGGTCTCCTGCTCCGTGACCGAGAAGCGGACGTAGATCGGATCGATCCGCTGCAGGACGGCCAGGAGCCCGTTCTGCCCTGCATCGACGTAGCTACCGACGTCCTTCAGCGCGCGGCCGATCACTCCGGTCATCGATGCCTCGATGCGGGTGTAGCCGAGCTGCAGCTCGGCCGCCGCGATCTCCGCCCTGTGCTGCTCGATCAAGGCCGCGGCGACGCGCTCCTGCGTCTGCCACTCATCGAGCTCGCTAGCCGTCGCAGACCGCTTCGCCGCCAGCGCCTCGTAACGGGCCACCTGTGAACGAGCCCGCGCGAGGGTCGCCTCGGCACTGGCGAGCCGTGCCTTGTCCCGGGCCAACTCCACCTCGAACGGACGAGGATCGATCTGGAAAAGCTGGTGCCCCTGCTCGACCCGTTCGCCCTCCTTGAACGTGCGTGTCTGGAGGTAGCCGGCGACCCGGGCGCGAATCTCCACGAGGAGCGACGCCTCTGTCTGTCCGAGGAACCGCAGTCGGACCGGCACGGTCTCCTTTTGCACCGTGATCGCGGTGACGGGCATCGGGCCTTGTGGCGGTGCCGCGGCCTCGTGCCGGGGAGCGACATCTGCCCGCCCCCAGAACAGGTACACGCCGGCGACGACGATCGCCAGCACGAGCAGGGGGATGCCGGTACGAACGAGGTGCGCCACGATCGGGTGGCGCCTTTCTTCCTCGTCGGCTTGCGGATTGTGGCGGGGGTCTTCGGTCATGTCGCTGCTCCCTTCGGTCATGTCGCTGCTCCCTTCGGTCATGTCGCTGCTCCCAAGGCTCGTCTCTTCACTCATCCCGCTGTCACTCCGGCGGCTGGAGCGCCGCCCTCTCCTGATTGAAGGATCCGCCCAGCGCCCGGTAGAGGGTCAGTCGCTGCCGGAGCCGGTCGGTACGGACGAGGAGCAGGATCGAGCGGGTCTCGAAGTCCTGCCGCCGGATGACCATCAGATCGATGATCGAGATGATCCCAGCCTCGTATCGATCCTCTGCGATGCGGCTGGCATTCCGGGAGCGGACGACCGCCTTCTCCAGTTCCGCCTGGCGCAGCGCGAGGTACTGCTCGTTGGCCAGTGCGGTCTCCACCTCGCGGAAGGCCGCGATCGCGACGGCGACGTACTGAGCCAGCGCCTGCCGCTGCTGGGCGGTCGCGATCTCGACCTGGGCTTGTAGCCGACCTCCCACAAAGATCGGCGCCAGCAGATTGGCGCCGATCGACCAGATGCTCTCGCTCGGATCGAGGAGCGTTCCCAGGGAGCCGGTGAGCATGAGCTGGGGCAGCTGGGCCGCCCTGGCGGACTCCCTGAGGTGGAAAGCGGCAGCCACGCGACGATCCGCGGCCGCGATGTCCGGCCGGCGTGCCAGGAGCGCCGATGGTACGCCGGTGGCAACGGGGCCGGGCACCGCCGGCAGCTCCTCTGCGACCGCCAGCTCAGCCGCCGGGTAACGCCCGAGGAGCGCCTCCAGCGCCTTCACCAGCTCGACGATCGCGGCTTCGTCGCGCCGCACGGCGGCCGTCGCGATCGCGACGTTGGCCTCGACCAACTCTGCCTCGAGCTGCGTCCCGACGCCCGCCGCCACCCGATCACGCGTGATCTCGGCCGTGCTCCGCTCCGCCTCGAGCCGATCCAGATCGATGGCGAGCTGACGCCTCGCCTCGATGGCCAGGAACCACGCTTCGCCCACACTCGCCGCCAGGGACTGCCGAGCGAATTCGGAGTCCAACGCCGTGGCGAGGGTGGCCTCGCTCGCCGCCGCCACGTCGGAGCGCACGCGACCCCAGAGATC
>JBFWNO010000007.1:0-48960 GCA_050251015.1 Planctomycetota bacterium
CGCGGGGGGCTCGGCGGCCCTGGGCTCCGTCAAGCTCTCCGTGAGCGGCGATCTGACGCGCACGGGGGGGGTGGTGACGGCAGGCACATCCAGTGTGACCCTGGATGGCACGGGACTGCAGTCGCTCACCTCCATCCCCCTCGCCTCGGTGTACCACAATGGCAGCGGCACGGCCCGCTTCGCCGACAGCACCACCATCACCACGCGCCTGATGGTGGAGTCCGGCGCCGTTACTGCGGGTGCTGTCACCCTGACCTTCAGCGCCGGGGCCGAAATGAAGATCGGGGGCCTCACCCGCGCCGTGGTGAGCCTTGATGGTGCCACGCTCACCAGCACAAGCCCCGGTGTGGACCGCTGGGTGTTGAGGGTGCAGACAGGTGGGGATCTGCATGCCAGGATGGGAACGCTCTTCAACTCTTTGTCGGATGCCGGCCTGGTGATGGATGCCGGAAGCGCCCTGGGAACCGGCCAGATTTCAGGGTTCAGCTTTGTGACCTTTGACAACATCGGTGTCACGGGGGTGGGCCTGGACCTCTCTTCCTTGACGTCGGCGGACAACAACCAACTACCCGACTTTGTCAGCGAGGTGCGTTTCAACGGATCGGGTATCAACGTGAAGGCGGCCGTGAACACACCGCAGATTGTGCTGAGGATCTACACCGGAAACTTCGGCACCCTGTCGGCCAATGGCGTGTCGGGCGAGCAGGATCCGGGCAACCGCGTGGTGTGGGGCATGAATCCGGCCAGTTCCCTGGTGCTGGTGTCGGTGACATACGACCAGACCGTGAATGCCGAGAAGATCTACTTCACCTTCAACAGCCAGCTCCTGCCGGGAAGCACGACCCTGGCAGACTGGATCCTGCTCGGGGCCGACGGGATCACCAACCTGAAGGCGGGAGCCACGCTGACCATCCTCAACAACCAATTGATCGTGTCGCTGGCCGCCGGCAAGACCACGGTCGGAGGGATCTCCTACGCCTACACCGGCACCGGGCTCAGCGATGTCTACGGGAACCTGGCCTCCTACTTCGGTTCCGGTTTCACGCCGACCGTCACAGGGGGGGCCACACCCACGAGGGGGCCCCCGGGCTTCTTCATGATTTCCCTGACCGTTTCGGATCCCGACGGCAGTTCTGTGACGCTGGATGTGACCCTGGTGTCGGGACCCCAGCGCCTGCCCCTGACAGATGCCGCCCAGCAATCGGTGCCCATCACGGCCGATGGAACCTACGTGTTTGCGGCCACCGTCACCGACAACACGGCCAGGACTTCCCAGAAACGTTTCAATGTCACAGTGGACAATGTCGCCCCTCTGGCGAGTGTTCCATCGTTGGTCGATGCCCGCATCGGCGATGTTGTCACCCTCGATGGATCCTCGAGCAAGGACGGCAACGGGGCCGGTGACATTGTGAACGCCCGCTGGATCTGCGTCTCGGGCCCGGCACTGCCTTCGCTGACCCATGACGGGGTGACGGGTGTGGCCACCTTCGATTCCACGGGGAGGCCCGCCGGGATCTATCGCTTTGCCCTCAACGTGACCGACAACAACAGTGCCACGGCCACGGCGCGCCTGTGGCTGCGCCTCCAGGGCTCCAACCTGATCCCCCTGGCCGATGCCGGTGTCGGGGGACGCAGCAATCTGTCGCGGGGATCCTTCACCCTCAGGGGCCATGAGTCGGTGGACCCCGAGGGCACGGCGTTGTCGTATGGCTGGGCCCAGACGTCCGGACCCCGGGGCGTCCTCAGCAATGCTTCCGCGGCCAGTCCCACATTCACACCGTCGGCAGGGGGACGCTGCGTGTTCTCCCTTGTTGTCACCGATGCGGCGACGCAGACCAGCCTGCCCGCCGAGGTTACCTGGCTCGTGGACGACGACAAGAGGGACATCATCGCTCCCAATGCCGTGCTCTCCCCTTCCGTGGTGGTGAGCCAGGACACCACTGTGACCCTTGACGGTTCCTCGAGTGCTGATGCCTTCGGGCGGACCCTGACCTATCAGTGGGCCCAGACATCCGGCCCGGCCGTGAGCCTTGATGGTTCAACCAAGATGAAACCCCAGGTTAGGCTCCACCTTCCGGGGAGCTACACCTTTTCCCTGGTCGTTTCGAACGATCACTTGCCCAGCGTGGCGGCCACGAAGACGATTTTTGTGGTGCAGAACAATTCGCCCCCCACGGCTCACGCCGGGAACACAATCAAGACCACGGTCGGACAGTGGGTCACCCTGGACGGCTCCGGCAGCCGTGATCCCAACGGCGGCGTCCTGCATTACCGCTGGACCCAGAAGGAAGGCCCAGCCGTGAGTTTTGATGCCACGGCTGTCCGGCCCACCTTTGTGGTGACGAAGAGCCGCGTGTACACCTTCGAGTTGGTGGTGACGGACGGGGAGATGAGATCCTCCCCGAGCACCGTCAGGGTCAGGGTGAACGGGGCCAACACAGTGCCTGAAGCCTTTGCCAGCAACAACGGACAACGGGCTGTGACCTTTGACGGTCTGGCCAAGCTGGAGGGGGGGTTATCCAAAGATGGCGACGGTCAGCCGTTGGCCTTCATCAACTGGGTTCAGACCTCCGGACCTCCCGCGCTCCTGCATGATCCCGAATCCCTGGAAACCACCTTCCCGGTGTATGTCGAGGGGTTCTACACCTTCGATCTCTATGTGGACGACGGGCAAGACCGCAGTCTTCCGGATTCTGTCACCATCCATGTGAAGGGGTTGGGGCGCCGATCAGGAGCCTTCATCGATGATGCACCGGGTTGCCTGCTGTCGCATGCCGGATCCAGGTCCTCAAATATTCCGTGGCTCCACATTCTCGTTGCCATGGCCCTTGCTGCCTTGGCCCTGAGGATGATCCGAAGGGCGGGCTGATAGATCCGGCGTCTACCTCAGGATCAGGGAGTCGTACTGGACGGTTTTTTTCTTGAACACCAGGTCGATGTTCTCGATCAGAGGCGTGGACATCGCCACGGGTGGCCCCTTGAATTTGATGTTCAGGCACAGGTCCGAGATTGATGAAATGGAAACAGGGGAGGCATCGGATGTCCATGAGCTGTTGTTTTTCATCCCTGGTTTCTGGGTTGAACGGAGGGTGCCCAGCGAGGTTCCCTGATAGCCGATATCCAGATCCAAAGTCTGTATGTCATCATCATCCGGCCCAGCTACAGCCGGATTCTGGTCATCCCAAAACCTATGGAATTCCGGCAGATGGGCCGCCCATGAAACGCTGATCAGAGCGTCGCGCTCTCGCCACGCATCGGTACAGGTGGAGGCCAGCAGAGGATAGAGCTGGGCGTCGGGCACCGATGTGCCGCTGGGGTATGGGGTGAATGAGGCCGTGGGGTCGTAGAATTGTGGGAGATCGGGAAGAAATCCACCATCCGCAGCCAGTGGAGAGTTCGGTCCGGCCTGTTTGGCCTTATCGAAGATCTGAAGATCCATGAACGAGCCCCAGGTGATGTTGGAAGCGAAAAAGTTGTGATCATCTTTTCGCACGGGAGGTCCGTTGTAGGCCTTGATGCTGTGGGGTTCGAAACCGAAATAGAAGCGGGGGGGGAATCGTAAAAACACGTCCTGTTTCCTTGGAGATGTAACGAGGTTGGCATTGTATTGGTAATAGGGCAAATGCATGGTCCTGACAGAAAAGGCAGCGGCAGGGGTCATGGGGGGGAAAAACATCAGGTTGGCCCCACCGGTGCTGGGAACGCTGAAGCTTCTGGTGTAGGTGGTCCCCAAGGGAGTCTTGGAAGGGCCTGAATATGAGGCCGACTGGTAGATGGAATGGAATCCTGGATCCCAAGGAAGGTAATTCTGACCGGAGACCACGCTGGCTCTGTAGGCCGAGCTCATGTAGAAATTCATGAAGAGGCTCCTCATGGCGTAGCCATCCGGAGTGGTTTTCCTGAAGCTTCCATTCACGTATACACTGAGGCACCCCCCCTTGGCGGGTGCGGAGTTCCCCAGCACCTGCCAAAGATTGCGCCAGGCAATGAAGATGTGGTTCCAGCGACCGGACTCCACAAGAGCCTGATGGTCTCCCCGCGAGTCTCGAGGTCCCGCACCCCTGTCGGTGGCCCCGACGGTGGTTTTGACTGGCCGCTCGAGAATGAAAGCTTTATGTACTGAGTGATAGTCAGGGTGGGAGGCATCCGAAGTGTCAAAGAGGTAGAGCGGCCTGGCGTGTGCAAGAAGATTTTGGTAGGACGTTGATTCAGCAAGGGGGGACAAGGCGTCTGCGGCTTCCCAAATGAACCAGCGTGGAGAAACAGAATCAACGCCCGGCATAAAACGACTGCCGTCCTCAGGATGATCGGCAAACTTGGTGATCTGCCACTCCAATACCAGGTCCTCGCGGGCAAAGGGATTGGGGACTTTCCAATGTCCCTCGATCCCGTCACCTCCGGAAACCCAGCCCGTGTTGAAGAACGCCCCATTCACCGAGGTGGTGGGGGTCAAAATCCAACCTTTATTGATGCTCGAATCCTCAAAGCCCTCCATATTGTTGAAGTAAAAAGGCCCCGAGGCGATCTGGCCGGGGAAGCCCCCAAAGTTCACGATCATCGGCCAGCGTTCATCGCTGGCCGGAACCGTGTAAAACCGGGAGATGGTGTCGAGTGAGAGCAGGGCTGCTGACCAGGTGAGTCTGAGACTGCCTACATACTGACTGCGGATTTTGGCGATGGTTGCTGTGGGAGTCGGCACCATGGTCAGGGCGCGTTGCTGCGTTTCTTCGTCAAAAACGGAGAAGGGCATGTAGAAAAGGGTTGATACTCCCCCATTCATATTGGTTGTTTCAGGTTGGTATTTGGGCTTCACATAGAAAGAGATGGCGCCTTCGTGGAAGCTGGGTAAGACAAATGAGGTGGGGCTGCCCGCCGGTGTGTAGGTGGGGTCAGGGAGGTTGTCATCATCGGTGTCCGTGACCAGGCTGTTGCGCAGGACGAGAAGCGCTTCCTTGTGGTTGGGCCAGCTGGTGAGACCGCCCAAAGCACGGGCCGGACTGTTGTTCCATGGAGACATTCGGATGCCCCCTCCTGGAAGTAAGTCGCTGGCCGTATTGATCTCGGCAGCAGTTTTCGGATACAGGGAGGTGGGAGTTCCACCCGGCGGAGGCTGGAGGGAGTTTCGCAGGACACCGCGGGCCGGGAGAGCCGAGGGGCCGAGAAGGTTTCGGGTTCCTATGGTCCAGGCCGGGACCGCGTTGCCAATTCCGTCCTTAGGGTTGGTGGAGTCGGGCACGTTGTTGTTCAGTGGCACCCTCATGAGCAACTGCTCACCCCAGGGGGCGACCTGAGGGGAAGGCTTCAAGGCCAAATGACCTGTCCAGTCTGAAGGTTCGATATCTAGGGATTCGGGGTAGGTTGTCCAGGCCCCCAAGGACGGTGCCATTGTCGAGGGGACGTGGCCGATGGCATTGAATTCCTTCTGCGTCCCAAGGCTGACATGCCTGAAGATCCTGATGCTGGCATTCATGAGACGTTGGATTCCTGTGGGCTTGTGCCATCCCAGCGAAGTCACCGTGATCTTGGTGGAGTGAAAGCCGGCTTCGGGTCCCCTTTCTGCCAAGGAGCCATTAGCCTCATCCATCATGGCGAAGAGGCCTTGGAAGGGGTTGTTGACCTTGGTCAGGCGGTTCTTCCGATTTTCCACGGCGAGAGGCATGGCTTCGTCCCAGATCACCCTGGCATCATTCGGATGGGGATTGAGGAGTTCAGCCAACACCTGGACTCTGCGGTGACCGTGGTACAGATCGTAGTAATTTGAGACCACATCAAATTGCGAGGCGGTGAGCCCCCAATCCACCGTGTTGAATTGGAAGTTCGGGTAATAGACCTCGTGGAACTTGGCGTCATAGCCCCGGCGCCAGGACCGCAGGAACTCCCGAAGCCCGGCAGTAGACAATCCGAAGCGAGAGATCTCGCTTTGGACGACCAAATCCTCGGCCATCCGGATGGATTCCGTCATCGAGAATAGGGGCTTGCCGACAATCCAATGGCGGTTGGCCCCGCCATAGGACCAATAGCAGGGTACGTTGTTTTCACTTTGGTAGGGGATCAGGGGCTGGGGAGCTTCCAGCTGGGAGGTTTGCTTGTTGTAGGAGCGCGTCTGAACATTGCCTGGTGCATGCACAAGGGCCGCAAGCACAGAAAGGGGGGCTCTGGTGATGTCCACGCGCATCGCGGGTACGTTATAGATCTTTGTATAAAGGTAGTGGCGGTTGTCATGTTGCTCGAACGAGTTGGGAATGGCCGGCTCGTTCGCCGGGAGCGAGGATGGAGTGCCGGGCATGAAGATCCATGAGGGCTCCCTGTCGGGTTCGAGGGCAGCGAGGCTGGCGAATTCATCAACGATGTCACTAATTTTTTCCTTCCCAACCACGGGAATGGGGAGACCGTTAGCGTATGTCCAGGGATTGGAGCCATCGACGGCCCTTCGTCCCGCCTTATCAGTCCAGCTCTGCACATAAGCTTCTACGATGGGAAGGACGTCATCCATTCGGTGGAATCCCGAGGATGGTCGGGCTGACAGTATCATGTCACCGAGAGGAGTCTCTGAATTGATGGTTGCGCCTGAGGCGTCCGTGGCATGGTTCCCGCTGGGGTTGAAATCGTCAAACTTTGACCATGGGTTGTGGGATTCAGTCGCAGTGGCCATCAGGTTGTCGGTGCCGTCCACTTTGCCAAATTTCGTGGACCTGTCGAAGTTGTAGGTCATGGTCGGCCGGACCATGGCTACGTACTTATGATAGTTTCCCCAGGCATTGAGGAATCGTCGAAGGGGGATGTTGAAGGGGTGGGTCAGCGAGTTGGAGGTGTAGGGCATTCCCTGGTCAACTTGGTAGCGCTGACCTTCGGGTCCTGCGCCCGAACGCACCCCGGCATTCAAATCGAGGCAGGGGATGGAGATCCTCAAGGTGCACAAAAAATTTGAGAGGGCCCCTTCATTGCGCCAAGAGACGCCGCGGACTTGTCCGCCAGAAAGGGTTTCTCTTACGCAGGACCCGCTGTCCCTGAGGACAAGGGAGGGCGTGGGATCCCTTTCCATCCTGGGGTATGAAATGCGGCCGTTGAGATCGAGATCCTCTCCGGCATCCAGGATTCCATTGAGATTGCCATCCTCTCCGGCGGTCATCAGGTTCAGGTTTTCTGCCCATGGCGGCAAAGTCCCCCTGTTGAGCATGGCCTGAGACGCCTGCAGGGCCTTTTCCAGGCCGCTTCTGGCCGTGAGCGTAGCTTCCGTCAGGTGGATGGAGTGGTGGGATAGTTTGCGGGCCAGCCAGCTTGACTGTACCAGAAGGAGAGTGAGGTAGGCCAGCATTCCGAGCAGGGCCAGGGTGATGATCAAGACAAAACCGCGGGTGCTTCTCACTCTGGTTTTCAGCCCAAATGCTTGCGGATGGCCTCGCGCACTTCGCCCAGCTGAAAGGGCTTGGAGATGTACTGGGCAACATTCTCAAGACTCTTAAGGTCGCCCTGCAGTTCGGGGGAAACATAGCCTGAGATCACGATCACCTTGGGTTTCTTGTTGATGAAATCCAAGCTCTTGATGGCATCGACCCCGTTCCATTCGGGCATCATGATGTCCAGCAGGATGAGATCGAAGGTGTTGGAGGTGGCCGCGCGGAAGGCTTCCTGCCCGTTCTCCGCCAGGGTGGCCTCGCAACCCAGGCCCTCCACCACCTCGCGGAGGATCTTGCGGATGTTCTTCTCGTCGTCGGCGATCAGGATCTTCTTCATGGCTTCATTCTGCCACAAATCGCGGGCTCCGCCAGGCGTTTCTGGACCTCAGCGATGGCCCCATTCCAGCGTCTTCCCACTGGAGGCCCACGATTCGAAAAGGTCGCGAGCGAAGGCGAGGAAGTCGGTTGTGGCTGGTGCCGTGATCCGGAGTTCCTTCCCGTCAAGGGAGGGTAGGGAGAGAAGGTGGGCGTGGAGCATGTGCCTCCGGGGCCTGCCCGGCTGGGGTTCGGCGGGTTCGGCTCCCTCAATCCAGCGCCTCTCGTCGAGGTCGCGGGGGTTGTAGAGGGGATCCCCCACCACGGGGTGCCCGGCGTGCTGGGCATGCACCCGGATCTGGTGCAAGCGGCCCGTGTGGATGCGCACGGCGCACAATGTCATGGCACCATCCGAAGCCAGGGGAAGAAAATCGCTGTGGGCGGGCTTGCCTCCCCTGTCCTCCGGCAACACACCCTGTCTCACCCTGATCTCGGAATGAGGGTCGTCGCCCAGGGGCTCCTTGGAGCTGAAGGCACTGACTTTCCCCTCGAGAAGGGCAAGGTACACCTTGACGGTATGGCGGTTTTCGAAGGACTGTCCGTAGTGCCTGGCAGCTTCGGGCCCCTTGGCCATCACCAGCACTCCTGAGGTCTCGGCATCGAGGCGGTGCACCACCGAGGGCAGGGTCGCATCATCGCCTCCCCTGGAACGGTGGCGGGCATGCAGGGCATTCAGGAGAGTGCCACCCTGCACGCCTCCCGTGGGGTGCACCAGGATCCAGGGTTGCTTGTTCACGGCCACCAGCCCGGCATCCTCATGGATGACATCCAACGGGATGGAATGGGGATCGACCCAGTGGGCGTTGACCTCGACATCAATGTCGATCCTGTCGCCCTTCTTCACCTTCCAGCTAGCTCGCACCCTCTGCCCGTTCACCCGGATCCTTCCGCCCTCGATGCGCATCTGGAAGAAACTCCGCGAGCGGTGGGGCAGTCTTTCGATCAACACCCTGTCGAGCCTGATGCCATCATGCGTGGCATCCACGTCGAGCGAGATGAGGGTGAGGGGCCTGGAATAGTCGGTGGGGGGCATTCAGGAAATTATAGAGGGAGGCTGAACATCGAAATTATTATTGAATACGACTGATTGCGATCAATGCGGGCGACCCAAGGGTCGCCCCTACCCAGATATTTCCATGCGCTGGTCCATATGGATCATGGTAGGGGCGGGGCTTGCCCCGCCCGTACAATGGAGTGCATGGAATCAAAGAAATGGCTCGATAAGGCGCTCAATGGCATGTCTTTGAACGACACGATCTTCATGTTGAAGCAGGAGGGCCTCTCAATTATTGATTCCATAATAGTGGTAAGGGATGTGCATGGGTTGTCGCTGGGCCAATCAAAAATCGCAGTCACTTCACATCCTTGCTGGGTTGAGTTCGTGCAAGCAAGCGAACCGCTACATGATGAGTTGGAAAAATTAGCTGAAGACATCAATGCACGTAGATTGAAATAACAATGCGGGCGGGGCAAGCCCCGCCCCTACCCTGAACGCGAAACGCATGATGCCAGGGGATTTTCCTTGTCATTTTCCCAACGCAGGGGGTTGCTGCGGATGTAGCCACGGAACTTTTCCAGCGCGGTCTCATCGCGGGTGATGTGCTCATAGTAGTTGCGTTGCCAGAGGGGATATCCCAGCCTGCCCAGATGGCGATTGACCGAAATGGCTGACAATGATTTGAAGCACCCCATCACCTCCCCAAGAGATCTTTTCGGAGTAGGGGCGGGGCTTGCCCCGCCCGCATTGGGTAATCGAGATGCATTTGAGGGCAGGGCAAGCTCTGCCCCGGCCACAGACAAATTCAGGAACAAAATCCCATGCACATGATTGGGCATCACCACAAATGCATCGAGGGTCAGATGCGGGAATCGTTGGGGCAATTCATCCCAAGTCGCCCTGACCATTCTCCCCACAATATTTTCATGCATCGCACCACCACCAATTTCCCCGAACAGGCATTCCCTGCGTTGCACGCAGACTGTGACGAAATAGGGATTGGCAGTAGTGTAATCAAACCCGGGGAGACGAAGGGATTTTCTTCGGCGGGGTTCCATGAATGCAGAATACACCGCAGGGGGGACACCTTAAAACACCACACAAGGACCTTGGATAGAGAGGTTTGCCTACCACGCGATGTTAAATATTATTCAGGGTAGGGGTGGAGCTTGCCCTACCCGCATTTGTAAATCAACAAACATCAGAGGGCGGGGCAAGCCCCGCCCCTACCATGAAATGAAAAACAACTTCCTAAGAGAGGGTCTCACGCACCAGCTTGGCCCTCGCCTCGTTCTGGGCCTCGGCATCAAGAACAGTCCCGCGTGATTTCTGGAGATGGCCCGGGAGCGAAAGGATGAAGAGGCGGTTGAGTTTGGCGATCGTGAGATCCTTGAGCAGGCCAAGGTTCACACCCAGGCGGAGGGTGGACAGGTGGTCGAGGCATTCCTCCATGGTGAGCTGGCGGGCCGAGCTCATGATGCCCTGGGCCCGGAAGACCCTGTCCTCGATCTTCAGGCGCTGGTCGGAGAGGAGCTTGGTGCGGGCCCCCCGTTCGTAGGCGATGATCTGGGGGATCACGCTCTTGAGGTTGGCCAGGATCTCGGCTTCGGTCTTGCCCAGCGTGACCTGGTTGGAGATCTGGTAGAGGTCGCTGGCCGCCTGGGAACCCTCGCCATAGAGGCCCCGTACCGCCAGCGAGATCTTGGAGACGGCATAGAACACCTTGTCGAGCTGGCTGGTGAGGGCCAGACCCGGGAGGTGCAGCATCACGCTCGCGCGCATGCCCGTGCCCACGTTGGTCGGGCAGCTGGTGAGGTAGCCGAACTGGGGATGGAAGGCGTAGGGCAGGGCGCTGTCGATGTGGCTGTCGACACTGTCGAGCAGGGTCCAGATCCGGTCGAGCTGGAAGCCCGACATCAGGCACTGGAGGCGGAGGTGGTCCTCCTCCCCGACCATCACAGAGAGGATCTCGTTTTCGCCCACCGCCACGCCGCGTGCACCCTGAGCCGCGGCCAGGTCCCGGCTGATCAGGTGCCGTTCGACCAGGTACTCGAGGTCGAGTTCCATGGCCCCGGCCAGTGGCATGTAGTCGACATGCCCCGCCGGAGTCGGCGTCTTGACCAGGGCCGTGCTGACAAGGGTCTCAAGTTCCTCACGAACCTTTGGCTTAAGCCGGGGGACAAAGGGATAGCCCTTGATGTTGCGCGCCAGACGCACGCGCGAGCTGATCACGATGTCACTTTCCGGACCCGATCCTGAAAGCCATTCGCCCTGGTGGGAGGGATTGCGGGTTTCCATTTCAGCTCACCCCCAGCTTCTTGAGCTCGTCACGGATGCGGGCAGCTTCTTCATACCGCTCGTTTTCCACGGCCAGCGAAAGGTCGCGGCGGAGCTGGACGGTGCGCTGAGCTTCCTTGATCTTGGGGTCGGCACGATGGGGGACCTTGCCGCAATGGAAGAGACTGTTGTGCACCTTTTCCATGAAGGGGGTCAGCTGGGCCTTGAATACTTCATAGTCGTTGGGGCATCCCAGGCGGCCCTCGGCGCGGAACTGGGCGTAGGTGGTGCCGCACTCCGGACAGGTCAGGTCGACCTCCTGCGATGGGGCCTCGCCTTCATCCATCTGGCCCAGCACGTCCGAAAGGAGGAAAAACGGCTTGAGCGAGATGCCCTTGCTTTTGGCGCAGGCATTGCACAGGTGCACCTCTTTTTTGGCCTTCTGGACGATTTCGGTCAGGTGGACCGTGGCGACGTTCTTCTGGCAGTTTTCGCAGAGCATCATGCCTTCCATTGTAATTGAGTTTTGGCGTTTCCCGGGCGAATTCGAGGCCCTGCTATCATGGGCTCATGGCAGGAAAGTCGATGAGGGATGGCGGAAACAAGGATGGTGCCCTGGAGGTTGTGACCGTGTGCACGGGCATGTTCCAGCAGAATTGCCACCTCCTTTTCGAACCCGTCACCCGCGAATGTTTTGTGATCGATCCGGGCGAGGGTGTTGACGAGATCGAGGAGGCTATCCGGGCGGAAGGCCTCAGGCCCCTGGCCATCACGAACACGCATGCCCACCTGGACCATGTGGCCGGTGTGGCCGAGCTGAAGAAGAGGACGGGCCTGCCCTTCCACCTTCATCCCGACGAGTTCTTCCTTCTTGAGATCCTGGAGGAACACAGTGCCTACTTCGGGATGCGACCCCCCGAGAGACCCACGGTGGATTTCGAACTGAGGGAGGGCCAGGTATTGCAGTTGGGAGGGGTGGATATCCGCTGCCTCCTGGTCCCCGGGCACACGCCCGGGTCGATCTGTTTCGTGGGGGGAGGCCAGGCGGTGGTGGGCGATGTCCTGTTCGCCGGATCCATTGGTCGCACGGATCTTCCCGGAGGAACACCGGGGCTCCTGGAGCAGAATATCCGCAAGACCCTCTACGTCCTTCCCGACGCCCTCCGCGTCCACTCCGGACACGGACCGGAAACCACCATCGGCAGGGAAGCCCGCACCAACCCTTTTGTGCGAAGATAGGGTTTCACCGGTGAGGCCGGGGTCCTTCTTGGTGGAGGGGCTCGATTTATCGGGGCCCGGCGCCGAAAGAACAACATGAATGATCCCGTCGTCCCAGGGTTGAGACTCACCGAGGTGGCCTTTGAGGGCGAGGCCGAGGTCGAGCCCTTCCGCATCAAGTCAAAAGTGGCCCACCTGATGCGCATCGGCGAACGACAGATCGTCTCCTGTGACATTCTCAAGAGATCCATCGACCGGCGCTCCCGCCCGGCGCGGGTGAAGTACAACCTGGCCGTCGTCTTGACCTCGAGGGAACTGGAGGATGAGGTGCTGGGCCGGTTGGGGCCCCTGCTGAAACCCAGGCGCTTGAAGGAGGATGATGTGGCGGCCGCGAAGCCCCCGACACCCGCAGGCACCACGGTCATCGTGGGTTCCGGCCCTGCCGGACTGTTTGCGGCCTGGGCCCTCCTGCAGGAAGGCCGTCGGGTCATCGTGCTGGAGAGGGGCGATGATGTGGAGGCGCGCCTCAGGGCCGTCGGGCACCTGTGGGCCCGAGGCATTCTCGATCCCGAATCCAATCCTTGCTTCGGGGAAGGCGGGGCCGGCACCTTCAGCGACGGGAAATTGATCACCCGTGACCGCAGTCCCTGGAAACGCTTTGTGCTGGAAACCTTGGTGCAATTCGGGGCCCCTTCCGCCATCCTCACCGAGGCCCAGGCCCATGTAGGATCCGACCGCCTTCGAAGAATCGTCAAGGCATGGCGCGAGGAAATGATCCGCAGGGGGGCCGAAATCCGCTTCCGTGCACGTGTGGACGACCTGATGATGGAGGGCGGGAAGGTGACAGGGGTGGTCCTGGCTGGCGGTGAAACAGTCAGGGGCGACAGGGTGATTTGGGCCTGTGGAGGCCACAGCCGTGAAAGCCTCGAGATCCTGGTGCGCAAGGGAGTGCGCATCCATCCCCGCTCCTCGAGCTTGGGTGTGCGGATCGAGCATCCCCAGCCCATCGTGAACCAGGCCCTGGCCGGAAGGCCCGACGGCCCGGCCTGCGAGTACAAACTCAAGACCCGCATCGGCTCCCGCGGCGTGTATTCCTTCTGCATGTGCCCGGGCGGCGTGGTGGTGGCGGCCACCAGCCACGAAGGCCAGCAAGTCGTCAACGGCATGAGCTACCAGGGCAAGCGCTCGCGCTTTGCCAACAGCGCATTGGTCGTGGAGCTCTCCGCGGCCCGCTTTCCCCCGGGCCCCCTCGGTGGGCTCGACTATCAGCGGCATGTGGAGAGATCTTTTTTCACGGCGGGCCTGTCGGGAGGCGGTGCTTACAGGGCCCCGGCCCAGCGCCTGACGGATTTCATCGCCGACCAACCCAGTGCGGATCTTCCCCAAAGTACGTACAGGCCCGGTTTGGTCAGCGCCGACTTGCGCTCGCTGCTTCCCGCAGATGTGGGCGATGTTCTGCTCCAGGCTATTCCCGAGTTCGAGCGCCAACTAAGGGGTTACATCACCAAGGAAGCCGTTCTCATCGGGGTCGAGACGCGCACCAGTTGCCCCCTCACCGTGGAACGTTCGGCCTCCGGTTTTTCAACACTGGAGGGTCTCTCCTGCGTGGGGGAAGGCGCCGGCCATGCCGGGGGCATCCTCTCGGCGGCTTACGATGCCCTCGATGTGCTGGGGATCCTGGCCAAAGGGTAGAATATCGCCCATGTTACGCCCCGCAATGGTAGTTCTCCTGTCTTTGATCCTGGCGGGATGCTGGCAGGACCATTTCCTGGCTGAGGCCCGCCTTTCCCGGGATGAATGGAAGGAACTCAAGGAGCACGAGAGTGCCGAGTCCCAGTACCGCTACCTGGTTACCAAGAAACTGGTGACGGCCGAAGACCTCAAGGCTCCCGGATACGGCGAATTGAGCCGGAAGGTCAGGGTAGAGATGTTCCTTTCCTTCCGCCCCGACCTGAATGAGGATGACAAGAAGCTGCTGGAAGCCGGCAAATATTTCAACGGGGTCACCACCGACTGGATCAGGGCCTTGTACGGCCATCCCAAAACCACTTACACCACCGCCGACATTGAAACCTGGGTGTATCCCCAATACGGGGAATTTCACTTCCAGGAGGGGGTGTTGATGGGGGAACAGAGGTACTAGGGAGGGCGCATTTTGCCCCCTCCTTTTGTAAAATGGACCCATGTCGGAAACGGCTTCCTGCTCCAAGTCCTGCGAAAAAACGCACTTCTTCCTGAGGAAACTTCACAGCCTCACGGGGATTGCCCTTTCAGGCTTCATCCTCGAGCATTTCTTCACCAATTCCGCGTCCCTGCATGCCTTCAGCAATGTCGAGAAAGCCGCAAGTGTCTTCAACAGCCATGTGGAATTCCTCCACAGCATCCCCGGTCTTCCCCTTGTGGAGCTGGCCCTGCTGGCTGTTCCCTTCCTCTTCCATATTCTCTACGGCTTCTACATCACCTTTGCCACCGGTCGTCCCAACCTGGGCGAATACCCCACCGAGAGGAATCTGGCTTATGTCCTCCAGAGGATCTCGGCGGTGGTCATCACCGTCTTTCTCGTGGTGCATGTCCTGGAGCTACGCATGGGTTGGAATGTCCTACCGCGCTCCGCAGGCGCCGAGGTGACCCGTTCCACCAACGACACCCCCTACAAGATCGAAACCGTGGTGCTGCGTTCTACGGAGGGTCGTGAAGCCACCCGCAACACGGTGGAGCGTCACGATTATTACGCCCATGTTTCGCACTACATGAAGAACCTGTCCACGGTTGGCGTCTGGCTCTATGTGTTGGGCATCCTGGCCACGGCCTACCACTTTGGCAACGGCATCTTCCTGGCCGGGATCACCTGGGGCCTGTGGATCAGACGCTCCACCCAGCAGAAGGCCTTTGTGGCCTGCATGGGCATCATGGTGGTCTTGGCGGCGGTGGGTTGGGCCAGTCTGATGGGATTCAGGAGCTGACATGGCAACAGGGGAACGTCGCATCGCCGTGGTGGGTGGAGGGCTTGCGGGCCTCAGCGCCGTGATGAAGGCCTGCGAAGCCGGCGCCCATGTCGACCTCTTCAGCGTGGTGCCGGTCAAGCGCAGCCACAGCGTCTGCGCCCAGGGCGGGATCAATGGCGCCGTGAACACCAAGGGCGAGGGCGACAGCACCTGGGAACATTTTGATGACACCGTCTATGGCGGCGACTTCCTGGCCAACCAGAAGCCCGTCAAGGGCATGTGCGAGGCGGCGCCAGGGATCATCTACCTCTTCGACCGCATGGGTGTCCCCTTCAACCGAACACCCGAGGGTCTTCTTGATTTCAGGCGCTTCGGCGGCACGAAGCACCATCGTACGGCCTTTGCCGGGGCTTCCACAGGCCAGCAATTGCTCTACGCCCTCGACGAGCAGGTCAGGCGCTTCGAGGCCAAGGGCCAGGTCCGCAAGTTCGAGTTCTGGGAATTCGTGCGACTGGTCCAGGACGGCCAGGGCCAGACCTGCGGGATCATCGCCCTCGACCTGCATACCATGGAGCCCCGCGCCTTTCCGGCGGACGCCGTGATTTTTGCCACGGGCGGACCGGGTCTCATCTTCGGTCGCTCCACCAACTCCATGATCAACACAGGTTCCGCCGCGGCTGTGTTGTATGCCCAGGGAGCCAAGTATGCCAACGGTGAATTCATCCAGGTGCACCCCACGGCCATCCCGGGAGACGACAAGCTTCGCCTGATGTCCGAGAGCGCCCGCGGCGAGGGTGGCAGGGTCTGGACCTGGGGCGATGAGAACAAGACCTGGACAGACAGTGCCGGTCAGAAGCATTCCTGCGGGACCAAGGGCAAGCCCTGGTACTTCCTGGAGGAAATGTATCCTTCCTACGGCAATCTTGTCCCCCGCGATGTGGCCACGCGCGCCATCTTCAAGGTGGTCACCGATATCGGCATGGGCGTGGATGGCAAGGCCCAGGTCTATCTGGATCTCTCGCACAAAGATCCCCATGAACTAGAGAGGAAGCTCGGTTCCATCCTCGAGATCTACCAGCGGTTCACCGGCGAGGATCCCAAGAAGGTACCCATGAAGATCTTCCCCGCCGTGCACTATTCCATGGGCGGGATTTGGGCGGATGACAGCTGCCAGACCAGCTTGAAGGGTGCCTTTGCGGTGGGCGAATGCAACTACATGCACCATGGGGCCAACCGCTTGGGGGCCAACTCGCTCCTGAGCTGTATCTACGACGGATTTGTCGGTGGTCCGGCTGCCCTCAAGGCCGCCAAGGGCCGCAGTCAAAGTGCTGCCGACCTCGATCCTTCTGTCTTCAACAAGGCCCTCAAGGAGGTGGACGCCCAGTTCGCCCAGCTCAGGGATGCCAGGGGCTCCGAGAATCCCTACTCCGTCCACCGCGATATGGGTGATCTCATGACAGAGGCCTGCACCGTGGTGCGCGAGAACGGCCGCCTGACGAAGGCCCTCGAGACGCTTCAGAGTCTTGATGCGCGTTACGCACGCCTTGGGTTGAGCGACAATGCGACCTGGACGAACCAGAGCCTGGTGTTCGCCTTCCAACTCAAGGGCATGTTGCGCTTGGCCCGGGTGATCGCCAAAGGCGCCCTCCTGCGCAACGAAAGCCGCGGAGCCCACTACAAACCCGAGTTCCCCAAGCGCAACGACAAAGATTTCCTCAAGACCACCATCGCCACCTTCGATGCGGCGGCCGAGGACGTGACCATCAGCTACGAGCCGGTTGACGTCTCCCTCATTCCCCCTCGCGAACGCAACTACGAAGTCGACAAAAAGGCCCATTAGGGGGGTGGCCATCAGGAACCTGCCGGCAGGAGTCAGGAGTCGCGGGTTCATCCTGATCATCGTCCTTGGACTGCTTGGTGTCATGGGGTTCCTGACAATTGTGATGGTGCAGGAAGCCAGGATCACCCGTCAACTTAGCCAGCATCAATTGCATGTCAGCAAGTCCAGGTTGGCGGCGCGTTCAGGGCTCGACAAGGCTGCGACAGCCCTTTCATCATACGCCTGGAAAAACACCCCTTCAGCCCAGCTTCCCTTCCAGCAACGGCTCGACAGTTCCGGGGATGACCGCAACCGCGACGGTGACGAAGATCCCCTGGAAGATGCCCATGGCGACGGCTTCAGCGTGATGGCCTCGATCGAGGACGACCTCACGCCATCGCTGGCTCTTTATGAAAGCGCGGCCTCCCAGCGTTCACGCCTCTTGCCGATCGAGGGCAGGGCCTTGGGCATCAGTTGGGTGGATCAAGACGTGGCCCCTGTTACTGTATCCAGAATCGCCGTGGGCACGGGGGGTTTGGATCTCAACGGGGGGATCGATACTGGCACAGGGCCGGAGGCCGCCAAATTCCAAGCCGAGTACGGCCAGGTCTACAGCGCATCGAACCTGAACCATCCCTTCAATGAGAGGACCAGGCTCCTGCTCAATGCCTGGGGCAATGTCTACAAGTACAGGGCCATGGTGAGGCCCGACAAAACCTACGACTACAACTTGGAGCTCGATGACCCGGCGAACATGACCGTCCAGGATGGAGGATCGCCCGTATCATTGCGCTACAGCAATCCCTTCGGCAAGTTCGACAGGTTCGATTCCAGCCGTGACATCAACATGACAACCACGGAGCTTCCGTTGGGGGACAGACTGTTGGCGGCAAGGCCCGCAGGGGGCTACCAGAGCCTGAAGGTTCCCCTGGAGATCCTCAATCAGTACATCGATGAATGGCAGGACAGGACGGGTCTTGTCCAGCCAGGTTGGAGCTACGCTGATGGCACTCCCATCGGACCGGTGCCAGCCTCCCTGCGCAAGGAGATGATCCTTGACTTCATTCGCTCAGCCGAATTGCAGCCGCAACGTCGTGATGAAATCCTGGTGTTCCCCGGCAACGATGTTCCCGATCCGGATCCCAATGATCCGGTGGGCAGCCCCTTCCATTTTTCGTCCTTTGAAACGCCGGAGGGCCGCTCCTATCTCAATGTGCGTTTTATCACCCTGCGCTCTGCCGGGATCAACCTCCATTCCGTCACACCCACAGTCCTGGCAGCCGCCATCCATGCCGTCAGGGGGGTTGTCTATGGCGAATACAAACCCAGCAATATTGACGATAGCCAGGATTTCCTCCGGCAGTTCCAGCTCAGGGCCCCCAAGGAAAACAGTCATTTCATTTCGGCGAGCAACCCCGTAGCAGGAAACCCCCTCTTCTCGATAACGGATAGCCTGCGGCTGGCTTCGCATCTTGTGTCGCTGAGATCTTCGCGGCCCTTTGCCAATCTGAAGGAGGTGGGGGACGAGATTCGCGGGTGGACGGGATCTTATGACGGAAGAGGTCAGGTTTTCGACGCGCGCACACGCAGTTCCTCGTGGTTTCCGGAATACATGGATCCCTACATGGGGAATGCAAGAGGCTATGTACTGGCGTATCTGTTGAACCCCCACGTGAACTCCAACCACTTGGTTTGGGATGAGGCCCAGGTGCCATCCTGGAATCAGGGCATTCTCAGCCTGGGAGGCGGAGGCTCTGTCTATGGCTACAGGGACTTTTCTGTCAAAAACTTCTTCGACAAGTTCATGCCCCACAAAACGGGTGGGGCCCTGGCAATCTCGGGGAGTTCAAGGAGCGTCACGGCGATGGGATATTGCCTGGAGGGTTCCGGCCGAGTGTTGGCCAAATCGCGCATCGAGACGAATATTGAAACGGCGGTCATCCTTGATGTCCACGTGCAAAAGGATTGGGTCAAGGCGGCGACGATCCCTGGAACTGCGGTGTCCACTCTTGGTGATCTGTGGGTCACCTATCCGGAAGTGTCCCGCGTGCCTCCGGCCCATTGGGATGGCCAATTGGCACTCAAGCCGCAATTGATCGAGTGCCCCTTTGGCGAAGATCCGCGGATGAGAGTGATCCTGAGCGGATATGAAGACAACTCCACCGCCCCCATGCCGAATGACAAGTTCTGGTTTGTGGGTCCACGATCCTTGGTGGGACCCAGTGAAGATCCAGCCCGCGGCTTGCTGCTCAACAGCCTCCAACCCTCACCCTATGTGGTGCCCAAATCCCTTGTTTGCAGCGATTATTCAACAATCGAAGAGGCCTGCGACCTTTTGCCCGGCGGGGGGATCAGGGTTTCCCCCTACAACAACACCTTGAGTCTGCTGAAGGAGGGAAGTGGCGGAAGCTACCCCAATCGCCGCGAAGCCCTGCTTGTGTTGGGCAATACTTTGTTGGACGACGCTCTTTACACACCATCAACGGATATCGACCTGACGGGGCAAGAAAAGGTCTTGCCCTCCTTCCATGAGGGGGCCGTTTCCTTCTATTTCAAACCAAGATTTTCCTTCACCAAGGAAACGAATTCCAGGGTGAGGGGAAATCGCACCCTGTTTTCCCTGCCCTTCGTGATCAATGACCAGGAAACGCTCGAGCGCTGCGAGGCGATCGGATACTCCGATGGGCTGTATCGCTACCACTACACCGCACTCCTTCGCCTGTGCTGGGGGCCCTGCGAAAGTTCCGGAGGCGGGCGATTTGATGAACAACCCTTGACCTGGCCCTGGGTTGTGGAATACCAGTATTCGGCATTCCCGGGCCAATCCCTGACGGGCATGCACTTGTTTCAAAGCATGATGGGCATAGTGGATCCTTTTGGAGTCTCAGGTTATTTGATGATGCCCAATATGCCCGACAATCTTGTGAACCTGTTTGATAACTCGGCGGCATGGGGAGGTAGTGGCGACGGAAAGCCTTGGCACTGGGCCTCACCTAATCCCTATGCCGAGGAACGCCTGCAATTGGAATTTGTGATTGCCAAGTTTGCGGATGTCCCATTCAACTCCGGGATCGACAACAGCACGATTGAAAATCTCAATGCAACGTTTCATGACGTCTGGGATGATATGGACCTGGTATCGCAGACTGCCGATACCGATGCCTATGTATCTCCACAGCCCTTGAATCTTTTCGATACCTCTTCCATTAGCATCCCCGGTTACCATACCCTGCGGAAGACCTTCATTCTCAGTCATCCCTACAAGATTGCTGGTTCAACGAAAGGCCAGGGTCCTAAGGATTCTGCCGGCAACCACCAGCCTCTGTTGGCTCCTGGTCGCTGGAATCACATCCTGGTGGTCTGGAGGGATCTTTACGATCTCTTGAATAACGGGGCTACGCACAAGGGTGGTTGCCTTGCCACCTATATCAACGGCACTTTTCGCAAGACCTCCCCGATGGGCTTCACTATGGGGGGGCTCTATGTGCAGCAGGATCTTTGCGAGTTGTATCCCAGCGACGAGAATCTTGGCCCATTGTCGCCATGGCAACCCAGTGATCAACACGATCCCTATCAATACATCACGTTTGGCGGTTTTGGATCCCGGCCACGCTTTTTTCCCCTTTACCAGGAATCGAGATATGACGGGGAGTTTTACAAACACAAGTACTATACATTTCCTCGGCTAACAGGCATCTCGGCAGAGAATCCTTACGACTACAACCACGTAGTGCCGCCCTTGAACTCCTACCCCCAGGATGGAAGTTTCCTGCACAGTTACGACTACGGCAGGTTTAGCCGGGCACCCTACTCCTGCCGCAATGAGGATCTCTTCCTCAAGTTCTCATCCCGATTTTATTTCGGGTTTGTGCCTTACACGCAGAGGGAATATGCAGATCCATCCACGTTGAAAGAAACCCCCTATACGGCTTCCTCAATCTGTTGGGGTTCCTTCATGGATATCCAGATCTTCGCCAAGGCTGCGAGCGTCCTGATCAACGATGACGAGGGATTTGTGTCTGATCTGCCCAATTTCGACAATTTCAGTCCATACCCCAACTCGTCAGGTGCTAGCCCACTTAACCTTTACCCCTTCAACCTTGTCTTGCACCACGAATTCAGTCGCGGTCTTCGTTTGGCCAGCGTTTCTTGGAATGCCCACCTTCCGGAGTACCATGAATTCTGGGACGATCAAAACAATGCCGTGGCGGGTCCCGACTCCTTTGACGCCCAGGATTTAAAATGCGGGATCGAGGTCCTTGGCGTGACACAGGGCGCGTTGCGCTGCAACCAAATCGCTTCGACTCCCGGTCTTCTCTCCCAATGGTTGGCCAGCAGGCCGCAACGCGTTGATTCGGCCGACGACCTTAAGTTGGCAGTGGACTTCAAGGGCCCTCAGGTGACCATGAGCACGCCCATCATCGAAAGCGTCGAGGTGCTCCTGCTCCATACCCAGCCGAGATATCATGTCTTCTCGATAGAATGAGGTGATGGCACAAGGGCCCCGTTTCAACAGCCGTGGCTTCATCCTCATCATTGTGATCGGATTGCTCGGCGTCCTGTCTTACCTCGCTCTGATGTTGGCCCAGCATGCCAGTACAAGCCAGAGACTGGGGATGCAGGGCCTGCATCAATCCAAGGCAAGACTTGCGGCGCGCTCGGCTATCGACAAGGCTGTGGTGGCTGTGAGGATGGCCGGATGGAATCCCGCGAGTTTCCAACAATTTGAACGAAAGCTGGAATGCGCGGGTGATGACAGGAATCGTGATGGTCTAGACAGCGGAGGTGAGGATCTGGCCAGCGATGGATTCTCCACGATCACGAGTCTGGAAGACGACCTGACTCCATCGATGGCCTTGGCAGAAGATCCTTTGGCCACGGCTCCGCGATCCCTGGTACTTTCCATTGGAGGGAAGGATTCCGGAGTCAGCTGGATGGATGACCGCCAACACCCCAGCGTGCTTTCAAAGGTCGGCCTTGGCATGGGTTGCCTTGACCTGAACGGTGGGGTTGAAAGCGGTGAGGGTAGAGAGGGTCAACGCTATCAGGATGATTTTGGGCTGGCCTACAGCGCCTCGGATCCCAGCCATCCCTTCAACGAGCCGACCCGCCTGCTGTTGAATGCCTGGGGCAATTATTACAAATACCGTGCCATGGTCCGTCCCAATCGCACATACGATTACAGTGTCCAACCTGACAACCCGGTGAACATGATGTCTTCATCCGGCAGTGCCCCAAATGCCTATGGAAATCCGGCTGGCCGATTCGACCGTTTTGACCCTTCTCAAGATCTCCATCTTCCGTCAACAGAGCCGGGCCTTGGAGACAGATTGATGGCGGCCCGACCCACGGGCGGATACAGGACCCTCGACCTGCCTACCAAGATCCTGGAGGAACTGGTGGCCCAATGGAGCGACTCCAGTGGCCTGGTGTGCCCTTCCTGGAGACAGGCCGATGGCAGTGTGATCGGCAATGTGCCACCTCAACTCTTGGACGAGATGAGGGGTGAATTCTCGAGGATCGCCCAACTTCAACCGGCTCGTCGGGAAGAGGTGATGGTCATCCCCGGGACGGACATCCCTCCTCTGGATCCCAATGACTTAGCTGGGGATGAATTCAACAATTCATACTTTGAAGGGCCAGAGGGTCGGTCCTATCTCAACATGAGGTTCTACACCCTTCGTTCGGCCATCAACGATGTCAATGTGGCTCCGCTGTCAGTGTTGGCAGCCCTGTGCCAGTCGGTACGAGGCGTGAAGTACAGGGAATACTGGCCCAATACCAGGGACGGGGTTAGTGATTTTTGCCGTGAAAACATCCTCAGGGCCCCGAAAGAGAACAGCCATGCCATCAGCGGATCGCACCCGGTGGCTGGAGACCCCCTGTTTTCCATGACCGATTGCCTGAAACTGGTTCGCGACCTTGATGCCAGACGGCGGCTGAATCCCTTTGCAAACCTCAAGGATCTGGGTGATTTCCTGAGGCGCTGGAGCGGGTCCTATGATGGGCGTGGTCAGGTGTATGACAATCGAACCTTGGCCAGTTCCTGGTTTCCTGAATTCATCGATCCTTACATGGGAAATGCCCGCGGTTATGTGCTGGCTTACCTTCTCAACCCCCATGTGAACTCCAACCATCTGGTTTGGGATGAGGCCCAAGTGCCCTCCTGGAACCAGGGGATCCTTTCCTTGGGCATCAGCCATTCACCCAAGTATGGCTATCGGGACTTCTCCTACAAGTGCCTCTACGATAGGTTCATGCCGCATCAGCGGGGAGGGAGCCTAACCATCGGTTCGGAGCATCACCGCATCGAGTCCCTGGGTTACAGCTTGGGAAGTGGGGGTGTTGTTCTGGGTCGGGTTCACATCAAGGCTGGGGTGCAGTCCTTCAGATTGCTCGACATCCATGTACAGAAGGACTTTGTCAAGGCGACCAGTCACCCCGTCACTCAGAGCAGTTCGTTGGGTCCATATTGGGTCACTTATCCTGAGTTGCCCGGGGTTACTCCAGCTGATTGGGATGGACAACTGGCCCTCAAGCCCCTTCCTTTGTCCGCCTCACCTCTATATGGAGACGCCAAAACGATGGTCCTTTCCCTGAGCGGATATGAATATGGCCCGACAACACCTGACCCTCCTTCAGGTTGGCCAGTGGGACCCCGGAATTTGGTGGGGCCCTCGCAAGATCCCGCGCGCGGTTTGTTCAGAAACAGCCTGCAGCCCGCACCAGGAGATGAGATCAGGTCCCTGGTGGCTGGATCCTATTCAGAAATTGAAATGGCAAGTGACCTGCTTCCTGGCGGTGGAATCCGGGTGTCGCCGTACAACAATACGTTGAGCATTGGAAACAGCGGTTCGGGAGGAAATTTCACCAACCGCCGTGAGGCCCTGCTGGTCCTGCGCAATGTCCTTTGCGATCCGCCACAAGATGGGCCAGGCGACCTTATCGATCTTACGGTACTTCCCAAAGCCCTTCCATCATTCCATGAAGGTGCCGTGTCGTTTTATTTCAAGCCGCGGTTCACCTGCTCCAAGGAATCTACCGGATTGGGAAGCGGTAATCGCACTTTGTTGGCGATTCCCTTCGTTGTTTTTGATCAGGAAACAGAGCTCACTTGCCTCGGACAGGGTTTGCCGTCACCGTTGGTCCAGCCAGAACCTTATATGCGAAGTTGGTACACCGCGATGATGCGCCTTTGCTGGGGAGCCAATGAAAACAAGGAATCGGGCCGGTTGGACGAAGTTCCAGCCCAATGGCCGTGGATGATGCAATATGACAACCGCAATTTCTATGGACAGCAGGGCTCGGGTCCCCATTTGTTCCCCAACATGACCGGTCTCATGGATTCATCGGGTCTTCTAGGCTATGTCATTCAAGAAATCATGCCCGACAACTTAGCGGGCATGTTTGACACGGCCAATAATTGGGTTCCGAGCGGAGATGGCCGCCCTTGGCATTGGTCAGCTCCCAATCCCTATGCGGAGGAGAGGTTGCAGCTTGAGTTCATCATCGCTAAGTACGCTGACGTTCCCTACGACACCGTCACTCCGGCGTTGCACTCCTTGGAAAACCTGAACCCCACGTTCCATGATTCATCATTCAATCCAAATCCCGGATTTTGGTATGAGGACGAGATGAGTCTCACTGCCACCTCGGGATCCTACTTTCAACCTGAAGACAAGCCGCTGTACCTCTTCGATAATTCAGATTTATCACAGGGTGTTCTGGGTTACCACACGGTCCGCAAGACTTTCATCCTTTCCCATCCTTACAACATCCAAAGTGGAAGCTTGCGGGGAACGGGCCCCAGGGATTCCTCGGGCAACCACCAGGCTCTCTTGTCTCCCGGTCGGTGGAACCATCTCTTTGTGACTTGGCGCAATCTCTACGACCTTTTGGTGTGCGGCGATCCCCATCAAGGGGGGTGTCTTGCCGTTTACATCAACGGAACATTCAAGAAGGTTTCCCCGATGGGCTTTTCCATGGCCGGGCTCTTTGCCATGCAGGATTTCAGCGAGTTGTATGGAGAAGACCTTAACGCTGGTCCTCCCTCTCCGTGGGCACCTCAGCAGCATGACCCTTATGAGTCTTCTTATTCTGCAAGCAAAAATCCTTTTCAGTATTACGGACTCCCCCAGAGGGTTGGGGCAAGCGAAGAGAAACTGACGGCGATGCATCAGCAGGTGCCGCCTCTTCACTACCTCACTCCCGATGGGAATTATCTGCACAATTACGATTACTGCCGTTACAGTGTGGGGCCATTTTCAGCCAGAAACGAAAATCTGTTCCTGCGCTTTCCTCCAAGAATCTACTTCGGATTCGCACCCTACACCCAGCGCTCTTACGAGAGCCCTGGTGTTCTCAATGAGGATGCGCCCTATGCCGCCGGCTCCATGTGCTGGGGTGCCTTCATGGATATCCAGATCTTCGAGAAACCCTCGTGGCAGATTTGCGATGTCAATGGGGGATTTCTCTCGGATCTTCCTCAATGGCATGATTTCAGCCCCTATGCGAACGATACGACCTCCATTCCCGCGGTGTTGTATCCGATGAATCTTTTGTCCAATAAAGAAAGGGCGCAAACGTGGAGTCTGGCGGGGGTTTCATGGAATGCTCATCTTCCCGAGTTCCATGAGTTTTGGGATGATCAGAACAACAACCCTGGACCGGATATTGGTGATGCCCAGAGGCTTCTGTGCGATATCAACTTGGGGACGTCAACTCTGGGGATGCTGAGGGTCAGCCAGGTTCCCGGGGCAGGCCAGTCCGTTCCCCTGTGGGTGGGGCCTCAGTCATTGATGGTGGCTGGCCCTACAGATCTCCGCTTGGAGATAGTGTTTTTGGGTCCCAAGGTGACCATGAGTACACCCATCATCGAGAACTTCGAAGTGGCTCTTGCCCCAAAGTCTCCGATGTTTCTTTCCTATGAGATTGAATAGGGCTTAGCGAAGGAAGCCGTTGATCAAACGAATAAGATCGCCCTCGGTATCAGGAAAGGCGGATGGGTCGGAACGCAAGCCAGCCACGGCATCCCTCAGGCCATCCTTGGCGGCATCGATGGACATCTTATCGCCCGAGGCCTTGGCCTTGTGGTAGGCGCTGAGCCTTTCGCCCACGACCTTGTTGATTTCCTTGATCTCAATGACCCCAAGTTTTTTGTCGAGGGACTGGACGATATCGAGTTGGGCCCTGGCTTTGGCCAGCTTGGCAGGGGTGAGGGCAAGGAATTCCTGGGCCTGCATAAGATGCTTGGGGGCCAGTTTCTTCGGGTCCATCTCGCCCAAAAGGTTTGAAGCCTCGATCTTGAGGACATTGGCATCATCGAGGATTCCATCGACAACCTTCTTCAGTTCCGTCTTGGCTTCCGCGTAGCGGCCTTCCTCGAATTTGGCCTTGCCCGATTTCAAGGTGGCGGCAAGGTTGCGGAAATCGTTGAGCAGTTTTTGAACCTGGGGGTGCTGCTCCTGGGGATGACCCTTGGGCAGCGACTCAAGTTTGTCGAGTTCGCCGCGGGTGAAGGCCTGGCGCATTTGCAGCACCAAGGAACGCAGTTCCACCCGAAGGCGCAAGGAGCTGATCTTGGCATCCCATTCCGATGACGATTGCATTTTGGAGAGAAGCTCTGCGGCGGTGGTCAGATTGTCTGCATCGAGGGCTTTTTCAGCTTGTGCATAGAGATCGGAATTGCGAGTGGCTATTTCGATCTGTGACAGGATGCCGTCTGCTGCCTCGGCCTGGCCATAATCTTTGGCCTTGATTAAGGCTTCGCGGGCACCCGTGATATCGCCCTTTCCGAGAGCCGCACGGCCCTTGGAGAGGTAGCCTTCGCCAAGTTTGCGAGTGATCTCGGTCTTGAGTTCGGACTGGGACTTAGCATGGATATGGTTGTCGGAAAGCGAAGTGATTTGGCGGTTGGCCTGTTCCAGGTTTTCAAGATCCCCGGATATCAGAAGGTCGCGCACGGCCTCCAGATCGTTGAGCGAGGCCATTTGTTTTTCCGTCCAGGTCATCAATTCCTGCCCGGCCATCTTGAGCTTGGGCGAGGTGTGGCGCGAGGTTGTCAGCTTTGAAGCTTCATCCAGGATGGCGTTGAGTTGGAGGAGGTCGAGCTGGCTCCAGTCATGCCCCACCTTGGAGAAGGTGGAATAGATGAGGGTCAGGCTTTCAGCGAGCCCATGGCGGCGGAACTTCGTGTTGTTGAAGGGCTCCTCCACCAATTTGACGGCTTCAGCCAGACGGCTGAAATGACGGCTGGGATCACTGAAGTAGTCAAGGAAGGCGGCATGGGCGTTTTCGCACGATTTTTGATAATCCTCAAGTGTCCACTCTGCCGAGGGAGTGACCGACGGTATCGAAGGCTGGGCCGGATTGATATTCCCCTCGTTCTTTTTCATGAAAATCGCCGCCAGTGCCAGGATCAACACGGGCAAACCGGCAAGGAGCATCTTCGGGGAAAGGGCTTTCCGTGCGGCCGGGGGTTTGGATGGATCGGCTTGGGCAACGGGAACCACGGCAACGGGAAGGATTTTGGGGGGCTCGGGTTGCTGATTGGAGCCGGCCGTAGGAATGAACTCGGCATCCATGGGGGTGCCGTCGGTCTCGCGGGGGGCCCCGGCACCGGGCACCTCATCATCCCGGGTTTGGAAGACGAAGGTGATATCGCCGATCATGAAGGACTGGTTGTGTTCCAGCGTGATGGACTCCACCCGTCGGCCACCGGATTTGAAGCCGTTCTTGCTCCCCAGGTCCTTGACCATCAGGGAGTCGCCTTCCAATGTGAGTTCAACGTGGTGGCGGGAAATGGCCGGGTCGCTGATCTGGATATCGGCGTCCTTGCCACGGCCCAGGACCTGCTTCCCCGCCGTGAGAGGCGTGTGCATGCGCCTGTCGTTGTGGATCATCACCAGCTTCATGGCTTCACTTCCTTGGCTCTTTCATCAAGGAATTTTAACAATTCATTGATCCTGGGGTGAAGCTCGTGTTCTTCCCCGGTGAAGCCCAGCAGTGCCTTGGCCTTGGTCCTCGCGTCGTTGAGATCCCTGCGGGCCCCCCCGGATTGATAGAGCCGGAGGCTGTTTTCCATGTCCTTGAAGCGCAATTGTCTTTCGGATTCAAGTTCCTGATCAATAAGGCGCAGGCCTTTGCGGGCTGCCTGTGCTTCCTCGGAAAAAATCTGGGACGTGCGGCAGGTTTCCTGGATTGTGCGCAGAAGATTCCAACGGCGGATCTTCCCATCCAGGGATGTGTCCGCCTCCATGCGGCCGGCTTCGGCCAGGTCGCGGCGGACTTCCTCAAGCACCTTGGCCTTCGCTGCGGCATCGAGTTGGAGGATGGGCTTGGGTTTAGTGATTTGGGGAAGGGTATCGCCTTCATGCACGTGGATGGTGTAGATGGCGAACCGTCCTGATTCAAGAGGAACCTTGATTTTCGCCTCGCCAAGGGCCAGGGGACGGATGACCATGACCCTGAGGGAGTCGGGTGCCATCTGGCATTGGAAGTAGGGGGTGTCGAAGCTCCCTTTGCCGCCCCCCAGGTCCTCAGGGAGTGTCAAGGACATGAGAGGCGTGGTGTCGGCGATCTTAATGAATTCCTCAAAGTTTTCGGGAGGCGGGAAGAGGAGGTCCTTGAATCCGAAGACGCCAACGGCTGCCAGGCACAGGAGCAAGAGTCCCATGGCTATTTTGGTCGAAGCTGGGCTAGGAGGTGCGGCAGTCGACTCCTGAGAATCGACAGGTCTGGCTTCAGGAATCGAGGCGGCTACGGGTGGAGAGGCAGCGCCCTCAAACTCGAGACGCACGGGAATTTTCCCGATGTGCACTGTACCCGAGCTCATGCGAATCTTGTTCACCACCTTGCCACCGGCCCGGATGCCGTTGCGGCTTCCCAGGTCAAGGATGCGGATCTGCCCCTCTTCCACTTCAAGCCTGGCGTGGACCTTGGAGATCGAGGGGTCGGGGATTTCAAGGTCGGCACCGGGCCCACGGCCGAGGGTCACTGACTTGGCTTCAATCAGGAAGCTCTTATCCTTGAGGCTGCCACCCAACACAGTTAGGCGGACGGTCACCGGATCCCCCCGAGAGACTCGGCCATCTTGATGCCCACAGGAACCAAGAGAACCATCATGGTGACGGGCAGGATGAAAAGGGCCAACGGAAAGATGATTTTAACGGGAGCCTTCATAGCCAGCGATTCTGCCCTCTGAAAGCGGCGTTCCCTCAGCTGATTCCCCTGGATGCGGAGGATGGGGCCGAGAGGGGAGCCCAATTCCTCGGCCTGGATCAGGGCGGCGACGAACACATTGATGTCGGTCATCTCGATACGGTCGCGGAAGGAGGCCATGGCATCGCGACGGGAAGAGCCCATTCCCAGGTCATTGTTCATCCGGCGAAACTCCATGGGAAGGGGGCCCCGACCCATTTTTTCGCTGAGCCTTTGGATGGCTACAGTGAAATCCAGCCCGGCTTCCACACCGAGGGTCAGGAGGTCAAGGGCGTAGGGCAGATCCCTGCGGATGGAGCGGTGGCGCCTGGCCCTCAGGTCGAGGATCCAAATGAGGGGCAGAAAGGCCATCGTGAGTGCGGCACCAGCGAGGGCAAGCCTGGCGCCCGGGGAGGCGCCGGCGAGTTGGCCCAAACCCACAAACAGGAGGATCCCGAGAATGAGGTTGGCCAGGCACATGCCCAAGAGCTCGATGCCCAGAATTCCTCCGGGCTGGCCCGCCTGCTTGACGATGCGGTCCACCTGGTGGCACAGGCCCTCAAGGGCTCCTCCCTTTGAGCTGGCTGCGCGAATCCACATGGCCCCGATCCTTCCCACGGGAAGGAAGGTGCGGATGGGTCCGAGATCTTCATGAAGCTCGGCCCCGAATTCCTCGCGGCTTTCCTCGATGAGGGCCTGGTTCATGCGGAGGAAGCCGTGGACCAGGAGTCCGACAGCGGATCCGGAACAAAGGACGGCCAGCCAGGTGGTCAGCTCAGACATCGATGCTCACAATCCTGCGGATGCTCAGCCAGCCAAGGGCGAGCCACACCAGGCCCGCCGCACAGCACACCTGACCCACGGGATGCTCGAACAGGGGGCGGATGTACTCGGGTTGCAGTTTTTTGAGGATGAGAACCAGGGCAAAGGGCATGAGGATGAGCACCAAGCCCTGCATCCTTCCCATGGCGCTGAGCGACTCGATCCGCCCTTCCACCCTGAACCTCTCGCGGATGGTGACGCCGAGGCTGTCGAAGACCTTTGTGAGATTGCCGCCGATGCCTTCGGCAATGTCAATGGAAGTGACAAGCAGGTCAAGATCCGCCAGGGGCACGCGCGATGTCATTTGCCGCAGGGCCTGCACGGGGGGCATCCCCAGGCGCATGTCGGCGCGGGCGATCTTGAATTCCATGGCCAGGGGGTTGTCCATTTCTCGGGCAATCAGGTCAATGGCTTGGGGCATGGTGAATCCGGCCCTCAGGGAATTGCTCATCTGGCCCAGGGCCTCCACCAATTGCTCATTGAAGGCCCTCAGCCTTTTTTTCTTCAGGAGCGAGAGGATGAAGAGGGGGGCAAAGAGTCCGGTGGCCAAACCCATCACGCCCACAGCGCCGCCTCCAAGGGCGTAGCCCAGGAAGCCGAGCAGGGAGCCCGCCGAGAAACTGAGGATCGAAAGGAGCCGGGCATCCAGCGAGAGGTAAAGGGCGTCAAGGTTGGCCTTGCCTGCGGCCGCATACTTTTCCTCGTAGCGGCGGAAGCCCTCCCTGATGGCCTGGGCGGCCACAACGGCCAGAAGTCCGGCCGCAGCTCCGGCAAAGAGGCTGGCGAACAGCTCGTTCATGGTTGAGCCTTGAAGATAGACAGGTCGACGTCGATGCGGGCCTCTCGAAGTTCGTGGACAAAGCGGGGGATGGAGCCCGTGGCCTTGAGACTGCCACGCACCTTCCCTTCGGGAGTGAAACCCTCGTTCTTGAAGACGAAGATGTCGGCCATGGTGACGATGTCGCCCTCCATTCCCGAGATCTCGCTCAAGTGGGTGACGCGCCGGCTACCGTCAGAAAGACGCTGGACCTGGAGGACAAGGTTGATGGCCGAGGCGATCTGCTGGCGAATGCTTTTGGCTGGGAGCTCCATCCCCGCCATCAACACCAAGGTTTCAAGGCGTGTCAACGCATCGCGGGGATTGTTGGCATGCAAGGTGGTCAGGCTCCCGTCATGGCCTGTGTTCATGGCCTGTAGCATGTCAAGGGCCTCGCCGCCGCGGCATTCACCAATCACGATGCGGTCGGGTCGCATACGTAGCGAATTGATCACGAGGCGACGGATGGGGATGGCGCCCTCACCCTCGATGTTGGGAGGCCGGCTTTCCAGCCGCACAACATGCTCCTGCTGGAGCTGGAGTTCGGCGGCGTCCTCGATCGTGACGATGCGTTCGTTTTCAGGGATGAACGAGCTCACCACGTTCAAGAGCGTGGTTTTCCCCGATCCGGTGCCTCCCGAGATCAGGATGTTCTGACGGTGCTTGACGGCCAGCTCCATCAGGGAGGCCAGGGCCGGTGTCAGGGACCCGAGGCGGATCAGGTCCTGCACAGTGAAGGGCTTCTTGGCGAATTTTCGCACGGTGACCGTTGGGCCCTTGAGGGACAGGGGAGGAATGATGGCATTGACCCGCGAACCGTCCTTGAGCCTGGCGTCGACCAAGGGCGAACTCTCGTCGATACGGCGGCCGATGGGAGCGAGGATCCTGCGGATGATGCCCAAAAGTTGCGTGTTGTCCGTGAACTGGCGGTCAGTCAGCTCGATCCTTCCGGCACGTTCCACGTAGACAGTGTCCCAGTTATTCACCATGATTTCCGTGATGGTCGGATCCTCCAAAAGATCCTCCAGGGGGCCAAGTCCCAGAGCTTCATCGAGGATCACCTTGACGAAGGCTTCTCGGGTCACCGTGGAAGGCAGGCGGAGATCCTTCACCAGGGTCTCTACGACATCACGGGTTTTTTGCCTCAGGATCTCGTCGGATTCACCAGCCAGGGCCTTCAGGCTCTTGTCCTCCAGGAGTTTGGTATGGACTTGCCTCTTGAGGTCGACAGGGACGGCCACGGACCGCTTGGGCACTGCAACCGGCGAGTCCACAGGCCTGACCTTAGGGACGTTGGACACCACAGGGGGGGCGGATCGGAAGAGCAGTTCGAAATCCCCCAGGGTGATCTTCATTCCGTCCTGAAGGCGAAGGGACTGTTCCAGACGCACTCCATTCACCCAGGTCCCGTTGCGGCTGTCGAGATCCTCAACGCTCCAGAACCCATCGGACTCGAACAGCCGGCAATGGCGGCGAGAGATGTTCAGCCTGTCCAGCACAACAGTGGCATCGGGGCTCTTGCCCACAATGCATTCACCTTGCAGGGCCAGCTTCTGCACCTTTTGCCCTCGGTCGAGCACATGGAGTTCCGCGCCCATCTTAGGGATTGGGGGTCGCCGTTCGGGCGCCAGCCTTGATGGGAGGGATTTCACTTGTGGGCACGATCTCCGACGAGGCGCCCGGCCTCTTGACCAGGGTGAGGGTGCCCGAGGACGAGGCGTTGGTCAGGAGCATCGATTCCGCCAGTGTGGCCTCCAGCGTGACCGTGGAGTAGTTGCCGCTGCGTGAATCGGGACCGCGTTGAGGCCGGCCCGTGTGCATGACGGTCATGTTCTGCAGGATCACGGTGGTGACCGTGTCTTGATCGGTCAGGAGGACATCGACCTTGTCGTGGGGCCTCAGATGACCGGCTGTGCCAGTGACCTCGTTGACCTTGACAGCCACGAGACGGCGACTACGCGAGGGCTCGAGTCCCTGGGCGCCTGACGACTCACCGTCCTTGCGGCCAAGGAACCTGCGGTCAATGATCTTGCCGCTGCCGATCCTGGTCCCGACGGTCTGGTCCTGGAGTGAGTTGCGCTTGGACCACTCCACGTAGTCGGGGATACTGGCCACCGACTTAGGGACATTCATCATCTTGATGTCGCGTTCCGCATCGATGCGGGCCCCCTCGGGTAGGTCGTCGGCGGCCACGCAGACAGGCACGGGTTCCCAGTCGCTCTTGATGTCCTCACGGGCATTTTGGATCTGCCCCCGCACCAAGACGGCCGCGATGGCCCCCACCACGATGGCAATGACAAGAACCAGACTTCCCTTCATGGGGCAACCTCCTTGGACACCGGGGCCGACACCAATGTGATGTCGGATCCCTCCTCACAGCTGACAATATTGATTATAAGTCTATGGCCGTCCTTCACGAGGGTGATCATTCCCCCGGACTCCTCGGAAAAGGCCTCATCCACCGTGAGTCCCCGGGAGCGGAAGTGGGCCGCGGCTTGGCGGGTTTCTGAAGCGACATCAAGATTGCTGGACCAGGATGCCATCCGCCTTCCTTTCAGGTCCAGGCTTTCGCCGCCTATCCAAGAGGCTGGTAACGAGAAGGGAGGGGACCCCTGCGCCTCCTTTCCCGGCGCCGACAGCCAGAGCACAAGGCCGAATGCCGCCGCAAACCCCGTGATGGCCTTGAAGGCAGTGGCAAGCATCAGTTGGGCCGCCTGAAACTCTGGTTTTGGTTCCAGTAGGGAGTGGGAGCCAAATTGGCGCCCCCCTCTCCCATGTCATCGAGCATGTCGTTGAGCTTGAGGTGAAAGTTGTCCACAGAGTCGAACAGCCAGGGACTGGTGTCAGAACCCGATCTCACCCGGACCCTGGAACTTTCCCTGAGGGTCGAGTCGTCGTCGGCACCCGTTCCGAGCAGGTTGCCGAACCAGGCCCGTACATCATGCTCAATACGACCTTCACGGTGACGACTGCGCCCTTCGGGCATTTCCCACGACGCCAGGTCGCTGTCGTCCTGGGCATCTGCGTCCATCGTCGAACGCGTTAAGGCCCACAGTTGTCGCTCCACCGAGTCGTGGGTGGTCATGTGGATGCCCCCCTGCAGGTCGTAGGCCACAGAGATCTGTTGCTCCAGATGGACGACCTCTTCTTCATAAGCCACGACATCGGCGGTGTAATCGCTATCCTGGTTTGTATAACCTTGCCACTCCCATTCGTTGGTGGCGCTCACCAACGAATCGACACTCGTGGTCACTTCATCTTCAGGAAGCCCGGCTCTCCATAGGGAAAGGATGGCATCGTGGTCGAGGTTGGAGTCCATCTCCCTGAAGGCGGCGCATTGGTTTAGGGTGGAGTTGTCGGGATAGGTCATCAGTGTGTCGACCACCCAAGGGGAGGCAACCACCAATCGGGACAGAGTGCCGTGGTAAGAGGCAAAACCAATCAGGAGCACGAAGAGCGGCACCATCAACATCAACTCAACCGTGGCATGCCCTCGCCTCATGGACGCACCACCCACTGGGCCGAGGGAACGACATAGAGGTCAGGCCCAACGGTTTGTAGGCCGTCCCGGCTTTCGGGATACAAGTTGTCTTGGTGGCTGGGGTTCTGGGTCCCGATGAAGTCATCACCTTGGGGATGGTCGCACCGAGGGATACTGGCCCGGGCCCGTAGCTCGACAAAGTTTACGGCCTCGATGGTGGCATCGGATGAAAGAGTTCGGCTGAATCCTATCATCGGTCCGTCGGCGGTCACGCTATGGCGGCCGATCTGGATGCTGGAATCACAGACCTGGCGGAAAAAAGTCTCGACCATCGGGAAATACAGCTCGGCCTTGAAGTTCGCCTCCATGGTGACCTTTTCCCAGTCCTCTTCGACGATGGAGACGGAGAGCCTCTCAGGCAGAAGGTGACTGCGGGGTTGGGTGGACCAACCCGGGATGGTCTTAGCATTGAGGGGGTCGGATTGCAGAACGACTTCCTGGCTTCCGCCGCTGCCGGTCATGTTGCCCCGAAGTGTATCGGACCATCCGGCAAAGGGCATCATGGAAATGGCCGCGGCATCATAGGGATTCTCGCGCACCATACGCGCCCTCGCGGCACTGAACGCAGCCTGTTGGAGGGCATTGGCCTGGAGCTGGAGGATGGCCCATTGGCAGGTGCCCATGAGCAGGATCATGAGAATGGGAAACACGATGGCCCATTCCACCATGGCCTGAGCCCTCCTGTTGCCGACAAGGCGCCACGGCATCAGTGCTTGATCCATGAATCAAGGTCCATATCGTTCAGATCCCAGGAATCCCCGGCGGGGTTCTTGGCATAGGCAGCTTCGGCATAGGTGCCGCTGGGATTCTTGTCGTCCCAGCTACGGCGCCATTGCCCGCGATCCTCCCGGAGCCAATCCGTGAGGAAATGCCGGAGGAGGATCACGGAGGGGACGTCGTGGTCAGAGGGGATCCATCCGTAATCCTGGGTGAAGCTGTCATTGATCTCGATATCATCAAGCTTCAGGGCTTCCCGGGTGGAGATCAGTGAGGCCACCCAGTCTGTCACAATGAGGTTCCAGGGATTTTCATCGACCCATTCCTCTCTGTCGTCCGGATCGTCGAATCGGTAGCGGATGCGCCCGGTTTCAGGATCCACGAATCCCGAGCGTGCGCTGGCCGTGGCCACGGGACTCCATTCCAGTTCAGGGAACAGTGAGGCCATGATGAAGCGGTCAAAGGGGTATTCCCTGGAGTGCACGGCGATGTTCAGGCCCCATTTGAAGTAGTCCTCCGCCAGCACTAGGCGGTTGGGTTGGAGAGGCATGGTGAAGTTGGTGGGGTCCCCGGCTTGGCGAAGCCTTGAGCCCGCCGAGGCCAAGTTGCTTTCAGGATAGCGGCGTACATCGGAGTCGCCATCACCATCCTTATCCAATTTGTCGCACAGTATGCAATCCACCCACATGCCGGTTACAGGGTCGTGCCAACCCCCATCGATCACACTCGTGAAACCCCCTCCATTTCCCGGACAATTTGGGCCATGACCGATCGACGGGCAATCAATGTCATAGGGATGCCAGCAGGTCACAGTGCGATGGAAATGGTTGTCATCATCCAGGGGTGTGGAGGCAGGAAACCCTATGGGCATGTACCATCCCTCTGTTGTGCGCCGGTATCCGTCGACATCATTTCGGGTGTCATGGATCCAGGTCGAGTTGTCGACACCCTCGGCGCCAAAGTAGGCCCCAAACAGATCCTGAGACTGGTCCACTCCAAAACGGTTGACGTTCCTGTCCCAGCGGAGCATCGAGCCCATGCTGCCGATGTCGTACACAAAATGGGTCTGGTCCATTTGAGAGAGGCGCTCACGAAGGTTGTGGCGCATCTGCCAGAGGCCCGTGGCGTCCTGGGGTACTTGCAGGTCGTTGATGCGCAGGTTGGAGCCTTCACGGAAGACAATGGAGGTTAATGGGGAGACTTGGCCCCTGAACCACAGCTTGGAATCACCGCGACCAAAATGGCATTGCATCCCTCCACCCATGTCGAACCATAAATCGCCATTGTTCTCAATGTGTATGGTCAAGAAATCAAGGGGGCTTTTTATCAGCTTGATGGCTCCCATATCGGCGGGGATTTCAACCCCGTTGAATTCAAAGGTGTCCTTCAAGGGAATCCAACTGGATCCCGACCACTGCATCATCTGGCCCGTTTGACTGTCGCGCAGGTATTCCCCGCTGGAGCCTTTGTACTGGATAAAGATTCCGCCATGAGACCCGTGACCAAAGGCCAATTCATCGAGGTCACCGGTGCTCCATAGGCTTCGGGAGGGATCCCAGATCAGATTCCAGTGACCCCATCCCATGGGGGTGTCGATATCGATCTTGACGTTGTTGGGAAATCTCTCGACACGGAAACTCTGAGTGACATCGCCATTGGCATCCGTGTAGGAGAGGGAGTTGTAGGTGCCATCCTGGGTGGCGGTGACATTCCACAGGGCCCCTTGGGTGTTTTCCAGCGACCAATTGCTGAAACCGTCATAACTCACATGCCAACTTTCCTCCTGGAGTGCCGAGGGAGCCCATTGGCGGTTGAAGGGGAACATGGCGACGTGCACCATTCCATCCACACTTTCTTCCCCTTCCACGCCCAGGTTGGCCAACGCTGTGCGGTACACCTCGCGCTGGATCAATTGCTTGCCCAGGGCCGCAAGGTTGTGTTGCATCTGCAGTAGCCTAGTTTCCCAGCGGACGATGTTGGGCAGTTCCGCGCTGGCCGTGTTGTAGATCTCCTGGTAGCGTTCCACGGCTCCCAAGCCCCCAACAACGGAGGGGGGATCCACGATGATCCCCTGTTTCCGGCCCCAATCCTCAATTTCGGCCAGGGTGCCGGCCGTTGCGGTGTTCACGCAGTGGAGTACGCCTTGGGCGTGCACATCGGCAAGGGCCAGGTTGGTCCAGGCGATGGCCGACAGCAGGTCGCATTCAAGCAGGGATCCGGACACCGCGGCCCTATCCGCTGCAACCTGCAGGCGCTGGCGATGCTGAAGCAAAAGCCCATGATTGTGCAGGAAGGCCACCAGGATGGCTGCAGGAAGCAGAAAGGCCAGTGACACGACCATCACTTGCCCGCGCAGGCTTTTTTTTGTCACCATCCCCGACCTCCTCCACTGGTCAACACACCCAAGAGGACGGCGGGAGAATAGGGCATGGTGAGCTTGTGGACGGGGACCAGGGAGCCGTCCTCGCAGCGCTCTCTAGAGCGTAGCATCAGGGCCCTGCCAACAGCCCTGCAAGCCTGCAAACCAAGGCCTGAACGCAAAACATGGATGATGGCCAGGGCGAATCCGCAGATGGCAATATGCATCAAAAGGCTGACGAAAGGGAAAAACCTGTTGAGGCAGGCCAGCGAAAGCACCAGGCAAAGGTCGCCCTTGGCCATGGCCCCCCTTCGGGTGGCCCATCCGAAGAACATCAGCACCAGAAGGGCATTGGCCATAACATGGGTGATGGAAGGGGGAGAGTTGGGATCCATGAGCAGGCCCAGAAGACTTGTCGGGTTCAACCCTCCAAGGGCTATCACAGAACCCAAGCCGGCCGCAATCGCTGGCAGGGTCAGCCACAAGGGAATGCCGAAGCCGGCCAAGTCCAGGGCGCAGGCCATGAAGGCCACAAAGTAGGTCAGGAACAGGGACAGCGATTCCTGGTTCATGGTCATGGGATAGGAAGATTCATGAGGGTGGCTCCCTCGGAAAAATAAGTGCCCACAGCTCCCAAGAGAGCCTCGGAAGCTCCTGAGGCAAGCAGGGCAGTGGCCAAGACGCCGACGAGGATCACGTATTCCAGGGCAGCTTGGCCTTGGCGACGGGGTGGATGGGGATTCATAAGACCTCAGCTTACTCAAAAAACGTGCCATCTCAGGGCGCCTAAAGTAAGTAAGAAGGATTAAGATATTCCCATGGCCAGGAAAAATATCCTGCATCTTTTGTTGATTGTGGGCTTTTCATGGGCCCTTTGGGGCGCTGATTCATCAGAAGATGTTCAAGAACGTTTGCGGGTGGATGTGGAGTTTTTGGCTTCCGATGCTCTGGAAGGCCGTGATACGGGCACGAAGGGCAACGAAGCGGCCGCTCTTTTTATCAAAAGCCGGTTGACACAACTGGGCTACAAAAGTCTGCCCGGAGCCCAAAGTATGCTTCTGCCTTTTGGTGGAGGGGCCAACCCCAGCGCTAATGTCGCGGCCTGGCTGCCGGGGCTTAGCGATGAAGTTGTCATATTGGGAGCCCATTTTGATCATATCGGCCACGGTGGAGATGCGGCCATCTCAACAAACGAGCAGGATGACCTGTACAACGGGGCCAATGACAACGCCTCCGGGGTGGCCGGCATTTTGGAGGTGGCAAGGGCCCTCAAAGACGAAAAAGGCCATGTTCGCGGGCTTGTGATTGTGGCTTTCAATGCAGAAGAAAAAGGATTGTTAGGAAGTATCGATTTTTTGAAAAAAATGAGGGATTTGCTTGAGGGGCGCAAGGTTGTAGCCATGATCAACCTGGACATGATTGGGCAATTGCCTGAGAACAATATCCCTGTGATGGGTTCCGATAGCTCTCAGGAATTGACAAAAATATTGAGTCAATGCGCTGAAAGACAGAGTGTGACGTGGTTCAACAATGGATATATTCCTTTGAGCGATCACCATCATTTCTATAAAAGCAACATTCCTGTCTTATTTTTCTTTTCTGGATTAGATATGAATTACCACGGACCAAATGATGAATCAAACACATTAAATTACAAGTCAATGACGAAATTTGTACTTCTTTTAAAAGAAATTATAAGATGTACTCTAATTACAGATAAAAAATTTGATTTTCAAGAAATTGATCAAAAAATTATTGATAAATCAATAAAAAACATCAAAATATCAATGTCAATGGTTAAATTCGGTGTCAATTGCAACGATAATTTTGAAGTTGTTTTAATCTATGATGATGGATATTTAATTGATTTTAATTTAAAATTAGGAGATAAATTATTATCAATCAATGACATTGTTTTTTCTATTGAAAACTTAAAAACCATTAAATCCTTAAAAAGAGATCAAATTGATAAAATTACTGTTTTATCAGAAAGTAAGCGAATAAGAGTTTTAACAAAAAATTAGGCCCTGTTAGATTGTCAATTCGTTGACTTTATGATGAATTCTACTATCATCTGGGCGAGGAAAAGTGGGCAGGGCCCACTTTTTTTTTTCACTTTCAAAAAAAGGAAGATGCCATGAACGGCCAGGAACTTCTCAGGATTGTCGATTCTTTGCAGCGCGACAAGGGTGTGGATAAGGAAACCATCATGCAAGGCGTTGAGTTCGCGTTGGCGAGCGCCATCAAGCGTCACTATTCCATTGATAAGGACGCGCCCATGACGGTCACGATCGACAGGGTAACAGGAGATGTGACAGCCGAGCATGAGGGTCAGGTGTTTGACACCGTGGTCTTAGGCCGGATTGCAGCCCAGACAGCCAAGCAGGTGATCATCCAGAAATTGCGTGAAGCTGAGCGCGAAGTGGTGTTCACGGATTACGGAAGCCGCATCGGTGAGTTGGTCAATGGCAGCGTTCAACGTGTCGAGCCGAGCATCATCATCGTGAACTTGGGCCGTACCGAAGGCATCCTGCCCAAGAGTGAGCAGGCCGCCGGCGAGTTTTACAGGCCGGGAGAAAGAATCCGCTGCATCATCAAGGATGTGGTCAACGAGGGCAACAGGGTGAAGATTGTCCTGTCCCGCAGGAGTGGCGATTTTGTGCGCCGGCTCTTCGAGCTCGAGGTTCCCGAGATCATGGAGAAGGTCATCGAGATCAAGGGGTTGGAGCGCGAAGCCGGTTTCCGTTGCAAGGTCGCCGTGTCGTCGATTGACGCCAGGGTCGATGCCGTGGGAGCCTGCGTGGGTGTCCGTGGCAGCCGGATCCGCACCATCGTTGATGAACTCAACGGCGAGAGGATCGACATCATCCGCTGGAGTGACAAGCCCGAGCAGATGATCGTCAACTCGCTCAAACCCGCCGAAATTGCCCGCACGGAACTCAATCCCGAGGAGCATCGCGCCCTGATTGTTGTGGACGACTCCCAGCTGTCTCTGGCCATCGGTCGCCGCGGGCAGAATGTCCGTCTGGCATCCCGATTGACCAAATGGGACATCGATGTGGTGAGTTTCAGCCAGCTCGAGGATAGGGCCGCCAGGGATCTCAAGGCCCTGGAAGGCATCCCCGGTTCCAGCCCTGAGTTTGTGGCCAAGCTTCGCGCGGCCGGTATCCTCAGCCTCGATTCTCTCAAGAGGCGAGGGCTTTCCGCCCTGGCCGAGTTGGGGTGTTCTGAGGATGAAGCGGAAAAGATCATGGACTATGCCTATGAATATGTGGCTCCGCGCCCCGAGGCTGTCCAGCACGAGATCGAGCCCGAGGCAGCCCAGGCTGCCGGTGGCTCGGCCGGGGAGAGCGCGTGAGGTTATACGAGCTGGCCAAGGCCCTCAACCTCAACAGCAAGGGACTGATCACGCTTTGCAGTGACCTTGGCGAACCTGTCAAGAACCACATGTCGATCGTGAGCGAAGCCACCTGGAACAAGCTCCAGGATCGTTGTAAGGTTCCGCCCGAGAAGCGCATTCCTTACCAAGTCGAACCGCCCAAGAAGAAGGTGGCCGCTCCCAAGAAGGCCACATCAGTGACTGCGAAGAGTCGGAAAGAGGCCAAGGATGCTGAGAGCAAGGCTGAGGCCGAACTGCAGGAGAAGTCCCCGCCATCCCCCTCTTCAACAGCGGTGCCCCCTGCCTCAGCCCAGACTCCGGCCCCTTCCACCAAGCCTTCTCGATCACCCAGCCCGGTGGCCCCTGCGGCTCCCGCGGCGAAGGATGGCCACAAACCCAAGTCGTCCGAGCCATCCCAGCCTTCGCATGAAACCAAGCTGATCAAAAAAGGTGTGGAAGTGGCGGCCGCCTCGGTGCTCGAGGAACAGCCGGTCAGCCACATCGAACGTGTCAGACTCCAGGCCCAGGATTCCCAGGTCCAGAAGGATGAGGAGGTGGGTGGATTGGTGCGCACGAGTTCCTCGGCCAATCGCGCCACGGCCAGGCAGGCCATGCAGAATCGCGTGGCCTCCAGGCGTGGCAAGCGCCGTCGCCATCACCAGGAACTGATCAAGATCGAGAATCTGACGGTCAAGCTTCCCATCACTGTGAAGCAGCTTTCCAGCGAGATGAAGATCCGTTCGAACGAGATCATCAACCGCCTCAAGCACCACGACGGGACCGAGGTCGGGCCCGAGGATTACCTGACCGAGGATCACCTGATCACCTTGGGATTGCTGTTCGAGATCGAGATCATCGTCGAGGGTGAAACCGACCGCGTCACCGAAATTCTCGACAGCCACATCGAGGAGGGAGAGAAGGAGGATGCCGCCCTGCGCGTCAAGCCCCGCCCCCCGGTGGTGGCCGTGATGGGCCACGTGGACCACGGCAAGACTTCGCTCTTGGACTTCATCAGGAAGAGCCGTGTGGCCGCGCGCGAGGCCGGCGGGATCACCCAGCATATTGGGGCCTACCAGGTCGAGCACAAGGGTAAGAAGATCACCTTCATCGACACCCCCGGCCACCAAGTGTTCACCGAGATGCGCGCTCGTGGCGCGCGGAGTACAGACATCGTGATCCTGGTGGTGGCGGCCGATGACGGCGTCATGCCTCAGACCATCGAAAGCATCCAGCACGCCAAGGCCGCCAAGGTGCCATTGATCGTGGCCATCAACAAGATGGACAAGCCAGGTGCCAACATCGACAAGATCCGCCAGCAGCTCACCCAATACGAATTGGTGAGCGAAGAGTGGGGTGGCACCACCATTTTCTGTCCCGTCTCGGCCATCACAGGCCAGGGGATCGACCATTTGCTAGAGATGATCCTCTTGCAGGCCGAGATCCTTGAGCTCAAAGCCAACCCCGAGTTGAGCAAGGCCATGGGCATCGTGCTGGAAAGTGAGCTGAGCACCCAGAAGGGTGTGGTGGCCACGTTGCTGGTGCAAAACGGCACACTCAGGCAGGGCGACATCGTGGTGTGCGGTAGCGCGTATGGCAAGATCCGCGCTCTGGTGGATGAAAACTCCAAGATGATCAAGGAGGCACCGCCTTCCAAGCCGGTTCAGGTGTTTGGACTCAGTGAGCCTCCCGAAGTGGCCTCCAAGTTCCACGTCACGCCCGATATGGCCAGCGCCCGCGAGGTGGCCGAGCTACGTCGCAAGCAATCCCAGATCATCACCCAGAAATCCACCCCCGACACGGCCCTCAGCGTGGATGACCTCTTCGAGGCCATGGAGGCCAGTGACAAGGATGCCCTGTCCCTTGTTGTGAAGGCTGATGTGAGGGGCAGTCTGGAAGCCATCGTTGGGGCCCTGGAGAAGTTGGGCGCCGCCGGTCCCGTACCGCTGAAGATCGTCGGTAAATCCGTGGGGGGGATCAGCGAAAGCGACGTCCTCTTGGCCAAGGCTTCGTCGGCCCAAATCTTGGGCTTCAACGTGGTGGCCGACCCCAAGGCCATGAAGTCCTCCAAGAGCAACAAGGTGGACATCAAGTTCTACAAGATCATCTACGAACTGCTCGACGATGTGAAGGCAATTCTCGACGGCAGGATCGGCACGCTCCAGCAGGAACAGGAGATCGGCCAGGCCCTGGTTCGCGCCGTCTTCAAGAGCTCGAAGTACGGGTCGATCTGCGGGTGCATGGTCACCGACGGGATTGTCCGCCGTGGTTGTCAGGTGCGCGTGAGCCGGAATGGCGTCGTCATTCACAACGGCGTGGTCGAGACGCTACGCCGCTTCAAGGACGACGTGAAGGAAGTCAAGGAAGGCCTGGAATGCGGGATGCGCGTGGAAGATTACGACGACATCAAGGAAGGCGACTCCATCCACTTCTTCCAGCTCGTCGAGGTCAAGCAGACCGCCTCCTGACATGGCCTCTGATCGCCGCGTTCAGCGCCTGACATCTAGTATTGTGAGAGAAAGCGCCACGTTCATTGCCCGTCGGCTCAATGATCCGCGGATCGGTCCCGTAACAGTCACGGGTGCCAAGCTCAGCACCGACCTGTCGCATTGCAAGGTCCTTGTGATGCCCTCCGGAGATGAGAAGCAGAGAAAGATCACCATGATGGGACTGCAAAGCGCCCTTCCGGCTTTGCAGCGGCATCTCGCGGAGGCCCTCGACATCCGCTTTGCCCCTCAAGTGACCGTGGAGGTCGACGCCGGCATGATCAAGGCCAGGGAGATGGATGAGATCTTCAGGAAGATCCGCGAGGAGGGTGAGAAAAAGCAATCTCAGGCAGACACCCCATTGTCGACCGAATAATGAGTGTCAAAATGACAATCCACATTTTTTTTCTGTCATGTTGGCAGGTTTTTTAAGCAATCGACTATAATTAGCCTCAAGTTTCGGTGAAAAGTGGGGGGCCAACCCCTTTCAAGTGGTTGGCACGATCTTTTCTAAGGAAGACATGCACCACCCTCTCAGGGGGTGCCATTGATTCAACACCATGAAGGAGATCAGAACATGAACATCAAACCATTGGGTGACCGCATTGTGGTCAAGAGGCTCGATGCCGAAAACAAGACACGCGGCGGGATCGTGCTCCCGGACAACGCCAAGGAAAAGCCGAAAGAGGGCAAGGTCCTCTCCGTGGGCGAAGGCAAGCTTCTCGACAGCGGCAAGCGCGGCGAGATGGCTGTGAAGAAGGGTGACCGCGTGCTGTTCACCAGCTATGCCGGCACCGAAGTCCAGCTGGATGGCGAAGAACTTCTGATCATGAACGAAAGCGATGTTCTCGCTGTCGTCAACAACAACTGAATTCATAGAAACAAACAGGAGAAACATCATGGCAAAACAAATCATTTTCGATCAGGACGCCCGCGACCAGATTCGCACCGGCGTGAACATCCTCGCCAAGGCCGTCAAGACCACTCTCGGTCCCCGCGGTCGCAATGTGGCGATTGAGAAGTCGTTCGGCGCCCCCACGATCACCAAGGACGGCGTGACCGTGGCCAAGGAGATCGACCTTGAGAACAGGTACCAGAACATGGGTGCCCAGATGGTGCGCGAAGTCGCTAGCAAGACCTCCGACGTGGCCGGTGACGGCACCACCACGGCCACGGTGCTTGCCGAGGCCATCTTCACCGAAGGTCTCCGTAACGTGGCCGCCGGCGCCAACTCCATCGAACTCAAGCGCGGCATCGACAAGGCCGTGGAAGCGATGGTGGAGGAACTCAAGAAGAACGCCACCAGCGTCCGCAACAAGGACGAGATCAAGCAAGTGGCTTCCATTGCCGCGAACAACGACGGCGACGTGGGTGATCTCATCGCCAATGCCATGGAAAAAGTGGGCAAGGATGGTGTGATCACTGTCGAGGAAGGCAAGTCCCTGACCAACGAACTGGACTGGGTCGAGGGCATGCAATTCGACAAGGGTTACCTCTCACCGCACTTCATCACCGATTACAACAACTCGGAAGTGGTGCTTGAGAACCCCTACATCCTGATCCACGAGAAGAAAATCTCCACGATCAAGGATCTTGTCCCCCTTCTCGAGAAGGTGGCCCAGAGCGCCCGCCCCATCCTCCTCATCGCCGAGGAGATTGAAGGCGAAGCCCTGGCCACACTGGTGGTCAACAAGCTCCGTGGCACCTTCCAGTGCTGCGCGGTGAAGGCCCCCGGCTTCGGTGACCGCCGCAAGGCCATGCTGGAGGACATTGCTGTCCTGACCGGTGGCAAGGCGATTTTCGAGGATCTCGGCATCGACCTTGCGAACGTCGAGCTCAAGGACCTTGGCCGTTGCAAGAAGGTCGTGGTGGACAAGGACAACTGCACCATCGTGCAGGGTGCCGGCAACACCAAGAGCATCCAGGGCCGCATCAAGATCATTCGCTCGGAGATTGAAAGCTCCACCAGCGACTATGATCGCGAGAAGCTCCAGGAGCGCCTGGCGAAGCTCGCTGGCGGCGTGGCCCAGCTCAACGTGGGTGCTGCCACCGAGATCGAGATGAAGGAAAAGAAGGCCCGCGTCGAGGACGCCCTTCACGCCACACGTGCGGCCATCGAGGAGGGTGTCCTCCCCGGCGGCGGCGTGGCCCTCATCCGTGCCCTGAAGTCGCTCGATCGCGTCAAGTGCTCGAACGAAGACCAGAAGACAGGTGTGGAGATCGTCCGCAGGGCCATCTTCGCTCCTCTCAAGCAGATCGCCACAAACGCCGGCCTGGATGGCGCCGTGGTGGCCGATAAGGTGGCCAACGGCAGCGGAGCCTTCGGCTTCAATGCCGCGACCCTGCAGTATGAGGACATGGTCAAGGCCGGTGTCATCGACCCCTGCAAGGTCACCCGCAGTGCCCTGCAGAACGCGGCCAGCGTGGCCTCGCTCCTTCTGACCACCGAGGCTCTCATCTCCGAGATCCCCGAGAAGAAGGACGACCACAACCATGGCGCCGGTGCCGGTGGCATGGGCGGCATGGGCGGGATGGGCATGTAAGAGCCCTCCCGGCCAATTGGCTGGAGCCTACGAACCCCTCTCCCTTTGCCGGGGGGAGGGGTTTTTTATTTCAATCAGGGAGCGTTCCCTTTCGATCGGAATATAATCGTGTCATGCTTTGCGAATCTCAAAAGCCATACAGAATACCGTTCCGGCATCGCCGCGGACTCGTCCTGGTCATTGTGTTGGGAGTGCTGGGGATCCTGGCCGTGCTGGCCGTGGACCTGGCCCAAAAAAGCCTGCTCAGCCGTCAGCTTTCTCAGAATCATCTCTTGCGCGCCAAGGCCAGGGTGCTGGCACGCTCGGGCATGGAGGGTGGGGTCAGGAAAGTGCAATCCCTCCTCGGTGGAGCCAGCAGACGGCCCATCCACCTGCCGCTGGCTGAAGATCGCTGCGCCTTCACCCTTGGTACGCATCTGTCACCAACCGGAGGCGATCTCACGACGGTGACCTTCAAGGACACCGGAGGGATGATCAATGTTAATGACGGCCTTGAAGCGGGTCTAGAAGACCCTGACCTTGCGGGTTCCTACCAATCCAACGCCTTGAATCCCTGGCCCACAGGTAACATCGACCAAATGGACCTGTCGGCCTGGATCAACTTGAGGCTGAGGAACCTTTTGAACGCATATGGCGATGTGCACAAGTATCTTGCCGAACTGGGATCACCCCCATGGAATTCTGTATTTATCAGGAACGGAACCCCATTTTATTTCACATCCACGGCCCAAAGCGACAGGGGTACATCCATGCCCGCTGGGTCGGGTTTGGGCGATGTGATCGTGGGGGGCCGTCCCCGCGCAGGTTACTCCAGTATCCAGCAAATGCATGCAATGATCGACAACTGGGGCGCAGCCCATTTACCACCAGCATATGTTCCCGATGGTTTTTTTAACAAGGTCAGCATGGATTTGACTACGTCATCGAGAGTGGATAGCAAGTATCATCGGATCCGGCGCGAGTTTGGTGCCCCGACACCGGGGGGGCAGGCCCAAAAATACTGGAACTACGGGCCCCCTTCAATTTTTGCCAACTTCCTTCCGTTCATGAGCCGAATAGATTTGAATCCACCCAATCTAGAAGATCTGTGGAGGAAGCATCCTGTGGCATTGATCAACCTGAACTTTGCAAGTCCAGAGGTGCGCTCTGCAGTGTTTTATGCACCTTTGAATGTCAGTTGCTCTGTCGAGGGACTTGTTGCTGAAACCTATAGCACATCAGGGATGCTGCTCGAAGTTGCCAAGCCCCAAAATAAGGTTCCCATGTTGGGCACGGCGAATCCCATGTTCAGCGCATACTCCATTAAGGAAAACGGTGTCACGGGATACATTTCATTAGGTGTTCCATTTGACGCGCCGTATTGTCAAAAGAATCGCCTCATGTCGCTCACGGATGCACTTCGACTGTCGTCGGCCTATGAGGCCTATGCAAGTGTGGAAGGGTGGCCCGATAGCTTTGCCTCATTCCAGCACCTGCTCAAATGGGTGAGAACCCATGGCAAACGGCCTTATGAGCGCGCACTCATCAGTCTTGAATTTATGCAATCCACTCAACTTTGGTCATCTCCGCTCAACGGTAGCATTGGATCGAACACCCCTTGCACAATGACTGATTTGATGTACCCCATTCCTTTGAATTTTGTGAGGCAAAATGTACCGCTTGTAGGTATCAATCCAAACTTATGGTACTTCGAACAAACCTATATTGAGAGGGGTTTGCCGCACCTATTGTCTCCATATCGTCGCCTGCCCGGGTGGCTTGGGGCCCCATGCTCATTGATTTCTGAATACATGACTGTTCCCAGCTTGGGAAACAACTCGGTCTTTGGGTTTGAGGATTTTGTGTACAAATCACACTTGCCCAAGATTGATTTCCTTCCCGCTGGCATTGTTTCATTCCGCTCCCATGCTTCCTTGAAGGAAGGGGAGGAGTTGTATGAAAGTTCGATTGAATCAACCCAAAAGGTGCTGGAGGTGACCAATCTCCGCAGCCAGGAGGATTTCTTCCGCGCCACGGATGTTGCGGCAACCTCAGCTGAAATCCGCATCGGACCCGAGCCTCGTGGGGGAGGAGTGGCCCCTCATGACGTCCTTGGCTTTGTGGGACTGGAAGACAGGCATGAAATTCCGGACATCAACCGGCCCTATTCCTGCATGATGTTTTTTGATGATGAAGACCCAATTCACAAGGGCTTTGCCGCGGAGACGGGTCCTGGTGGCGGTGTGCTGTTTCGACCCAAGCTCCCTGTTTACGGGGATGTTCCCATGGATGCCTTGAATGTTGTCGGTTTCGGCAAGGTGGAGGAATTCCCTGCGCCCTACACGGGTTTGTCTTATCCCGCATTTTCCTCTCCCTACACTCCCTCGCTCCAACAAATGCTGGATGATCTCCGAACAATCTCTCCAGCCCCCAACCGAACATGGAAGGTCCCCCAGAATCCCCTGATTTACTGGAACTCATGCACAGGGTTGGGTTATACCGAGGCCGAGATTCGCTCGCACTATTCCACCATGTGGGGCCCTCAGGGGTTGTATCCCCACCCTTCCTATCCGGGCGATGGTGTTCCCTTGGACAGATTGATCTGGTTTTCCATGAACAACAACGGGCGTTTGCTTTACTATCAAGTCGGTAGGGTCCGTAGGGCGCCAGTGGCTTACGAATCCATTCTTTTGCCCTTTGATTTTTCCATCTACAACCAGGGCTTCTTCGATGCCTTGCGAAGTGGAGCCGTTGAAGATGATCGTACGTGGGAGCGACTCCGGAGTCCTGCAGAGATTCTTTCGAGTATCCTCAATTCATTCATCGTTATGCCTGGCCATGGTGAAGAGCCTGGCCATGGTAAAGAACCTGGCCATGGTGAAGAACCTGGAACAGGACAGTTGCAGCTTCCTGAGCCTCCACCCGGTCCTAATGAAGCGGCCTTGAGGGCCTACTTGGAGCTGTATTCGACGGAATTGTTTCCGGGTGGTTATCCAGGCTCTGGTTTACCCTTGGATGCCTATTCTTTTCATCTGCATTCCTATTGGAGCAGTGGTGATGATTGGGGTGCTTTCTGGATCAATGGGCAATGGTC
>JBFWNO010000008.1:0-48211 GCA_050251015.1 Planctomycetota bacterium
ATTTCAATTTCACGTTTGTGGGTTTCAGGGGCGAACTCACGCCGATCTGGAAGATCTCGGGTGAGCACATCTGGCAGACGGGCCGTGTGCCGATGTATGGTGGCAACAACCGTCGCCAGCCCCAGTCCTCGAACGCCTACATCATCTCCTCGCGTGTCCTTCAGGAGAATGTGGCCGTCTACAAATACGATTTCATCTACGCCCGGGGTGACAATGACCGCGGTTCGGTCACCGCGATGGGCAACGGGACCGACAGCCGCATCGGCCGCTCTGACCATACGTTCTACTATTTTGGTCACATCGATACGGGCCTTGTCTATTCCCCCAGGATCTCCAACATGGTCATTCACCATGTGGGGGCCACCTTCCATGTGCCCGAGCTTCCCGAGTGGCAGGCCGAGATCGATCTCTATAATTTCCGTCGCGACGTCTCGCACACGGCGGTTTCCGACCCCTACGTCAACCGTCATGGGGCCCATCTTGGAAGGGAAGGTGACATCTCATTGGAATACCGACCCTTTACCAACCTCAGCCTGAGCGCGGATTACGGGATGTTCTTTGGCGGTCATAGCCACCGCACCATCTCGAATTCCAGCCCCCGCCGCGAGTATTTCGGTTTCTCCTGCGCGGTGGATTTCTGATGGGACGCATGGCGGCTGTGTGGGTGGTTCTTCTCTTCATCACGGGATGCTCCGGTTCGAGCCCTGCCGGGATGGCCGCGCCTGCAAGGTCCATGGCCGCCCTTCCCGATTTCGAATTTGTTTCCGAACTTGCCCGTTGCGAGGAGGTCACCCTGGGGGAGACCCTCCGGCTTCTGCACCTGAGTGTGGGCGCGGGGGCCTTCGATCCGGTGGCCGTCCGACACGCCGCCGCCGAGTTGGGGTGGGTTGATGAGGATCAGGACCTCGGCGAGATCCTGACTTACGGGCAGGCTGGCCGGTTCTTTGCCGGGCTCTGTGACCTGGAAGACAACCTCTTCCTGAGGCTCTTCGGTTCCAGCGAGCGCTATGGGCTCCGGGAATGCCAGAGGCTGGGTTTCCTGGATGCCGCCAGCCCTGGACAGAAGGTGCCCGGTTCCGTGCTGATGGCAGCCCAGAGCCAGGCCGACGAGCATCTCCGGCAGGCCGGCGACAATCCGGACTCCCCCTTGGCACGCTTCAAGGCCTCCCTCAAAATATCAGGGAACAACAATCCATGAAACATCTATTCATTGTGGTGGCGATGCTCTTCGTGTTCTTTCGCCTGGCGGCGGAGGAGATCGTCCTCACCGAGCTCAAATCAGGGAAGATCGCCGTGAAGCCTCCGGGGGCCGAAGCCTTCAAGCCGGCCGCTGTTGGAGATGCGATCCCGAAAGGATCCTGGGTCATGACCTTGGGCGACACCGATGCCACGGTCACCTTTTACAAGACCGACCGCAAGGCGGCCGACGGCAATTCCACCCTCCAAATCGGCAGTTACACCAAGCTCAAGGTCGAGGACTTCGATGCCGCCAAGGAGAAAGTCACCACCGAGATCAACGTCCGCGTGGGTCACATTATTTCGAGCGTGGATCCCGAGGAGGCCAAGGGCAACGACTACAAGGTGGAGACACCCCAGGTTACGGCGGCCATCAAGGGAACGGTCTCGGAATACACGGTCACCAGCCGCCAGACAAAATCCAGGATCATCAAGGGGAAGGTGGTGACGAGGTCTGGCAGCATGACCAAGACCTTGACTGCCAACCAACAATCCACAACCAAACCCGGTTCGATGTCTTCCTCGATCGACAGTCGCCTGCTGGGTGCCCAATACACCTCTCTGTTCACGGGATCGAGCCGCCAGGAGTTGGCGTTTCTCCAGGTCTCGGGCCTTGTGATTTCGTCACCAGATCCCACAGGCCGGAATGCCGGTCAAGACTTCCGCACATCGGTCAACCAATCCTTGAGTACCTCACTCCAAACCCATGAGCCGGTATGCTGGATGTGGGTGGATGTCCTCGGTGTTTGGGTGCCCTTCCTGATCCTGCCTTTGCCTCCGGGGTGCGATCCGCCGCCACCACCACCGCCTCCGCCTCCGGGACCCTGAGGGTGAGTCGATCGCGTCCTTCGGCGTCGCCGCTCAAGTGGCTTGAAAAGACCTTCACCAAGTCCCTGATGGTGCGCCTTCAGCGTCCTTCGGAGATGCCCCTGAAGTGGCTTGAAAAGGCCCTGCCGGGCCTGATTGTCTTCTATATTGCGCTCTTCGCCGCCTCGATCCTTGATGCGCGCTTGTCCTTCGAGAGCTACTGGTTCGGCGACCTCATGTTCCAGGCGCGCAAGTTCCTGGAACTCGAGGAGGCCCCTGCGGCATCCGTCGCCTTCGTGGACATCGACGACCAAAGCCATCGCCAACTCCGGGCGGCGGTGATGGACCGCAAGGAGCACATGGCCCCGGTGCTGGAGGCTCTCCACGACCTGGGGGCCAGGCATGTGGTGCTGGACATCGAGTTCTTTGATCCGGTCAGGGCGCGCCTGGACACCGAGTTGGCCGGACGACTTGTGGCGGGCATCGATCCGCTGGTCGAGACGCTGGCAAGGATCAACACACCCGACGAGTTCGAGAAGCAGGGGGAGATCGGCATGGCGCTGGCCCCGCTGGCCCGCGATCTCAAGGCCCTTACCGAGGATCCCAACGAGGCCTTCGCCCTCAGCCTCAACAAGGTGGGCAGCACGCTGGGGGTGCACTGGGCGCCATCGTCGGAGCATGGGGAGGATGTCCTGGTCCCTCCCGAGGAGTCTCTGGCCCGACGCCTCGACGCCCGGACCGTTTCTTGGGGCCTGGTGAACGCCTCCTCCTGCGAGGACGGTCTTGTGAGATCCGTCCAGCCCCATCGAGTGGTGGGGGGCCTCCCCTTCGCCAATCTCGGATTGTCTGCCTACCTGGCCGACCAGGGCATCTCCGTGGACCATGTCGTGGTGGAAGATGCCGAGATGAGGGTGGGCCACCAGAGCGTGTTCCTGATGGATTCAGGAGACATGATCATCGATTGGAACAGCCGGCTGGAAGACGCTTCCCTTCGCGTCCCCTTTGTGCGGCTCCATGACCTGAAAATGGTCGAGAGGGCGGCCCGTATCTCTCTCCATGCCGCCATGGCTCTCGAGGAAAAGGAGTATGTGCGCCTGACCGACCGCGGTGACTATATCGCCCGGCGCAAAAGTGTCCTGGATCCGTTGAAGGGCACTCTGGAAGACCTTGAACAAGGGCTCGGACGAATGATGCCGCTGGAGCCCATGAAGGCCCTTTCCGAGCCAGTTCGCCTCAAGCTTGAGGAAGGCCGCCGGCACCTGACCCAATGGAGGGAGCGTTGGACCGCACTGGCGTGGCTCAAAGACAAGGTGGTGTTCATGGGAGCCGCCGGCACCTCCTCGATCGACAGGAGACCTTCACCGATCTCCCCCGATGCTCCCATGGTGAACCTGCATGCCTCGGTGTACAACAGCCTCACCCTCGGGAGCCCCCTGAGCTATCCCCGGGCCCGTTATGAGGCCTTGGGGGCGGTCCTCTTCCTGTGCCTGCTGGCTTTGGTCAGCTTTCGCTGCGGCCCGAAAATGCTGGCTATCACGACATTGGGCCTTTCAACCTTTGTCTCCACATTGGGCCTCTTCTTCTTTCTGCAGGGTTGGCTCCTGCGTTCGGGCGGTTCGTCGATCGAGGCCGGTGGCTGGTTGATCACCGGGATCACCTCGGCGCGCAACCTGATCAGTTTTAAGCGCCGGCAGTTCGAGAAGGAAAGGGATTCCCACCTGACAAGACCTGTGATCGAACGCGTGCGCAAGGCGGGCAAACCCGAGCTCGAAGGAGTGGCCCATCTGACAGTCGTTCACCTGAGCCTTGGGGATTCAACCGTGCTCACGCCGACGTTGGGTTTTCACGGCACCAGGGATCGCATCGCTTCCTGGGTCGAAACAATCAAGCCTCATGTGGAGGAGCATGGAGGTGTCATGGAGCCTTACCACGGGGGAGGGCTTTCCGTTTTCTTCGGAGCCATCCTCCCGGGTGAGGATCCGGCTTTGCGGGCCTGTCGTTGCGCCCTGGCGATCAAGACGCACATCAGAGGGCAGGACATCGGTCTTGGGCTTGGCACCTCGGAGGCGGTGTTCGGTGTCTTTGGCACCTCCAGTGCCTATGACCTATCCGTCGTGGGTCGCTGTGCCGACGCGGCCCGCAGGCTTTCGGAGGCTTCGAAGCGGGCAGGGTCCAGGATCCTGGTGGACGAGGCCACGGAGGCCGCCTGCCAAGGTCGCGTTTTGATGATGGCCGTCGAGGTTCCCGAAGCTCCGAACCAGGGGGTGAGCTTCAGGGCGATCCAGGAAGTCTCCTCGGGTTAAGCGCTGCGTAGGGGTCGCCTTGATGGCATAGTGGAATCCTGGGGCCCGGAGTTGACCAGGCTGGACACCTTGTCCGAAGGCCGCTTGCCAAATCACCAAACGGGTAGAATATTGCCTCAATGAAAATCCTATTCATCAAACCCAACAATCTTGCCGACCACATCCAGCCCAGCCTGGGCCTGGCGATCTTGGCCCAGCTTGTGCGTCACCGCCATGGGGTCGAATTTCTTGACTGCATCAAAGAAGACATTCCCCCCGAACGTTTTGCCGAGATCGCTCTTCGTAGCAAGCGCGAGGATGTGGATCTCATTTGCATCCAGTGCTACACCTTCGACATCCGCAATGTGAAGAACATCATGAGGTCGATCCGGGCCTTCAATCCCAAGATCAAGATCATGATTGGCGGCGCCCACATCACCACGGCTCCCGAGGAGGCGATGAAGGACATGGGTGACCTTGTGGATTTTGCCATCGCCGGCGAGGGTGAGCTGGGATTCCCGGGATTTGTCGATGCCCTGGAGGAAGGGCGCACACAGGATTTCCCCAAGTTCCCCGGGGTGATGTGGTACGAGAACGGCGAGCTCAAGCGCAACGAGCCCCAGCTGGTGCCCGAGAACAGGCTTGACGAATTGGGTGTCATCGCCTGGGACCTCATCCACCCCGAGCGCTATCCCGAGGCCCAGCACGGGGCCTTCTACGAGCAGTTCCCCATCGCTCCCATCATCACCACCCGTGGATGTCCGTACAAGTGCACGTTCTGCAGCGCTCCCAAGCAGTCGGGAAGCGAGCTCCGGCACCACAGTGTGGACTTCGTGGTGAACCAGATCAAGATGCTCCACCGTGATTACGGGATCCGCGAGATCCATATTGTCGATGACAACTTCACCATGGATCTTCCCTATGCCAAGGCTGTTCTCCGGGGGATCATCGATGCCAACCTGGGGATCACCCTTGCGATGCCCAACGGGATCCGCATGGACTGGCTCGACGACGAAATCCTCGGACTCATGAAGCAGGCCGGCATGTACATGGTCACGGTGGCCATCGAGAACGGCAACGACCGTCTCCTGAAGCTCATGCGCAAGGGCACGACTGTGGCCAGGATCCGTCGCGATGTGGAGCGCATCAAGAAGCACGGCTTCGACGTGGCGGCCTTCTTCATCCTGGGCTATCCCTCCGAGACGATGGAGGAGATGGAAAACACCATCCGCCTCTCGCTCGACCTGGACATCCAGAGGGCCAACTATTTCACCTATCTGCCCTTGCCCGGCACCGAAAGCTACCAACAGCTGAAATCCGAGGGCGACCTCGACGGCGTCGATTGGGAAAAGTTCTACTTCATGTCGGCGGCCTATGTGCCCAAGGGGCTCGACAGGCAAACCCTCCTGCGGAAGAAGCGCAGTGCCTTCCAGCGTTTCTACCTCAGGCCGCGGATCTTCTTCTACAACCTATCCAAGGTCCGTTCCCACCGCCACTTCCGCTTTCTCTTCAGGCGCTTCTGCCACTGGATGCTGATGAATCCCGACAAGGAGGCTGCGGCCTGACATGAGGCTGTCCCTGTGGGGGGTCAGGGGTTCAATTGCCACACCTGGCCCCACCACGGTGCGCTACGGGGGTAATACCACCTGCCTGATGGTCGAAACGGAGGACAGGCACGTCGTGCTGGATGCCGGCACGGGGATCCATCCCCTCGGACAGCATCTCCAACGCAAGGGTGTCCTCGACATCGACATCCTGATCACCCACTCCCACATGGACCATATTGTGGGATTCCCCTTCTTTGCACCCCTGTACAACCCCAAGTGCCGGGTGGGGGTCTATGGCAAGGTGCACTATGAAAAAACGGTGGGGGAAGTGCTGGCCTCGCAGATGGACTACTCCTATTTTCCCCTTCGTGCTGCCGAACTTCCGGCCAAGGTCACCTTCCGCGATCTCGAGGGCACCGACCTGGCCTTGGGGGCCACTCGGGTCCGCTCGATGATGGTCAACCATCCGGTGTTGATGCAGGCTTACCGTATCGAGAGCGGGGGGAAATCCGTGGCCTTTTCCGGCGACATGGAGCCCTATCACGACACCATGGACAGCTCGGAGGGAAAGACCATTGCCGAAAGCCGCAACCGGGCCGTCGTGGAATTCTTCAAGGGGGTGGATGTCTTCGTGTGCGATGCCACCTATACGCCCGCGGAATACCCTTCCAAGAAGGGCTGGGGCCACTGCAGTCTGGAACACGCGATTTGGTTCGGCGGCGAGGCCGGGGTACGGCACCTGGTGCTGACCCACCACGAGCCTTCCCGCGACGACAACCAGGTGGATGCCCTGCTCACCGAGGCCCAAGGGATCGCCCGGCGCTTGGGATACCGCTTCGCATCGATTACGATGGGCAAAGAAGGTTTGGTGATCGAGGCATGAGACTTGCCGTGCTGGCCGCAGTGATCGTCCTTTCAGCCTGCGGTCGTGAGATCCGCCCTGAATCCCTTCCGGTGGGCTATGTGAGCCAGAGGGTCTGGAGCGCCAAGCTCGGCCTAACGGAGCACACCAGCTCCCAACCTTGGCGGCGTGTGTTCAGCCATGGGAATGTTTTCATCACAGTGGAGCCTGGCTGCCGGCGCGCCAGGGTCGGGGATGACATCGTCGACCTGGGCCGCGAGGCCAGGCTCTGGAATGGCCAGGTGCACCTCATGGCCTCATCGCTAGCGGCCATCGAATCTGCCATCAAGCCCCTGCCCATCAAGACAGGAAGCCACCCGGAGTGGATTCCCATGGACGAGAGAGGCTGGAAATACATCGTGGTCCATCACAGTGCCGACGAGGTGGGTTCGGCGGATATCTATGACCGCTATCACCGCGAGGTCAGGGGTTGGGACAGGGGACTCGGCTATCACTTCGTGATTGGCAATGGCAGCGCCTCTGGAATGGGTGAGGTGGAAATCGGCCCGCGTTGGCGCAAGCAATGCACTGGAGCCCACGCCAAGACTCCCGACAACAATTACAACGAGAACGGGATCGGTATCTGCCTGGTGGGCAACTACGAGATTCACGACAGGGTGCCCGATGCCCAGATCGATGCATTAGTGGAATTGGTAAAGTTTCTGATGGTCCGCTATGACATCCCGGTCGACCATGTGATCAAGCACCTGCAGGTTCCGGGTGGCACCATCACCGAGTGCCCCGGAGTCCATTTTCCCTGGGAAGAATTCAAGCAGCGGCTCCGGTGATCCGCAGTTGGGTGGTGGGTGTGCTCTTGGGACTCTGTCTGGGATGCGTTCAGGTGGAAAGGCACGACTTGGAGGTCGAGGTGAGGACCCCACGGCCCGGTGTTCGGGTCTATGCCGAGGATGGCGCCTATCTGGGTCGCTCCCCCGTGATGATCAAGCGGCAAGCCGAGGCCAGGCACCTGGACGAAGGCATTGTCCGCTGGCTCGTTGATGGCAAGGAAGTCGCTTCGGGCGGCTCATGGCCTCTCAAACTTTTGGTCTATTCGGGGGGTATCCGCAAGGATGTCCTGATCCGCGTCCCCTTTGATCCAGCCAATCCCCGGCAGGTCGTGGAGGCCCGGCCATGAAGAGGGCCTTTTCATGGGTCGTCCTCCTCTTGCTGTGCGGTTGTGTGAAACGCAATCTCGTGATCATCAGTGATCCCCCAGGCGCGAAAGTCCGTTTGGACACGATGAGCGTGGGCTACGCACCCCTGACCCAGCCTTTTTCCCATTATGGAGCTCGCCGTGTGGACTTGGAGCTCCGGGACTATGCCCGGTGCACCCGGATCATTGAGGTGGATCCGCCCTGGTATCTGTATTTTCCGCTCGACACCTTTTTCGATATTGCCTGGCCCTTCACCATCGAGGACAACCATGTCATCCAACTGACCATGGATCCCCTTGAGCCCGAGGATTCAAAGAAGCTCGAGGAAAGGGCCCTGAAGGCGCGCGAGGAGCTGCGTGAAGCCGGTCGCTAGGCTCCTGGCGGCAGGAATGGCCCTTTGGGTCCTTCCTGTTTGGGGCGATGCTCCGAGGGTGGCAGCCTATGTGGGCAAGGAAGTGATCACGGAAAAGGACCTTCGGATGGAGGTCGAGTCGCGTCCCGAGGCCCGGGCCCTGGAGGAAACTTTCCGGGGTGAAGACCTGGCGGAGCGCCGGAGGAACATGGAAGCCGGAATCCTCGACCAGATGATCACGCGCCGCCTGGTGGTCAGGGAGGCCCGCAAGCTCCTGAAGGAGATGGATCAGGGCCTCTTGGCGGCCCGGATCGCCCGCGAGGTTTCATTTCGAGGGTTGGAGGACGAGGAGCAGCTCCGAAGGGCCCTGCAGGATGAGGGCGTGACCTGGGAGAAATTCAAGACCCGGATGGAGGATGAGATCCTCGTCTTCCAGTATGAACACTACAAGACGCGCCGGAAGGACTTCATTTCCCCGGAGGCTGTCAGGCTCTTCTACGAACGCCACAAGGATGCGGCGGCCGTGGAGCACCGGAGTGTCGACGGCCTTCTCAGGCGGGTGGAGATGCGTACTCCCGACACAGCCCGGGTCCGCCACCTGATCATCCGACCCGCCGACACCAAGGGACTGACCGTCGCCGATCTTCCCAGGGTGCACGGTTTGGGAGCCAAGCTCAACGAGGAATTTCCTGCCACCGCCTCGCTGGATGACGTGGCAGCCTGGGCAACCGAGGCGGTCAAGCGCTATCCCGAGGTGGATGTCACCCTGGTGATGGACGAAGAGTTTGGTGCGGATGTCCTTGAGGATGCCATGAACCAGCCCGAAGGAGTCTGGGGACCGGCCAAGCAGACACTCATTCCCACAAGGGCCCAGGGTGTCGAGCTCGAGCGTTGGGACCGTTTCATGGTGATCGAGAGAAGGCCGGGTCGCCTGCGCCCTCTCAGGGAAGTGCAGGAGGAGATCGAGCGCTACCTTTCTGATGGCGCCCGCGACCGCGAATTGGGGATCCTCAAAGAAAGGCTCTGGAAGAAGGGGGCGGTAAGGGTCCTTTACGGGTCCACAGGATGACGCCGATCAGGCCGTTCCGTCTTCAGCCAGGCGACACCATCGGTATTGTCTCGCCCTCGTCGCCCATCGCGGCCTACTGCCCGCGCCGGCTCGCCAGGGGTGTGAAGCAGTTGGAGGAAAGGGGTTTCAAGGTGCTTCTGGGGACCCATGTGTCAGCCAGGAGGGCCCACACGGCGGGCACCATCACCCAGAGGCTCGACGACTTTCATGCCATGGTGGGCGATCCCAGCGTCAAGGCCATCGTCACTTCCATCGGGGGTTTCAATTCCAACCAGCTCCTTGATGGGCTGGACTACGGGCTTATCCGCCACAATCCCAAGATCATCATGGGGTACAGCGACATCACGTTCCTGCTGTTGGCGATCCACAAGATGACGGGACTCGTGACCTTCCAGGGTCCCCAGCTCCTGGTGCAGATGGCCGAGCACGGCGGCTTCAGCGGCTATTCCTGGGACTGGTTTGAGAGGATCCTGGTGAAAGGTTTGGGACCTGTGGAGCTCACGCCATCCCTGACGATGATTAGTGAAAAGCTGTGGTGGGACAAGGAGGATGACCGCCCGAGACAGGTTGATCCCCATTCTGGCCCCAAGGTGGTCCGGCCCGGAAAGACCTCGGGCCGACTTGTGGCCGGCAATCTTGGCACCATGATGAGTCTGGCAGGCACGCCTTTTTTCCCCGACCTTCAGGGCGCCATCCTGTGCATTGAAGATTGCGAACCGGACACGCCGGCCTCCATCGACCGTTCCCTGACTCAGTTGAGGTTGATGGGGGTCTTTGACAAGATCGCGGCCATGGTGGTGGGCCGATTTGAACCCAAGGTGGGGTATTCCAAGGATGATTCCTTTGAGGAGGCTGTCTTGCAGGCCACCCGGGGCCACGACTTCCCCCTCGGCATGGATTTCGATTTTGGGCACACAGATCCTCTATTCATCTTGCCCAACGGCATCAGGGCCGAGGTGGATTTTGGAGACAGGGCCCGCTTAAGTCTTTTGGAGCCTGCTGTTCAATAAACTTGGCATTTCAGCCGAAAAAATGCACTCTGTACAAGGTTCCATCCTGCATTCATGGCATGGCATTTGCGATTTTCAGTTCATGAACCGCCTTGTCCTAGTCGCCTTCTTCCTGACCACCGGGCCCCTTTCATTGCTGGCGGGTCACATGCCTCCCGGGGTTCCCCTTCCGCCCAAGGTCCTGCCCCTTTCCAAGGATGATTTGGCATTGATCGAAAGCAGGAAAAAGGGGGCCAAAGCCTCTTATGAATATGAAGAACTCAGCACACCCGGGATGCTCACGCCTCCTCCGTTGCCAACCACGGTTGAAGAGAAGCCTGAAACAGTCCAGGTGGACAAGAAGAATGGTGAAAGGGTGCCGCTGGATTTCGTGAACTTGGGATCCTCCGCGGTGTTAAATTTGCACAATGCCTATCATGGAATTTTCCGTGACGGGAACGTGGGCACCGCACGCCTGACCCTGCTAGGGAAGGAAAACCCCTTCGGCTTTTCCTATTTGCATTCCGGCGACAAGGATCAACCCTTGCAATACGCCTCCCGCTTTCTCCACATCGAGGGAACATGGTTCACCCCGGAAATGTCGAAGTCGAAGAAATTTTTGACCTTGTATCCCTACGATGGGCCCCTGGGTGACCTGGAGTTGGATTTCCACTTCGGTAGCCAATTTGAGGTGTCGGTTCTTGTTCTGCGCAATGAGAAGGGCGATCTTTTCACTCTGGGTGCCTCCAAGGGGCTTCCCCATAAGATCCGCCTACCTGTGGGGGAATACCATCTGGCTGGCGCTACGGTGAGGCAGATAGGAAAGGACGCCCCCTTGGTCCACATCATCCCTCCCCGATTGAAGTCGGTTATCGCCTCCAAGAAAAAGCTCCTTCTGGTGTCCCAAGAGGGTGTGGCCAAGCTTACCCTGGGAGGCAAGATATGGTCGAGAAGGACACCCTTTGGCACGAAAAGCGAACGCGAGCGCTTTCTGGAGGAGGTCGTCAAGTTGAAGGGCGTTGGAGGCGAGGGTTACGAGGTCCCCGAGGAACCCGAGCTTTACCGCCCTCGACCTTAGGTCAACCGCCAGTCCCCTGCACCTGGGACTTCAGCTGCCTGGCCGCCATCGCATAACCCCCGTCACCACCATCGATGAAATGGATGTGCTCGCCACTCCCGAGGCCGTAAACGAAGCAGGTCATCAGGGCCGTGGACGATTCGTGCAGTCCGTAGCGGATGCGGCCCTTGTCATGAAGATCCGCGAGCAGGTCGCGGATCCTGGAAACCTGGAGAGGAGTGACATCCACCACCATGCGGAGGGTGTCGTCGAATTTGCGGAAGTCGGTATGGGCCGGCATGGCCTCGGCATAGTGCGAGGGGTTGAACACCAGGGGGGGGATCCTCCACCGGAACACCATCACGGCCCCCAGGATCTCGATGCAACGCCAGAGGAAGGCCAGGCTCAGGACGCCCTTTGTGTAGCGCCATTCGTCCCTGAAATTGTCGCCGAGGCTCTTGTAGCTCATGTGCTTCCACCCCACGGGGTTGGCATGAAGGGCGTCGCCCTCCAGAATCCTGTTCAGGCCCTCCAGCACCTCGGCATAGATCGTGCTGTTGGGCCGGCCAAGGGCCGTGACCATGAGGGAAAGGATGGTGCCGCGTTCCGACCGGATGGGTTGCCAGCGACAGGACAGGCCGCTGAGGTCACCTGGGACCTCCATCCCGACCAGAGTGTGCGATGTCGGATCGCCCTTGATCAGTTCCTCGGCACGGGCCAGGGCTCCTCCCCGGAATAAGGACAGGGTTTTTTGGCCAGCCAGGGTGTACCGGGCTACATCGAGGTCATGGCCTTCTTCGCGGAGTCGGCGCATCGCCACGGAACCCAATCGAAGGGTCATGCCGAAGCGGGTAGCGGCCAGGGTGGCCACGGCTCGGAGGGCCGAGCCTACAGGAGCCAGGCGGGAGGGGGGGATGACCAGCGTGGCTCCATCCCCGCCGAACACATAGGGGAATTCCTCCCGGCCCATGGCATTCTGCGCAGCCACGATGCAGGCTGCCCCCAGGGTGTTCACGTCCTTGTAGCGGCCCTCGCCGATGGCCCGGGTGGAGCCCTCGACATCGGTGATCACCACATGCCAGTCATCGGGGATACGGTGGTAGGGCTCATCGGTGGTCAGGGCATTGAAGTCGCTGAAAGGCTTGATGGCTTGATAAAAGGAAAGGTCGGTAGTCACGCCGGAGATTATCCCATCAACGGGGAAGTGGGGGCAGGACCTTTCCGGGCTTTTCCCGGCTGATCCCGGGCGGCAGCGACGAGCGGATAACAGTGGCGATGGCTTGGGAGATCACCACCTTGGCCAGACGGTGTGTAACCAGGCTGATTTCCCTGCGGGGAACGGGGTCCTTGAAATCATGCACGTGCCGGCGCCTTTGGGAGGCGCTGAGTGCAAGGGCGGTTAATTGGGGGATGAGCGTGGTGCCGCAGCCTGAATCCACCAGCTTCATGAGGGTCTGGAAGTTCCCCCCCTCGTAGCGGATGCCCCGGGTGCCGGTGCGGGGACCCTTGCACAGGCGCAGGACTTGGTCGCGGAAGCAGTGTCCGTCCTTGAGCAGAAGCAGGGAGGAGGGATCGATGTCGGAGGGGGACACCTTGCCGTGGCCTCCGCGATGCGGAGGACGGCATGAGTAGATGTGGAAGTCCTCGTAGTACAGGGGGTTTTCCTCCAGAGTGGCATCCTCCAGGGGGGTGGCCGCGATGCCTCCATCCAGATCGTCACTGCGGAGACCCTCGATGATCTGGGCGGTTGTGAGCTCGAGGATCTCGAGTTCCACCCCAGGGTGCGCGGAACGGAAGGGTTCGAAAAAGAGAGGGATCAGCGAGGAAGCTACGGTGGGAATGATGCCCAGGCGGTAACTTCCTTGAACCACACCGCGGGATATCCCCACAAGTTCGTGGATTCTGGCGTGCTCCTCCAACACTATGCGGGCTTGGGCCACCACCCGGGATCCCAGGGGCGTGGGCACCACGGGATGTCGGCTGCGATCCAGGAGAGTGACCCCCAGCTGGCGTTCCAGCAGGCCCAGCTGGGCGCTGAGCGTGGGTTGGGTGACGTGGCAGGCCTTGGCGGCCTTGTGGAAGTGCCCGGTGCTGGCCACCTGCACAAGATAGCGGAGTTGGGTGAGTGTCATGTGATAGCAAAATTCTATCAAACATATAAAAATATTCAATTTGTTCTATTAAATGGCTGGCGGCATACTCAAGTCAGAAAGGACATCACCATGAACAGAATCCTGAGTGTGGGGGAAACCTTCCCCCGTTTCGAGATGCCCGCCTGTGTCTCACTGGAGAAGGGCAAGGAATTTGCCACGTTGACCTCGGAGAGCCTCAAGGGCCATTGGTCGGTGGTCTATTTCTGGCCCCTGGACTTCACCTTTGTCTGCCCGACCGAGATTGCTGAGTTCAACAAGAATCTCAAGGCCTTCAAGGATCGAGGGACCGAGGTCTACGGCGTCAGCTGTGACAGCCAGTTTGTGCATCTGGCATGGAGACAAAACCACCCCGACCTGAAGGACCTGGGATACCCGATGCTTGCCGACAACAAGAAGGAGCTCAGCGAGGCCTTGGGTGTCCTGCACCCCGTGGAGAAGGTTCCTCTCCGGGCCACCTTCATCGTGGATCCCGATGGCGTGATCCAGTGGGTGAGTGTCAACAGCCTGAATGTGGGTCGGAACGTGAAGGAGATTCTCCGGACCCTTGACGCCTTGCAGACTGATGAATTGTGCCCTTGCAACTGGGAGAAGGGCCAGAAGACCCTCTCTGCCTGAAACCTTACAACCAAGGAGGAAGCATGGAAACCTGTCTGTTTCTTCAAACGATGGAACCCCACATCACCGACATGCAACGCGGGATGGATTCGGCCTTTGAGATGGCCCAGGAGTCCTGCAACGCATGCCAAGCCGTCAAGGAGGCCTCATGAACACTTACACCCCTCAGCCCTTGGAGTCCCTCTTTGAGGGTCGTGACACGGTCATCGCCCGCGACCTCAAGCTCAATCTCCAGAAGTCCCTCTTCGAGGGGGCCCTCCCCCCCGAAGAGGGTCATTTCGCCCTCCTGGCCCTGGCCACATCCGTGGGACATCAGGGCCTGGCGACCTATGCCAGGGAAGCCCTGCATCAGGCGGGTGTGACTCCGGAACTGATCCGCGAGGCGGCAGAATCCGCGGCTCTCACGGGTATGCTCAACCTCTATTACCGCTTCAGGCACTTTATCGAACACAGCCAGGGGTCGGAGGGGGCTGCCCGCTATACAAGGGTGGGCCTGAGGATGAATGCCATGATGAAGCCCCAGATGGGCCATCAACGATTCGAGATGCTGGCCTTTGCCGTGTCGGTGGTCAACGGATGTGAAATGTGCGTCAACGGACACGAGAAAAAACTGCTGGACCTTGGTGTGGAACCCGACGCCATCCATGACCTGGCGCGATTGGCATCTCTGGTGAAGGCCACGAAGGATCTGGAGGTGGCCCAGGGAGCTCCTTGAACGTGCATTGCAGGTCGGGCCGCTGGTGCATCTTGTCGCGGCAAGGAAAGGCGCATCCGGGTGTAGCATGGGAGCATGGTTGCCACCCTGCACTTCGATGGAGCGGCTCTGGCCCTCCTGAGAGCCCTTTCGGGACCGGAGAGGCTTGAGCTGGCGCAGAACCTCCCTGACAGAGACCTGGCTCTCTTGCTCGCCCACCTTGAGGGGGCGGATGCCACGTGGCTGCTGACACGCCTCCCCGAACCCAGGAGGGCGCCCGTGCTTTTGGCCCTGGTGCGCCTGGGTGGAGACGAAAAGGCCTTGCTGACATCCGCGGCCACCCGACTCAAGGAAGCGGTGAAGGCCCTGTTGGAGCGGCGGCAGGCCTCGAGGGTGGCGGCGGCACTCCTGATGAGACTCAGCCACCGCGACCGCGTCGCATCCCTGTCCCTGATGCCCGAGCCCGAGAGACGGGCCCTGGAGACCGAATTGGCCCTGCGCCCGCCCTTCCGCGATGCCCCCGTGTTCGAGGACCTGGAGAAGGCCGCTCCCAAGGGTCTGCAATCGTTGATGGTGCGGGTGCCGCGCGAGACCCTGGCCCTCGCTTATGCCGGGGCTTCCGAGGGATTGCGTCGGAAGATCAGCGCCAACCTGTCGGCCAGTGCCCGCGAGACATTGCTCGCCCTGGCGTCGGATGCCGCTCGATCGGATCCTGGCGCCTGGCACCAGGCCCAGGTCGAGGTGATGACCCTGGCGATGCAGATGGCTCTCACGGGAGAGCTCTCTGTGGAAGACCCCAAGTCGAGGTAGATGAAGGGCCTCAGCTTGCCCCCGTGCAATTACAATAAGCCCCATGGAATTCAACGCCTACCGCATCCTCGCCTGCTGTGCCTACGCCCTCCTGGTGGCGGCCCTTGTGGTCAAGAAAAAGCGACGTCCTCATGCCATTCTCGCCACGCTGGCCATGGCTCTTGACCTCACCCTTGTCCTGGTGCTGGAGCTCAACCGTTCGGTGGTGGAGGGATTGGCGGAGAAGAACTACTCGATCCTGCAGTATGGCCACATCACGGCCTCCACATTCGCCGTGATCTGCTACTTCCCGACTTTCATCAACGGGTTCAAGCGTTTGCGGGGCCTGGGTGATGCCTCGACCCGACGCCGTCACATCCTGTGGGCCCGAGCCGCCTTTGCCTTCCGCACCGTGGGGTTGATCCTGATGTTCAGCCTCAAGAGTGGCTGATCAGGGTTGCCTTCTGTCATCGGGTGACCTGCGGTCATCGTGGTGGCGCGCATGGCCTCCCGCCCTGAGTGAATGGAAGGTCACTTCAAGGAATTCGATGAACAACAGGATGATCACCGTCAGGCAGGAGATCACCACGCTGGTCTGAAGATGACCCATGCCCACCAGGGTTCCCAGAGCGGCCTGGACCCAGATCACCGCAGCGCTGGTGGCCCCGATGACCACGCCCTCGCGGGCCATCATCACGCCGGCTCCCAGGAACCCGATGCCGGTGACCACCTGCCCGACAATCCGGCTGGGATCGGTGTGGGCTCCCTCAAGCGAGACCCCGAGTCGCACAAACAGATAGGTGCCCATGCAGATCATCATGCTGGTGCGGATGCCGGCGGGTTTGCCGCGGATCTGCCGTTCGAAACCCACAATGAATCCGCAGACCAGGGTGGTGAACAGACCCTCCCAGCTCAGGGGATCGAGTGGGACGTGGCGCGAAAGGGGTGCCAACAGTCCCGCGGCAAGCATCAGGGGGATAGGTGTCATGGCTTCATTAGACACCAAAGGGGCTTTCTCCGGGAGGGGGCAGTGGGGGGGTGTATCATGAAACCACGAGCCTGCTGAAAACAGGCGCAACCTCGAGGAGAGCACCATGAGCTATCAATCACGTCCCTGGGTGGGTGAGATCCCTGCCGGTTCCCATGCCCTGTGCACCTGCGGCAACACACAAAAGGCCCCCTATTGCGACGGGGCCCACCGCGGGTCGGGCAAGGTGCCGGTGAAACTGACACTTGAGGCGGCCCAGAAAATGGCGGTCTGCGCCTGTGGCAAGACATCCGCATCGCCACGTTGCGACGGGTCGCACTCCCGCTGACCATCGTATTGAGATCGCGGTGAGGGCTTGACATGTTCCGGCGGGAACCGGTTAAATGTCCGCCCTCATGAATCCTTTCGCGGTCAGGTTCCGTTTCAAGGCCCTGGGAATCCTTTGGTTCCTCATGCTGGTCTTTGTCCTTCAACCCCTTGCGGGCGCCTGGCACGTGGCCGGCCACGACAGCCATTCTTGCGATACAGGCCACACGCATTCTGAGGGCAGGCCTTCCGAGGGGGATTCAAACGACTCCGATTCCTGCAGTCTCTGCCAAGCCTTTGCCGCAGCCGTCCAATCGCCATGTCTTTTGACGGAGGTGCCTTCGTGGCAGTTCCAGTCCTTCGACACGGTGTCCACGGCCCACGTGGCGGAAGTTCATGTTGCAACCCAGCGCCTGCCCAACAAGGCACGCGCTCCTCCCTGCGTCGCCTGATCTCCCGCTGAACTGCGCCATTTCTTCCACGGTGGAAGAAGGGCCGCGGTCCGGTTTCAGTCGCACTTCAACCACAGGAGGATCCCATGGGTTCATTCCCCTACACCCGTTCCAAGCTTTTGATGTTCACTGGACTTTTGCTCGGAGGGGTCACTGCCCTTACCGGAACTGATGGAAAACAGGATAGCGAAGAAGAGCTCAAGAAAACCGTTGAGCGCCTTGAAAAAAGGCTTGAGGCAGTTGAAAAAGGTGCCGCTTCCATCGAAGTGTCGTCGGACCGATGGACACAGGGCCTTGGCAAGGGAGACATTGCCAGTGTTGGGAACCTGAGATGGATCGATGTGTCGCTGGACATCATGGGTGTAGCCGGCGTCTCAAGCCAAAAAGGTTCCACCCTCCGCCAACTTCAGGGTGGGGGCCATGACCCCAAGCGACGGGGTTTCACTCTCCAGCAGGCTGAGCTGGGTTTGTCAGGGATGGTGGATCCCTTTTTTCGTGCGGAGGCCTATCTCACCACAACCATCGATGAGGATGGTGAGACCCAGGTGGAATTGGAAGAGGCATCCGCCACCACAACGAATCTCCCGTGGGGACTGGAGGTGGAGGCCGGGCACTTCTTCACAGAGTTCGGCAGGCACAACCCGAGCCATGCCCACAGCTGGTCTTTCCTGGACCAGCCGGTGGTGCTCACGCGCTTCTTCGGGCCGGATGGCATGAGGGGTGTGGGTGCGAGGGTGGGTTGGCTGATGCCCCTGCCATGGTGGTCGCAGGTGCATGGGGGGGTGCAAAACGCCAAGGGGGAAAACATGGAGAGTTTTCTGGCCAACAGCGAGGTGTTTGAGGAACGCCCTGTGGCCGGCCGGACCCGCGTTGCTGGGGATGGAGCCGGGCATGACGGGGATCTGGTGAACCTTGTCCGTTGGGAGAATGGTGTTGATCTGGGATCGGAATGGTCGGCCAAATTCGGCATCTCCCGGCTGGAGGGCCCCAATGCCACCGGCCGCGATGCCTCCACCCTGATCGAGGGCGTGGATCTGGTAATGCAATGGCTTCCGGAAAACAACGAGAAGGGCTGGCCCTTTGTGCAGATTCAATCCGAGGCCCTGCGCAGGGAGTACGTGGCGGCCGTTGACCTCACCAATGAACTACCCCGCGAAAAATTCAAGGACGGGGGATGGTACACCCAGGCTCTCTGGGGTTTCACTCCCGGCTGGGCCACGGGTCTGCGCTGGGAGAAGACCGACCGTGGTTCCCATAACATTCACCCGAACCTGCACGAGAGTGCCTGGAGAAGCGCCCGCGAGAGGATTTCTCCGATGCTGGCCTGGCACCCCAGTGAATTCACTCGCCTAAGGCTTCAGTACAACTACGACCGGGCCGAGTATCTGGAACCCGACCACGATGTGCACTCCCTATGGTTCGGCCTGGAGATCAAGCTGGGATCCCATCAGCACCAGCATGATGCAAGGTGCCGCCATTGAGGGCGTGCACGATGCTAATGGTTGCAGTGTTCCCCGTGCTGATGCGCCTTCAGGGCCTTCACCCATCCGAAGATGGAGAGGTGGTTGCCTGATGGATCGGTGAAGTTGCAACTGACTCCCGAACGCTTGCCGTCGGAGCAGACTTCGTGCACGGGGGACGTGAACGCCACGCCCTGTTTGGCAAGACCCTTCACCGCCGTCTCGAAATTTTTCACCTCGAAGACGATGTTGGGCGACGTCTCGGATTGCTTGGAGGGCTTGTCGTCACAGGCATGCAGGGCCAGGGTGAAACCCCCGGCATCAAACTCCGACCAAAAAGGAGATTCGGCCTTGAGCTTGAGTCCCAGCGTGTTCCGGTAGTAGGAGACCGAGTCGTTCATCTTATTGGTGTAAAGGATGACATAGGCCGCCTTGGAGAGCCGGGTGGTCAGGGCTTTGGACTTGGTGGGGCTCTTCGGGCTTGTTTTTTTGGTTGTTTTTTTTGGTGGCCATGGGGTCTCCTTACTTTCCGGCTTTCTTGCTCTTGCCCTCTTGCTTGAACTCTAGCCAATACTCCGAGGGCATGTCGAGGGCGATCTGCAGGGCGCCGTTGGCTCCGGCATATTGCGGGTCCTCGACCAGGGTCACCTTGCCACCCCCGAATTCGTTCAGCCCCTCCTCGATGGCGCGGGGCAGGCCGCGGATCATGGAGCCGCCGCCGCCCAGGAGCACGTGGTTGCGCATCTTCACCTGGAATTCGGGGTCGTACGTGGCGATGAGATCCTGGAGGGCCTCCACCGTGGGTTTCACGATGGCCGAGCAGGCCTTGACGATCTGTTCCGAGATGTCGAACTCGGTGGGCTTGCCCTTGACCGGCATGGTCACCAGGGCCTGGCCCTTGAGGGGGATCACCGTGGAATGCTGCTCCTTGAACTCGCGGATCATGTTCATGGAATACTGTGCCTCGGGGTAGGCCTTCTTGATGTGGTCCGCCAGGAGCTTGTCGATGGCATCCCCGGCGATGCCGTGGGTACGGCCATCCTCGGGCTTGGGCATTGTGCCGTGCACACGGCAGAGGTCGGTGGTACCGGCGCCGATGTCGATCACCAGAGTGTCCTCAAGGAAGTCGAGACCATAGGCTACGGCGAAAGGCTCCGAACAAACGATGACACTGTCGGTGCAGTCGCGGGCGGCGTCGATGATGGCGGCCTTGCCCTCATGGCTGGCCTCGGCCGGGGCCCCGATCACGGCGTGGATCGTGGCATCCTTGGGCGCGTTGGCCAGGGACACGACATGGGCCAGAAGATCCTTGACAGCTTTCTTCACGGTGTCGTCCTTGGCGCCCTGCATCTTGATGGCCCCTCCTTCAAGGGGACGGATGAGGTTGAGGGCCATGCGGTTGTCGACGGCTTCCTTGCCGAACACCACATCGCGGCCGCCGAATTTCTTGCGGGCCACGTGATCCTGGGGATAACCCACATAGCTCCATACGGTCTTGCGCACGCCGGTGGATGAACTGATGCTGGTCCTGCTGGAACCCAAATCGATGCCAAGATAGACGCTGTCGGCCATGGGGAATCTCCTACAGCGTCATTTTAGCAGTTCCCGCACGACGCGGTTTTGCTCGAAAATCTCCTTGAGAAGGGCCTTTTTGCGGTCCCGGTTGGGATCCACCTCATTCAGTCCTGTGACGATGGGTCCCAAGGGAACAGCGCCAGGTTCACCAGCCAGTCTGAGGCTTTCCTGGTATTTGCGCTCCATTTCCTCAAGAGCCTTGGCCAGACGCGAGACCTTGCGTTCGAGGAGTTCCCTGTCGTTGGCCGTTTCCCCCTTGCCCTGCTCGGCCTGGAGAATCCTTTGGGCCAGAATCCTCAGATCGGCTTCCGAGACCTTGGTCATCACATCGCCGAGCAGTTCCCGGAGCATGGTTTCGATCTTGGGGTCCAGGGGAGGTAGAGCGTCCTCTTGGGGGGGCTGGGCCTTCGGGAGAGCGGGAGCTTGGAGTGGGGCGGTCGGTTCAGGGATCCGCAGGGTTACTGCGTGACCGCAAGCGGAGCCAAGGAATGACTCCAGGGCGATCCGTTCGGAACTGTCCAAGGGAACCCAGCGACCCCGGAGCCCCTTGGGTGTGCGCGTGACATAGGAGAAAACAGGTTGGAGATTGGCGCCGGCGTGCAAGGACAGCTCAAGATAGGGAGCCTGGGAAGGCGGCAACTGGCCCATCACTGTAAACCCCGTGTCATCAAACGAGACCACGTCGCCCAGACTTGTATCAGAATTCCTGAGTCGGCAGGTCAGTGATCCGGGAGTGACAGTGATGGAGGCCATGATCTCCTTGCGGGGGGTACGGATTTTACCCAAAATGACTCCCCTGAAAGGGTTCCGATGAAGTCGACCAGGATGCGTGCGGTGCTCCTCCTGCTCCGCTGTCTGAAACCCTACAAATTCCCCATCATCATGGGGGCCCTGGCGATGGTCGGAACCGACCTCCTGCAACTGACGATTCCGAAGCTGATCGGTGAGGCCACCGACCAGGTGATGCATTCCGCCGAGCGCGGGGGCCATCCCATGGCCGTTTCACTGGTCCTCGATTTCTGCCTGGTGGTGCTGGCCCTGCAGATGGTCCGTTACGGGTGGAGGCATTACCTGGTGGGCTCCGCCCGGCGGATGGGGGCCAGACTCAAGGAGGATTTCCTCTCCCACATCCAGAATCTGGGCCTCGAGGACTACCATCGCATGATGACGGGCGACCTGATGAGTCGGGCCACCAGCGACATCAATGCCGTAGTTCACATGGTGGCCTTCGGCTTTGGCGTCGGACTGGACGTCACGATCCACGTGTTCATGGGTGCGGGGATCCTTTGGCGCCTGGACAGCGAGCTTTTGAAACAGTGCATCCTGCCCACCCTCCTGACACCGGTGGTGTTCCATCTGGTGAGCCCTCGGATCCACAAGGCCAGCAAGACCCTCCAGGAGCTCTCCAGCCGGTTGGCGGCCCTCGCCCAGGAGACCTTCGCTGGCATCCACGTGGTGAAGGCCTTTGCCAACGAGCCGGTGAACGCCGGCCGCTTCGAAAGTGAGAGTGGGGCCTATGCCGGCCAGGTTCTCAAGGTGGTCAAGCTCAACAACTGCCTCTCTCCGGTGGTGCGGTTCCTGGTGAGTCTCTCCCTGCTCCTGGCCCTCCTGTTCGGGGCCCCCCGATTGGTGTCCGGAACCCTTACCGCCGGCGAGATGGTGTCTTTCTTCCAGTACCTGACGATGATGAGTTGGTCTCTGTTCGCCACGGGTTTTGTGGTCAGCGTTTTCCAGCAGGGCATGGCTTCCCTGGAACGCCTTGAAGAAATTTTCGCCTGTCCGCCGGCGGCCCCACCCGGGGGCCACAGCCCGCCCGATCTGGACACCTCGATGGAGGTTCGGAACCTCACCTTTGCCTACCGCGGAGGCGAGCGTGTCCTGCGGGACATCTCATTCAAGGTTCCCGCGGGATCCCGTGTCGGGATCGTCGGGCCAGTGGGCGCCGGCAAGAGCACCCTCCTATCACTGCTGGCACGTCTTTACGATCCACCCCGAGGCTCCGTCTTCATGGGGGGAGTGGACATCCTTGACCTGGACCCATCCTTCCTGCGCAAGCGCATGGGCTTCGTCCCCCAGGAACCCTTCCTGTTTTCCGACACGGTGGAGGAAAACACAGCGCTGGCCCTCGCCGGTCCCGATTCTTCCAAGGTGGGGGAAGCACTCGAGATTTCCTGCATTGCCGAAGAGGTGGCCGGTTTCTACAGCGGACGCGAATCCATCCTTGGGGAGAAGGGTGTGAATGTCTCCGGGGGCCAGAAACAAAGGCTGACCCTGGCGCGGGCCCTGGTGCATGCACCCCTGATCATGGTGTTCGACGATTGTCTCTCGGCCCTCGATGCTGAAACGGAGGAGAAGGTGGTGGAGGGCCTGAAGAAGCAGGGAGGGGGCCGGACCCAGCTCATTGCCGCCCACCGTATGTCGGCGGTTCAGGACTGCGACCTGATCCTTGTGCTCGAAGGGGGCATGGTGGTGGACCGCGGCACCCATGCTCAGCTGATGGCGCGCCCCGGATACTACCGGTTGATGGTCGAGCGCCAGTCCTTGGAGCTTTCATCATGAGCTTCGATGATGATGAGTTGGGTTACACCAAGCTGCGCTCGAGCATCGTCAAGCGCCTTCTGCGCTACCTAGCACCCTACAAGAAGTCCTTCGGTTTCTCCCTCCTGATCCTCTCCCTGGCGCTGGTGGCCGACATGGTGGCCCCCTGGGTGACGGGAAAGGTTGTGGAAACAGCGGCCGACAGTTCCCAATCGGCCGCTGAACGGCTCCGGATCGTGGGTTTCCTGGCGGTCCTGTTCATCGTGTCGAAGCTCGTCCAACTGACCTTTGCCGTGCTGGGGGACATCGTGGGGGCCCGGGCCGGGCAGAGGGCCATTCTCGACCTCCGGATGCAGCTGTACCGTCATGTGCTTGGCAAGCCCATGGCGTTTTACCAACGGCATCCGGTGGGGCGGCTGGTGACGCGGGTGAGTTTCGATCTCGAGAACATCAGCCAGATGTACAACACTGGCGTGGTGACCCTCTTGATCGACGTTGTGCTGTTCACGGTGGTCGCCGCCATCCTCCTCTCGATGAACCTCAAGATGGGCCTGATCACCCTCGCGTGCCTGCCCGTCATGGTGTTGATGACGGTGATTTACCAGAAGCTTGCCCGGCCAATCTATCTCCGCGAACGCAAGGCCGTGGCCAGGCTCAACGCCTTCCTCAGCGAGAACATCGCCGGCATCAAGGTGGTGCGGCTGTTCGCCGCCGAGAACCGCCAGCTGGGGCGCATGAGGGCCATCGTGGCCGAAAACCTCCGGGAAACCCTGGGCATGATGCACGCCAACGCCCTCTATGTGCCGGGACTCTCGACCCTCACCTATTTCGTGCAGATCCTGGTGCTCTGGTATGGGGGGTTCCTGCTCCAACAGGGCGAAATCGGCCTGGCGGTCTTCGTGTCGTACATCTTCTACTTAGACCATTTTTTCCAGCCCGTGAGGGACATCGGTGAAAAAATCAACACCATCCAAATCGCCGCGGCCTCGGCTGAAAGGATCTTCCGCCTCCTTGATGATGCCGAACAACTCGACAGTGCCCGCGAGCATTGCTCCTTGCCTGTCCGCGGTGCCGTGGAATTCCGCAATGTGGTCTTCGGCTACCGAGAGGGGCAGGAGGTGCTCCGGGGCCTTGATTTCAAGATCCAGCCAGGGGAGCGTGTGGCCTTTGTGGGGCCCACAGGAGCTGGGAAGACCAGCATCCTGAAGCTCATTCCGCGCTTCTATGATGTGCGTTCGGGTGCCGTGCTCGTCGATGGGGTCGATGTGAGGGAATGGATGAGGCCTGAGCTCAGGCGCCAGGTGGGCGTGGTCCAGCAGGACGTGCACCTGTTCTCGGGCTCGGTGATGGACAACCTCACCCTGATGAATCCCCGGATCGACCCCGTGCGGGCCCGCGAGGCCGCCGAAGCGGTGAACGCGGCCGGGTTCATCAAGGCGCTGGAAAAGGGCTATGACACCGAGGTGCGCGAGGGGGGTACCCTGCTTTCCACAGGCCAGAAGCAATTGGTGAGCTTTGCCCGAGTGCTGGCCGCCAATCCCGGGATCCTCATTCTTGATGAGGCGACCTCCAGCATCGACACGCGCACTGAGGAACTGATCCAGGATGCCATGCGGAAGTTGATGCGCGGCCGTACCTGCCTCATCGTGGCCCACCGCCTGTCCACCGTGCGCGATTGCGACCGGATCTTCGTGCTCGACCAGGGCCGCATCATCGAGGAGGGGCCCCACGAGGAGCTCCTCAGGCGCGGGGGACTGTATGCCGGGCTCTACCGCGCCCAGTCGGCGCAGCAGGGAGGTTTCAGCGCCGGTTGAACAGGCCCCTCTCGCAGGCCTGCACCAGTTCCTCGCCTCGTTCTTTGAGTTTCTGCCAGCGCCGGCGGATCCTGCGGGATTCCTCGTCGTCGATCTTGCCGTCGGATCCGAGGCTCTGGCTCATGGTGCCCAATAGATCCGAGAATTCCCTGATCACGACCTGGGTCTGCTGGATGAACTCGGAATCGATGTCCTTGCGCGAGACATCGGGGTTGGCCACGAAGAACCCGCCCGATTGCTGGCAGAGCCAGCTGATGATTTCCCGCTCGCGGGTGCTTTCGACAATCTGCACGAGACGATCGAGAGGGTTCTTGGCCCCGGAATCATCGGCATCGCCGCTTTCCTCGCACCACTTGTAGACCAGCGATGCGCTTACCCCCAGGTCCTGGGCCACCTTTTTGGCACCCACGGCATCCACGGCCACCTTCAGGATCTCATGGCTTTTCATGGCTTGGACGGTTCCACGGAACCTCCCTGGGCCAGTGACGGTGTGGCCGGTTTCAGGAGGGGGCGCGTCTTCGATTCCCTCACGTGGCAGGTGTAGGCCCTTGTGATCAGGTCCTCGACCCAAGCCTTGGATTCAGCCTGAACCACGATGACACAGGTCCCCTCTCGGATCACCACCGCCTCACCGTCGGGGCCGGCCGACACATTGAGCCGGTCAACAGGGGCCGTTGACTTGATGGAGGCCTTCAGGAATTCGGGGTTGTAGCGGGACTGCAAAATGGCTCCCATGCCGGCGGCAAACTCGACGGCATCGGCCTCGGTGTCCCAGACGCTCATCCAGATGTAATAGGGTCGGCCATTTTCCTTTGTCAGGCCGCCCACAAAGCGGTCGCCGTCCCACCCTGCGGCGAAGCTTTCGGCATCAAGGTGCTGGCGGTCGAGGAAATTGAGGCTGTAGCGGGCCATGCCCAACTCACCGACCACATCGCTCATGCACAGTTCGCTAACCTCGTCGAGCTTGTCGATCATGTCATGGGCATCGATTTCCACGGGCTCGTCAATCTCAGGTCCCAAGAATTTCTCGTGGTGGATGATCTGCTCGGTACTCAGGGGCCAGTCATCAAAGAGGCGGTTCACGGCGTCCCAGCCGCCCCGATCATGGACGGCCTTCACAAAACAGGCTCCCTCCATGTAGGGAAACATCATCTCTTTCATCATGTTCATGATGTAGCGCTGTTCGGGCTTGAGAGTGGGGGGGACAAAACTTCCACCGGCATTTTGGGGCGTGAGCCATTCCTTGTCGCCATCCTTACCCTGGTGTTTTTTCATGTAGGCCAGCTCCAGGATCTTGGCGTCACCCTCGACCACGCAACGGATGGCGGCGGCAAGGTCGGAGTTGTCGTGGTTCATCATCGGCAGGCTCTTGAGGTTGAAATGCTGGTCCTGGAGCCCGTGGGTGATCTCATGGGCCATGGTGCTCTCGGCATCATCGCCATCCTGGCCCTCGATCAGGAACAGGGCCTTTTCATCGGGGGTGTAGAAGCCCTGGACACCCTGTTGGAGGAGCCGAAGGAAGATCTCGCGGGTATCGATGCCCTCGGGGAGCATGCCGGCCAGTGTCAGCACCTTCTCGCTTTTGACACTGTCGCTGGAGATCATGTCACGGTTGTATTCGTGCAGCATCTTTTCATAGAGGCCCTTCCGGCTCATCAGGTCGATGTCGACTTCCCTTTTTGCGGACAGGCCTCGAAGTTCCTGCACATCGCGGGTGATCTTGTTTGCCAGATTCCTGGCATAGATGGTCTTCCAGGCTCCCTTGGCGACCGGTATGAGGTTGACGGTGCGGGGTGCGGGCGTCAGGATATCCATGGAGAGGGGTTCCCCGATCTTGGCCTTGACCAGCGCGTTCCTGAAGGAATTCAGGGCATCAGGGCCGGAAGCAAGGGCTGTTCCTCCCACACCCACCACAGCATCCTTGGCCTTGATCCCGGCGGCATGGGCGGGTCCACCTTCAAGCGTCAAGGTGATCACAACACCCATGGCTTCCTTCAATGCGTAAGTGGCGGCATCGGTCTGATCCATGGGTCGCATGTGCATCCCAAGGAAGGGGGTGTTGGCCTCATCCAGGGCCTCTTCCTTGGCTCCGAGGCTGGAGAGAAGGGCCGCAAGCCCGATCAGGAAGGAAAAAATGATGCGCATGGGGCCTCCTCGAAACGTGGAAGGATTATAGCCGCCCCAGACAGGTTGCCTTCACGGGGTGGACGAGGGATAATGGGGATCAGAGAGAAGAATCCTTCGTGGGACTCGCCAAAACTCAAGACATGATTGCCCCGCTCCTGGAGTTGCTCATCACTCCGGTCACTGCAGCCAGTTTCCCCACAGCGCTCTTGGATGCCGACCCCCAGCTAGACCTGGCCACCTTGTTCGAGCGGGGCGAAGCTTCCGTGGGTGGCAAGAGACTTCTTTATTTCACCGCCCTGACGCTCGCGGTCGGCGAAGTGACGGGCCATGGCTCAGCCCTCACGCAAAGGATCAGGACCTTCCTGGACGGCGAGGGCCTGGGCAGCCTGTATGAGAGTTTCCGCCACGATGTTCTGGCGCGTGATGCCCTGCAGTTCCGTGAAGAGGGGTTCTCCTTCAAGGGATCGTTCCAGGCCTTGGTGGCGGCCTTGCCTCGCAAGCGAGGCCGGGAGGCCTGGGGAGAGGCCCTCGTAGTCCAGCGCGACAAGGATGTGGAGGAGATCTTCAGGAGGATGTTTGCCCAGGGCCAGCGTCAGATCATCACCAAGCTTCTCAACAAGAAGCCGTTGACGAAGACCGAGCGTGAGACCTTCTCGAGGGTCATCAAGAAGCGCCTGCTCGCTATCCTTGATCCGGAAGTACAGAGGGTGGCCCAGGTGTTGACGGGTCCATCCTCCAGGAAGGCCCGCTCCAACTCCGCGGATCTCACGCTGGTCTCCAAGGCCCGCCGGGGATAGATGGCGACCCGGCCCCGTGTCGCCCTGGTGCACACGGGGGGCACCCTGGGCATGGATGCTTCGGGAAGGCCGCTGACTCCGCAGGCTCTTCGTGAACAGCTGTCTGACCTGACCGACCTGACCAAGATGGCGGATCTTGATGTGCAGGTCTTCACCAACATCGATTCCAGCGACGCCACGCCCAAGCTGTGGCAGGATCTTGCGCGAAAGGTTGACGGCCTTCTTCCCAAGGTGGCCGGTGTGATTGTGGTCCATGGCACCGATACGATGGCCTGGTCGGCCACGGCCCTGGGTCTGATGATGAGGGGGCTGCCGAAGCCCGTGGTGTTCACGGGTTCCCAGCGACCGCTCGGGGCCCTGCGTTCGGATGCTCCCAGGAACCTCCTCAATGCCGCGGAGCTTTGCCTCACGGGACCCCAGGACGTGATGGTGGTGTTCGGCGACAGGGTCCTCAGGGGTGTGGCCTGCACCAAGGACAGCATCTTTCATTTCGATGCTTTTCGCTCAAACAATGCCGAGGATGTGGGGCGCATCGGTTTGGAGGTCAAGTTGGACACCCGCCCTCGCAAGGGGCCGCGCCGGTACTGGCTCGACACGCGGCTTTCCACAAAGATCGGTGTCATGCCCCTTGTACCCGGGATGGACCCGGCCCTGGGCCTGGCCTGGCTCGATGCCGGCATCGAGGGCCTGATTCTGGAGGGCTTTGGAGCCGGCAACATTCCGCTGGGGGAGGTTCCCTTCACAGGACTCCTTGAGGAGGCCCGCCGCCGGGGTGTCCGTGTGGTGATGGGGACGCAGTGCCGCCACGGACGGGTGGATCCTGAACTGTATGCCGGTGCCAGGGCGGCCCGTGAGGGAGGAGCCGCCTTCGCCTACGGGATGACGCGTGAAGCCCAGCAGGTGAAACTCATGGCCCTGCTGGGACGGGGCATCTCCCCGGGGAAGTTCCGCCGCGAGTTCGAAACGGATTGGGTGGGGGAAATCCCCGGGGAAGTCCGAGGCTGACAACGCCGGGCGTCAGCGGCATAATGATGATGGACACTTTTGGCATAGGAGTGAGTGCATGAAAAGATGGTTGACTGTCCTACTTCTGGCCACGGCCTGTGCCTCATTCTCGGGAAACCACCAGATCATGCTGGAATTTGGTCCCAGGCTTGAACGCGTGGCAGCGGCTCTGCGCGCTTCGGATGTCAAGCGTGCCGAATCGGCGGCTGCCGACTTCAACGCGTACCTGGACAGCGAGGGCTACCAGAAGTATGTCCACCAGCAGGAGCCCAATTCCCAGACGCGCTGGCTGATGCTGGCAGAAAGCCTGCGGGACCTAGAGGATCAGGCCGCGGCCGGTCGGTTGACGGAGGCCAGGGCCGCCTTTACCAAGACCCGTGATGCTTGCCTGTCGTGTCACTACATCACCCGTCTGGGTGAAAATAGAACCTTTCTCGATCGCGAGATCGCCGACATCACATCGAAAGATAACCCCGAGGCTGGGGGGGGGCGCTGAACCCCAGGTCTTTCCACCCTGTTTCGCAGGAATAGTAAGAGGTCACCAGCAGATCGCGGAAAGAGTTCAGGAACCGTCCTTGCGGGGTGGATGATTCAAAGAGGGCATCCAAGGTCTCGCTGTCGGCGGGAATCACCGCCATGTCAGGGGAGTTCAGGCCCGAGACGATTTTTTCACGCAGGACTTCATCCGCATCCAACCTGCGGTGGAGTTCCTTCCACACGGCGGGATCGTCGGCTCCGGGGCCATGGCTGTCGGAGGGGATGAGAACATGCATCCATCGCCGACAGGTGTCCTCCCAGTCTTCGGGAGCATGGCCTCGCCGAAGGCAGGCGGCACCGAAAAGAAGCCCGATCAAACCCAGGGCCTGGCGGCGGGTGACATCCATCATGCGGAACGTCTTGATGCCCCAATGGCCGGGATGTCTCATGGAGCCAGCCTCGCGGCCAGGGAACGCCCGGCAAGAAGACCGAGGGCTTGCAGGGTCAGAGATGGATTAGCGATCAGACCACGGCCAAGGACCGAAGCATCGGCCACACCCACATTGGGGTGACCTATCAGTAGACCTTTGGGATCCACAGCTCCGTCTTCGGGTCCTGTGGCCATCCGGCACGAGCCGCGAAGCATGGCTCCTGTCACGTGATGTTCGCGGGAGCCGGCCTCACCGAGCAGGGTGGCAGCGGAGGCTTCTCCCCAGGTCGACAGAAGCGACGAAAGGCGTTTGATGGTGACGAAGTCATTGTGTCCAAGATCAAGGGACCAGGAACCATCCAGTCCCACCTGGCCTTCCCCCTGAGCCTCGGCATAGGCGCCAATGGCGGTCAGCTGGGGGTAATGATCGCGCATCCATCGGCGCAAACCCGGTCCCCAGCGGGGGGTTTGGGACACTCCCGCCGTGACAGGCCCGGCGATGCCTCCAAGGTTGCGGCCATGGAACAAGAGGATGCCCTCGTCCTGGAACTGGTTCACCATCAGGTCGACGGGGGGGCCTTCATGGGCGCGGTCCGCACCGACCAGAAGCAGGCGTGCTTGCCAAAGGGAGTCGGTGAGGTGGCGACCGACATGGGCATTGCCCAGACCGTGAGCCATCAGAAGCCTGGGTGTTTCAAGAGCTCCTGCCGAGAGGATGATGCCTGCAACCTCAAAGCGGAATCGAGAGCGAGGTCCCTGCCCACACACATGGGTGACACGTCCGTCTGCGCTGGACTCAAGCTGATCGACTCGATGTCCAGCAAGGTGTTCGATCCGTCCGGTGGCCTGGCCCCGAGGCCACCAAGTGAGATGAGTACTTGATTTGTCACCCGGGGAACAGCCGTAGACACAGAGACCGCAACGGTTGCAGGCGGGGCGACCCGCATGGGGCTGGGAGAGGATGGCCAGGGGGGCGGGGTGAACGTGCCAACCCAGGCGCCGGGCCCCCTGGAGGAGGCGCGCCGAACAGGGATTGAGGGCATGCTCCGGCTGGACCCTGCCGGCCACCTGGATGAAAGACTCTACCTCAGCTATCAGTTTGGAGAAGAATCCACTGTCGAGTCCCCACGTTTCCACGATTCCCTTGGGGGGGGCGTGGCTGACTGCCTGGAAATGGAGGGTGCTTCCCCCAAGCCCGAACACGCGCGAGACGGTGGCCGGGCCACGGGGCGGATCATCCATGGGGCCCCAGGGCGCCGGTGCCGTTTCATAATCGTAACGATGGGATGGATAAGAGGATGGATCGGTCCCCGCAGGCCCCCGGTCGATAAGCAGGACCCTGAATCCGGCCTCGGCCAAGGCCACAGCACTGGGCAGGCCTCCCGCTCCCGCACCCACCACGGCCACAGTGCGGGTGCGAGACCCGGGCATCAGATGTCAGTTCTGGTCCCGGGGCTTCCCGGAGGCATCCAGACCCTCAAGATCGTTCCATCGGGTCTCTTCGACCTTTTCGAGAGGGATCTTTGTCGCGTTCAACTTGCAACCAATCGCGAAGGGAGGCTTGAAATCCAAGGTGATCCAGGCACCTTCAACACCGTCGAACTTCTCAACGATGGGGGCATACACATACTTATAGATATCCACATCAGTGATGCTGGTGGCGTCGCTGTGCATCTGCCATTTCCAAGTCTTGGAGGCCTTCTTGTCCGCCTCGGACTTATAGGCCTTCACCTCGATGATCTTGGTGGAGGCATCGGCGGCCATCAGGGAGGAGTAGTCGTGGTAGTTTTCCCCGGCGGAACCGTAAGCAACCGGGTTGCGGATCCGGAGGGTGGGGGTGCTCTTCCCAGCATCGGCGGCTTTAACGTAGTAGTCGGCATCAAACTTCATCACAAGATCGCCACCAAAAGTGATGGTGGTGGATTTGCCTTCGCCCACCTCGAATGTATCACCCTTCCCAGGGCCAATGTGGACCTGGTTTCCGCGTGTCATCAGGGATTTGTCGATCCAGATCACGCTGGAATAGATGGAGTAATTACCTGCCGGTACCGAGTGGGCCTTGAAGCCATCGGCATCCTTGAACAGGGTGATGGTGGCATCGCTACCCATGGCCAGGATCACGAAGGGCATCACGTAGTCCCCGGCGTATTTGGTCTCGATGGTCACCTTCCCCAGGGGTCCCTTGGAGGGTTTGTGATGGAGCTTCTTATAAATCTCATCGATCTCGAGGTGATACCAAGCGCCATCGATCTCCACCAGGCGCGAGAGGAACTGGCCGGGCTTGTCCGTGTCGCCAGCATGAAAGTTATCGACCCCCAGTTCGGCATATCGGCCATTGGCATTGTGGTCCACGACAGTGATCTTGATCTTGCCAAAGGTGCCTTCCAGGACCTTGTGGCTCGCAGGTCCGAAGGATGTGTAGGTGTTCCGGTTGGCTTCCTTCAACTGGACTTCGACGGGCTTTTCATCGGCCGGCATGATTTTCAGGCGGAGCTCACGCCAGGCTTGCCAAGTCTGGATCACGATGCTGTCCACGGCAGCTTGGGGCAACAGTGTGCAACGTGGGCCGATGAGGTAAAGAGTGCTGAGGGTCTCGTTGGCAGCAACCCTCACGCTCCGGACCTTGTCGCGCTGGAGGTCTAGAAGAAGGTCCGTGACCGATTCCATGTTGCGGGAATGTGTCTTGACGAGAAGCTGTGCCACCAACATGCGGACTCCCCAGTCCACCTTGGCCACCCGTTTGGAGAGGTCCTTGGAATCCGGGCTATTGCCGGCTTCCAAATTGGCCACATCGCGGAACAACGCTAGAACCTCATCGTCACCCTTGGCGGCTGCCACGGTGTCATCAAGGGTCTTTTTGGCCTTCTCGAAGGCCGTGATGCCCTTTTGGCGGATTTCATCGGAATTCAAATCTGCAAGCGAGTCGAGCCTGAGGGCCTTGCTCCAGGGGTGGAAGCCATCTTCCTTGATCCTGATCACCAGATTGGCTCCATGCACCTGGCGGAGGATCTTCAGGTCTGACTCGATCTTGGAGAGGGTTTCGGCGCCCAATCGCGATTCCAGGTAGGCTCGTACCTGGGGATTGCGGGGATCGGCTTTCTTGACCGAGGACATGTCCTCGCCCTTCATGGCGTTCTCCCTGGCCCTTTGGGCCGCCTGCCACCAGTTGCGGATGCTGGGGTCCGCGGGGGCCTTCTCCACCTCTTCCTTGTCAGGCCGAGACAAGTACATTTGGAGCAAGGGCCACACAGGGGCATCTTTCTCTTCTTTGATCATTTCAAGGGCCTTGAAGCGCACAGCATCATCGGCCGCGGTGAGCATGTCGATCAGGATGGCCTGGCGGTGGACACCTGGAAAGGGGGCCATCATCTGGAGGCGGAGAATGTCGGGGTTGCGCACAGAGGTCGGTGGCTCCTCTTGTTCGATAGCCCTGAGCATGGTTTCGCCCATTTTCTTGAAGATTTCCAGTTTGGCCTCATCCGGGCTATTGAAATAACTCTGGACGGCCGCAGAGGCTTCGTCGGACCACTTTTGGGCGGCCATGGGAAGCATCCAATCTTCCCACTTCTGGTTTTCTTTGAGGATGTGCCAAGGAAGCGGGATGGAACCAGCTGCGTTGGGGTCAGGTTTGTCGCTTTCCACCACATATTTTTCAATGGGCGCGAGCATCTCAAAGCGCTTTTTGTTGTCCTGGATGAGCTGGTATTTCGGGCTTCCGGCCGGGAACATGCTGTCCAGCTTCTTGGGCGTGTTCACATCCCGGGTTTGGGGGGGCGGGGGTGGAGGAGCGTGACCTGCCACCAAGGTTCCCAAAGTGAATAGACCCAAAGTGAGAAGACCGGAAACGCGTTGAAACAAAGTGCACCTGCCTTAACCTTGATTTTAGCAAAATTCAGGCCCTCCCAATTCCGGATAAAGGCCCTGTTTAGGCCTTCAGGAGTCTCAGTCGAGCAATCCCTTTTGCCACGAGGTGATGATCAGGCTCACACTACCCACGGGAAGACCCATTTTCAGTTCCGCCTTGATCAAGACTCCCGTGTTCACTTCCATCCACACAATGGCCTCTCCACGGCGTGATTCATCCTCCAGGAGTTCCTCGTCCTTGAGATCGGGCACCAACCTCTTGCAGGTGAAACGGCCCAGGGGAGTGGAGACTTCCTCGGTATCAGGGAGGAAACGAGCCGTGGTGCGGGCCACGCGCTTGGCTCCCAGGATCTGCATGGGAATCGGCCCCACATAATCAGGATCAAGGGAGCGAACGACATACACGACACCCAGGGGATCCACCACGCCACGTGGTGCGTCATAGGTGACTTCCCGCGACAGCCGGCCATTCTTGAAGCGTCGGTAGAGGGCGGTACGAGAAAGGGGATCCACACTGAGGTATTCCTCGCGCTCTCGGCCACCTTCATCCTGCTTTTTGCTGTACAGGCAAGGGGCGCCTGTTTTGCTTTCGATCACGCTGAACAGGTCGTCCTTCACCTCATACACAGCGCTGATCACACTGTTGGATCGCACTTGGCAGTTGATCCTCGTCTTGGTGTCGTCCTTCTCGACTTTCTGGGTCCAAAGATTGACTGTGCCCACATTCATCCCGTTCCATTGGACGGCATAGTCCAGGTGCTCGTCGAAGGGAATGCGCCGGCGTAGGGGGAGGTCAGAGACGCGGCCCGAGAGCCTGTCGGGATCGATGCCAAAGAAGATGTCGAGGCCATGGTTGGAGGACGAGCCGCCGGATCTGGCACGTAGCAGTTCGGGTTCGCGTTGATAGGGTACCGCCCGGAAAGGATTCACCGCGGTCAGGTTGGATCCCGCAGAGGGCAACACCAAGGGGTGGGGACCTGGAGCCAACAACGATTCTTGCTCCGGTCGCCGTTCGGCTTTATAGACCAAAGCGAAGACAAGGGCCGCAACCGCCAGCCAAGCCAGGCGTCTCAGGATCCGGGAGTCTGCCTTCGTTTCCAATCCAGAAGATCCTCCGTGCCCGGATTGAGGACGGGCTCGGGTATTTTACGCCTTATCACCTCCAGCCAGGAAGGATCAACATCCAGGCTTGTGAAGTCGCCCTCGATGTCTTCGGTGGGCGGAGGGGCCTCAGCCGAGGATTTTTCGGCCCTGAAATTGGACTTGTAGAAGCCATCAATGTCCAGGGCGTGGTCATCCTCAGCCTGCCCCTTGAGGTTGAAAGTGACGTCGGCACCGTCTTCGGCAGGCAAGGCGGGTGATTCCTGCTTTGAAAAGGAGGCATCGGGATCGGCCCCCTCATCCATGTTCCATGTTTCACCGTCGCGAAGGTTGTCGGCACCCAGCACATGGATGTCGGCGAAGTCGCGGGTCTGTTCAAGGCGGATCCTCTTCAATCGGGTCAGCTCCAGGAGGGCGATGAAAAGCCCGACCAGTTGGATGCGGTCGCGGGCCAGTTTGCCCACCATCTGACGGAAGCTCGCCGAGCGCCCGGGGTGCTGTACCAATTCAGCCACCACCTGACGCATGTGCTCGACGATCGGCGTATCCTCATAGGCGATCAGGGTGGGGATCTCACCCCGAAAGGTTTCGGCCAGGATCCTCTCAAACGTTGTCAGGAGATCCCAGCTGGTCAGGTCGCCGATCTCCAGGGTGGAATCCTCCTGAAGGTCGTCCGTGTGGACCAACCCCCTGCCGTGACGGCGTTGGCGGAGTTCCCTCAGATTCCAGAGATCCAGGGCCTTGTCCTTGAACTCACGGTAGGCGAGAAGCTGGCCAATCAAGTCGGCTCGGGGGTCCTCGATCCCTGAGAGATCGACTTCCTCGCGTGGAAGGAGCATGCGGCTCTTGATCTCCACCAGGGTGGCGGCCATGAGCAGGAATTCGCTGGCTCTCTCCGGATCAATGCGCTCCATGGCCCGCACCGTTTCAAGGTATTGGTCGGTGATGGGCACGATGGGCAGGTCCATGATGTCCACTTCGCGTTCCCTGATGAGGAACAAGAGAAGGTCGAGGGGGCCATGGAAATTGTCGAGTTTGGCGTGGAAGGGCAGGGTTGTCATGAACCCCAAGATAGGGGATTCACTCGGGTTTGGCCAGCGGGTCCGCCGTCGCATCCACCGCAGGGGGGGTCTGGAGGCGGTTCGTGATGTAATCGCACTCCGGATAGCGTGTGCAGCCGTAGAAAGGGCGCCCCTTCTTGCTTCGGCGTTGCGTCAACTGGCCGGTGCATCCCTCCTGCGGGCAGGGTATCCCGGTGGGCATCTGGCGGGTGTGCTTGCATTCGGGATACTTGCTGCAGGACATGAATCGGCCAAACTTGCCCTCTTTCACCACCATGGGGGCCTTGCACAATTCGCAGGGGGGCTGGTCGACAGCCAAGTGGGATTGGTCGGCGCCGGCGTCCTCCCCCCAAGGCCTTGAATTGCGGCAGTCGGGGAAGCCACTGCAACCCAGGAACTGGCCACGTCGACTCCACAAGAGAAGCATGGGCTTGCCGCAAAGCTGGCAGACCTGATCGGTCTGTGTACCCGTTTTCTTGTAGTTGACCATGTTCTTTTCAGCCTTCTCGATGTCGGCCGAGAAGGGACCGTAGAAATCCCTGAGGATGCTCACCCAGTCGGTGCCCTCTTCCTCGATGCTGTCGAGTCGGTTCTCGATTTCCGACGTGAAGGCCTTGTCGACCACATTGGGGAAGTGCTCCACCAAGAGATCGGTGACGAGTCTGCCCAATTCCGTGGAGAGGAATTTGCGATCCTGTCTTTTCACATAACCCCGGTCCTCGATGGTGCTGATGGTGGGGGCATAGGTCGACGGGCGGCCAATCCCCTCCTTCTCAAGTTCCTTGACGAGGCTGGCTTCGTTGAAACGGGGTGGAGGGGAGGTGAAGTGCTGGAGGGGATCGATCGAGAGAACATCCAGATCCTGGCCCTCGTTGAGCTCGGGAAGAATGGAGCCGGCTTCCTCATCAAGGTCGGCTCCCTCGAGCTTGCGGAAGCCCGGGAACAGGATCTCGCGGCCGTTGGTGCGGAAGGTGCTGTCGCCGATGGCGATGTCGACACTGGTCTGGGCAATCTGCGCGGGGGCCATCTGGGAGCTCACCGTGCGCCGCCAGATCAGGGTGTAGAGCTTCATCTGGTCGGCACTCAGGTAGGCCTTGAGGTCCTCGGGCCTGCGGCGGATGGTCGAGGGGCGGATCGCTTCGTGAGCCTCCTGGGCGGCCTTCTTAGCCCTGTACTTGTTCGGCTTTTCAGGGAGGAATTCCTTGCCATAGGTATTGAGGACATGCTCGCGGCATTCCTCGATGGCTTCGTCGCTCAGCCGGACGGAATCGGTACGCATGTAGGTGATGAGACCGACACTGCCCTCGCCACCGAGGGAGACCCCCTCATAGAGTTGCTGGGCCAGCATCATGGTCTTCTTGGCGCTGAAGTTGAACCGGATGGAACAGGCCTGCTGGAGGGTGGATGTGGTGAAGGGGGGGCGGGCGTTTTCCTGCCTTTTCTTCTTTTCCACCGAACCGATTTTGGCGCTCTTTCCCTTGAGGGCCGCCACGGCCTTGTGGGCCTCCTCCTCGTTTTGCAGGGAGATCTCTGCCTGTTCCGCTCCGCGCCTGAGCTCGCGGCCATGGAGCTTCACCAACTGGGATTCGAAGGCGGTCTTCGTTCCTTGCGGCGCCATCTGGGCCGACACGGTCCAGTATTCCTCGCTCTTGAATTTCTCGATTTCCCTGTCGCGGTCGACGATCATCCGCACGGCCACGGATTGCACCCGGCCTGCGCTGAGTCCCTTGGCCAACTTGCTCCAGAGAAGGGGCGACAGGCGGTAACCCACTAGACGGTCGAGCAGGCGACGGGCTTGCTGGGCATTCACCTTGTCCATGTTGATGGCCCCAGCGTTCTTGATCCCGCTCTTGATGGCTTTTTCCGTGATTTCATTGAAGGTGATGCGCATGAACTTGCCCTTGGGCAGTTCCAGGGCGTGCATGAGATGCCAGGCTATGGCCTCCCCTTCCCGGTCAAGGTCGGGCGCCAGGTAAACGATATCGGCCCGTTCGGCGAGTTTGCGGAGCTTGGCAAGCACCTTGCCCCGCCCACGGATTGTCTGGTACTGGGGAGCGAAACCATTCTCGACATCAATGCCCAGTTTGCGCTTGGGCAGGTCGCGGATGTGGCCCATGGAAGCTTCCACCACAAAATCCTTCCCGAGGAATTTGTTGATGGTCTTGGCCTTGGCCGGCGACTCCACAATAACGAGATTCTTGCCCATGCGCTCCTTGCCTCTTTTTTCGAGAATAGCCGCGAAGGCTTGATGGCGTCAAGCACGGACCCTGTCCTACGACCCCATCTGTTAGCATGAGATCATGCGTTTTGAGGCCGCGATTGTGGATTTGGACGGCACGCTCCTGCTTCCTGACGGCACGGTGGGTGAAGAAACCAAAAGGGTCCTTTCCTCCCTGAAAAGGAAGGGGATACCCGTGATGGTGGCCACAGGGCGACCCCTGTTCGGGGCTCTGCAAGCCGTGAAGGGACTTGAGGTGCATCCCTTGCTGGCCGCCTTCAATGGCTGCCTGATCCATGATCTCGATACATCAAGCACCGTGAGGGAATTCCTGCTTCCATGGTCGCTCGCGGGATCTCTGCGCTTGAAGCTTGAGGACATGGGCACGGATCACATTGTCTACACCGGCGAAGAAAGGCTCATCAGGATCGTCCGGCATGAGGATGTGGGCCGAAAGCTGGAGCTAGGCCTGCACAAGGCCCGCCGGGTGGAGGCCGACCATGCTTGGCCCCAGCGTCCCCTGCCGAGGATTTCCTTCTTTGGCGATCCGGACCACCATGGGTCATTGGTCTCCGAAATCAGGGCCCATCCCGGGATTTACGTGGAACAATTCCCCTTTTCGGCATTCACCGGATTCCAGGATTCCACCCTGGAGTTTGTGGAGATCATGCCTGCCTGCCGCGGCAAGGCGGAAATCCTGGAGGATATCGAATCGAGGCTCGGAATTGCCGCCGAGAAAGTGGTGGCCTTTGGTGACCACATCAATGATGTTCCTCTCCTGAAGAAAGTCGGCAAGGCCTTTGCGGTGGCCAACGCCAGCCCCGAATGCCTGGCCCAGGCACATGACATTATTCCTTCCAATCAAGAGGAAGGTGTGGCCTCAACCCTGGAAAGGCTGTTTCTGTGAATCGGGCGATCCTTGTCTTGGGGCTCTTGACCTCATGCTGTTTCAATGCCAACCCGTCATTTGCCATCCTTCCTCCTTATGTAGGGCCTCGCGATAAAGCCGCCATAGTGCGCATATTGGAGCGACGGCACGGATGGTCAACTCTTGCTGCAACAGGGGTCGGCACCTTGAAATCTGGGGAAGAAACGAGGGTGTTTAATTTTGAACTTCTTGTGGACCGAAAGCGCGGCCGAGTGGTTTTTACCGGGGATAAAGCCCTCACGGGGACACTCTTCACCTTGACCCTCGTACCCCAGAAGGCTGTTTTGGAAGATTTCACAGGCAAGGAACCCGTGATTTCTGAATTGGATCCCTCCAGGCCGCTCGATATGTTGGGGGGGGGGACCGTGACAGATATCAGGAGGGGCTTGCTTCAGTGGCCCCCTCAAGCGGAGTTAAAAGACAACGGAAGCGAGATCCAGTGGGATGTCTTCAGGATCGATGCTGTCACACTATCAATACGCAAAGCCATTATGAAGGGAATGACAGGCGATTTTCTCGGTGAGAATGAGCTCCCCTCGGGTCGTGTCAGGCACGATGTGTGGGATTTCGGCCGGGGCGATTCCTCCCTGCGCTTGGTGTTCGATGCCGATATGGAGTTCGATGTACCTCTTGATGAAAATTCCTGAAAGGGTAACGGGGGTCTTGACAATTCGTCTGACATGAGTTGCCCGCTTGCATGTCGGCACGGGATCATTAAACTTCCGGCCCCATGTCTGAGACCCCTGCCATGATCCGCCAGCTCATCGACCATCTCAGCCGCGAAGGCACCCTCAGGGGGCAGTGGTCCTTCCAGGTCCAGGCGGGCCACATGCGTTTGAACGTGGCTGGCCCCTTTGTAGAAACATGGATCCGACTCAGGCACGCGGAGCTGGTGTCGACCCTTGAGGCCTCCGGGTCGTTGGAATTCCACCAGCGCAGCCCGCGTCGCAAAGCCACCGAGGTCCCTCTCCGGGGTGATTGGAACCGGTTTGCCTGGTCCCAGTTGGAGGCCTGCAGGGACGCAACGGAGGGAACCTGGTTTGTCTCGGGACCGGCCGGCTCCGGGAAAACCTTCATGACCCGAGCCATTTTCGGTCGCGAAGCCCAAATCACGGGTGCAACTTCCCTATCCAAGCGGTGGGGGATGGCCTGCAAGGAGGGGAATGTCGCGGACTACGAAGCTTCTTTAATCGGATCCCCGATCCTCATCCTCGACGATGTCCAGCTGTTTTCTTCGAAGCCCAGGATCATGAAGGCCCTACGGCGCATTCTTGAAGCCCGCCGGGGGCGTCCACTCCTGGTGCTCGGCAGGGGAGGCCCCGGCCTTGAAGCCCTTCCCCCTGAGATCCTGTCCCGGTTCAAGTCCGGATTGACCTTGTCGTTGGCGATGCCCGATGCTGAGAGCCGGAGGAGGATGGCCCGCGATTTCCTCCTCGAGTCGAGGGTTCGCCTTGATGCGGCCTCGCTTGCAGCCCTATGTTCCCGTCCTGTCACGCCGGGTCGCTTGAAACAGCTCGTCCGATGCCTCCGCCAGGTCCCACAGGGCCAGGATGGTCCCGATCTGATCCGTGAACTCCTGCGTTTTGCCCACGCCGATGACTTGGGCACGCTGTTCCAGCACATCTGCCACCGACATGCGGTGACTCCCCATGAGATGCACGGCAAAAGGCGCCCCGAAAACCTGGTCCGGGCCCGGGAGGATTATGTCCGCATGGCCCTCCAGGCGGGTTGGTCACCCCGTGAAGTGGGGATCATGCTCGGCCGCACCGCCAGGGGAGTTGCTGCCCTGGCCCGCAGAAGTTCATGACAGGAGCCGTCTTTTTAGGCGGCTCATTCGATCCACCGCACCTTGGACACCTGTTCTGTGCCAATGCCGCCGCCAAGTCACTGGGAGTTGATGGCGTTATCTTCGTTCCAGCCGGACGCCAACCCCTGAAGGAGTGCATGGCCTCTCCGCAACAGAGGCTCGCCATGGTGAAGGCCATGCTGGAAGGCACGCCCCACCAAGTCGGCACATGGGAGCTGGACCGTCAAGGGCCCAGTTTCACCGTCGACACCCTCAGGCAGGTTCGCCGTCTATTCAAGGGCCGGCTTGTCTGGTTGATCGGTGGTGACGTGCTAGCCAGCTTGCATCGGTGGAAGGATCTTCCCGGCCTCATGGAATTGGCCGACCTGGTGCCGTTCCAAAGGGAGGGCCATTCCCTGGAACTTCCACATGAAGCCCGATCCCTCTTGGGACCCGAAGGATCGCAGGCCTTCCTGTCGAGAGCCCTTTGTGTGCCCCCCCGAGCGGAGTCTTCATCTGCGATCCGTAACGCCCTGGCCGCAGGTCGCCACCCCGAGGGATTGCATCCGGCTGTGGAGCGCCTGATACGCGAGCAGGGGCTCTACAGGTCAGCGTTACAATAGGGACATGACCACGATCGAGACCATCCGGCGGGGAGGTCGCCTCGTGGCCCTCGTCCAAGGTGAGAGCGTTCTCCGAGAACACCTCACCCACGGGTCCGCCTTCACCCAGGCCGGTCCAGGGGGCCGCGGGGGGATCGAATACATCGAGCTGGGGCATGACAGGCGGGCAGTCAGGCGCCATCTCCGGCATGGGGGGTTGTTTGGCAACCTGCTCGGGGACCTGTTCGCCGGCACCAGCCGGACACTGAGGGAGTTCCTGACCCTGTTGAAGGCCCGCGAGCGTGGGGCCCCTGTGGTGCGACCCCTGGCCGCCATCACCGAAAGAATCTTCGGCATCTTTTACCGTGCCGATCTGTTCACCGAGGAAGTGCCCTCCCGCACCCTGCGCCAGGAACTGGAGTCGGGGGCCCCGGAGGATCTCAAGCCTCTTCTGAGGGCTCTTGTCGACCTCCACCGCGGGGGCGTCGACCACCCGGACCTTCAGCTCGACAACATTCTTATTCCCAAGGACGGGTCGCCATGGATGGTGGTGGATCTCGACGGCGCCAGGCTGCACGACGTACTGCCGCCCTCCGCCCGCCTGAGGAGTCTTCTGCGACTCGACCGCTCCTATGAAAAGCGCTTTGGCCAACAGGGCCCGGTGGGGTTCCTGAGGCGCTACAGGTTCCTGCACCACTACATGAAGGTCACCGGCCTGAAGTCCTCGGACTGGCTCGACGAGTTCCGGGCCGAGAAACTCAGGAGGGCTTGGCACCGACTGGGTTGGCAAGGAAAAAGTTGATGGGCTTGACCGCCTGTATTTACACCAAGAACAACGAACATGTGGTCGAGGAGGCCCTCCGAAGCGTCCGTTTTGCCGACGAAGTCATCCTGCTGGATTCGGGGAGCACCGATCGCACGGTGGAAATCGGACGTGCCCTTGCCGACAGGGTCGAGTTCCGGGCCTGGACGGGCTTCTGCGACCAGCTCAACCACATCCCGACATTGGCCTCCCACGAATGGATCCTGATTGTCGATGCCGACGAGCGCGTGACGGAAGCCCTGGCCCGCGAGATCCGTGAGGCGGTGGCGCAGGCCGGATCAACAGTCGCTTTCGACCTCCCCAGGCTGACCCTGTACATGGGCCGCTGGCTCCGGCACGGCGAGTTCTATCCCGACTACACCCTGAGGCTCTACCGCAAGGGTTGTGGGCGCTATGAGGGAGAACCCCATGCCAAGCTGGTGCCTTCCGGCCCGACACGCCCCTTGCGCGAGCCCCTTGAACACCACATGCAGCGCCACCTGGGCGATCAACTCGACACCATGCGCCGCTACAGCGAATCCCAGGCCCGCGAGATGGCGAAGGGAGGGGTCAAAAGGGCCCGTTTGAGGGCCCTGATCCATCCCCTCCAGCGTTTCATCAAGGGCTATGTCATCAAGGGTGGATTCCTGGATGGATGGCCCGGCTTCGTGGCGGCGGCCACGGCCAGCTTCCATGTTTTTCTCAAGTATGTGAGGGTTGAGGAGATGTCCGGGGAATGCTGAAGCGCCATCACCAAATTGCGGCCAGTTCCTTTGCGGCGGCCGATCTTGCCGGCGTGGCCCTTTGCTGGATGGCGGCCTATGTCCACAAGTTTGACGCCACTTTTGATGTGATGTCGATGCTGGCAGGACGTGTGGACGCTACGCATTCCTCATGGGAGATGTGGGGGGCCTACAGGGTGAGGATGGGAGTCTGCCTTCTGGCATCCTTCTTTGTTTTCAAGGCCTTCGGGTTCTGGCGACCACGCCGCAGTGAAAGCCTGATCCTGGAGATCCTCGACCTCGCGAAGGGTGTGCTGGCCCTGGTGGTGTCCCTGACTGTGGCGGCCTTCTGGGACCGGAGTTTCAGTGCCAGCCGGGAGTTTGTGCTGGAGTTCGCCCTCTGGCTCACCCTTTGGCTGGGTCTCACCCATGCCCTGGGCCGCAGTCTGCTCAGGAAGCTTCGTCGCCGGGGTTTCAATCTCCGCCATGTGCTGATCGTGGGAGCCGGCATGGCCGGCCGGCAGGTGCTCGCTAAGATCCGTGATAACCGCTGGACCGGCCTCAAGCCCGTGGGTTTCGCCGATGACTCGTTGCCCACCGGCGCCGATGTCGATCATGTGACGGTCTTAGGTCGCCTCGACGAAGTGGCCGCCCTGGCCGAGCGTTTCGACGTGGATCAAGTGCTCATCGCCCTCCCGCGCGAAGAGCAGGCCCGGCTCGGCCCCCTGATGGACCAGCTGAGCACGGTGCCGGCCGATGTGCGGATTGTGCCCGACCTCACCGATCTCAAGACCCTCAGGGTGAGCGTGGAGGAACTCGACGGACTCCCGCTCATTTCCCTCCAGGACACCCCCTTGGTGGGATGGAACAGGGTGCTCAAGCGCATCTTCGATCTCGTAGTGGGTTCCATGTGCCTCGTCGTTTTTGGCCCCGTAATGATCGTGATCGCATTTCTGGTCAAGCGCACCAGTCCCGGGCCCGTCTTTTACCGTCAGGAGCGCATGGGACTTGATGGGAAGACCTTCGAGATCCTCAAGTTCCGATCGATGCGGGTGGATGCCGAGAAGGAGACCGGCGCGGTGTGGGCCAAGGCCGATGATGACCGCCGGACCCCCATAGGGGCCTTCCTGCGCAAGACGAACCTCGACGAACTGCCGCAACTTTTGAATGTGTTGATGGGCCACATGTCGCTGGTGGGCCCGAGGCCCGAGCGTCCGGTGTTCATCGACGACTTCAAGAAAAGCATCCCCAAGTACATGCTGCGCCACAAGATGAAGGCCGGCATGACGGGCTGGGCCCAGGTCAACGGTTGGCGCGGCAACACGGATCTCGCCACCCGCATTCAGTACGACCTTTACTACATCGAGAACTGGAGCCTCGGGTTCGACATCCGCATCCTGTTCATGCAACTGTTCAGCTGGAGAAGCAAGAACGCCTATTGAGCTTTAAGTCGGCTCGTAGGCGTGGCTGTGCTTGCGGCGTTTGATTCTGCCATCCTTCATCAGCGACTTCAGATCGCGATGGAGAGTGATGTGTGCATTGGGAAAGATGGAGTGTAACTCCCTGGGGTAGATGGCCCCCTGTTCAACGGCGAGCTGGTGGATTCGTCGTTGGCGTTCGCCGGGGGAAAGGCGTGTACCCTGGGAGGTCCAGCTGGATGAGAGAGGAAGATCGGAGATCCAGAAGAGGTGCCTGTGTTCCTGGGGGATGTCGTTTGCGCCAAGGATCTGCTTCCCGGGGGAATGCATAAGGATCTGTTCCATGAGGTTTTTGAGTTGCCGTACATTTCCTGGCCAGGAATGTTTCAGGAGTGCCTTCAGAAGGTCAGGAGCCAGATGACAGCGGGTACCGGATACAAAGTGGCGTGCCAAGTGGGCGATATCACCCTTTCTTGAAGCCAGGGATGGGATGCTGACCACAGCGGCGTTGAGCCTATACATCAGATCGTTTCTGAGGCGTCCCTTTTCGACCAAGGTCTCTAGGAGTGTCGAAGAGGTGGCCACAAAGCGGCAGTTCAGGGGCCGGAACTTCGAGGAGCCAAGAGGTCTGACTTGGCGTTCTTCGAGGACCCTTAAGAGGATTGCCTGGATCCTAAGGGGTAGATCGCCGATCTCCTCCAAGACCACGGTGCCCTTGCCCGCTGATTCTAAAAGGCCCACCCTGGCCTGGTGGGCCCCAGTGAAGGCGCCCCTGACATGGCCAAAGATCTCGGATTCCATGAGCGACTCCATGATGGAAGCGCAGGTGACAAACACGAGGGGGTACTTGGATCGGGAGCCGGATTCGTGCAAAAGCCTCGCCGCCAGGCTCTTGCCGCAGCCCGAGGGGCCTATGACAGTCACGGGGATGTCGGCGCTCGATAGTCTTTCCAATTGCTGGCGCGCTCTCGCCAAGCGGTGGCTTTTGCCAAACCAAATACCCAGTGCGGGAGGGGTGGATTTGAAGGGCTGGGCCATAGGGTTCTTTCCCAATGTTGTTGAAGAAGGGCCCTTCATTACGAGGTTCTCCAATCGTATCCAGTCAAGAGGCGTGATCCCTGCAAGAATGTTGCGGTCTGAGTTCAGGTATTCCAGTTCATAGGCATCTTGACGCAAATGTTCATGCAGGATCTTGGCTTCAGACCATCGCCCTTCCTGTACAAGGCATTGGAGTTCGATGGTGGGCCAAATTGGATATTGTGCGCTGTTCATCAGAGACCGCATTCTGGAGACATCGCCCATGGCTCCCAGGGCGATCAGTTTCAGGCACTCGCTAAAAGCAGGAGACATTCCTGGTTCAGGGTTGGAGAGGATCTTCATGGCCTTATTTGGGTTTCGTTCCAATAAGGCAGCCTCGGCCTTGATGACTTGCAGGCGGTGCGCGGGGGTTGAAGCGTGGGGCGGTTCACGGCCTTCATAAATCGCTTCGAAGTTTTCATAGTGTTCTCGCCACTTGATGGCCGATAAGGCCGCTGAGGCATCGGGGTTGTCGGTGGCGAAAACCTCAAATTCCCTAATGGCATCGTCGATTCTGGCAAGATCACGGTAGCGGAATGCGGTCACAATTTTTGCATTGAGAAGCGTTGAGGCCACGACGGGATTTGATGAGATGGATTCAGCCGCTTGAAGCAGAGACTTTGGTAGTTGGCGACTCCCGATGCGCAATAGAGTGGTTATCGCCTTGATAAGGGAGTCGACGTATCGAGGGTGGGAGGGATCGATGAACTCCGTGAGTGTTGAAGCGTTGCCCTCACTTTCATTGGGAAGAGGTGCGAAGGATTTCGCTTCCATTTCAAATGATGCCACCAAAAGGCGGATGTGGTCATCTGTGTTGATGTCCAAGCACGCAATCATGGCATTGAGAATTCGATGACACTCCCATGGTTGTCGTCTGATGGCAGGGCACTCCGACCACATCGCCAGGTGCAGTATTTTCAGATGGGGGTCCCTAAGGCAGGTTTGAAGCGCGTCGAGACGGTTTCGATCGCGAAGGGTGAGGGGGGCTGTTGATGCCATGATCTCTTCCGAGCGCGCGTGCTGGAGTCGCCACTCCACCAGGAGGGGGTGGGATCTGTCGGGCGAATGGTTGAGAATCTGCAACAGGCTTTGGGAGCTTTGGAGGTAGGCAGTTAACAATCTCGATTCTGGGTTAACGGGGCACCATAAGTGATAAATAAATGATATAAAAATAAAAATATAAAGTCTACAAACAACCGTAAAGCATTGATATTGAATGGTTTATATCGAAAACAAAATTGGCATATTATTTGATCGAGTTGTGATATTAGGAGTCATTCATCAAACATTATTTTTCTATTTCCAATTCGAGCATGAATCATAGAAAGCGGGGCTTCATCCTTGTCATCGTTGTGGGTTTGCTTGGAATTTTGGCTTTTATTGCCCTCGATTTTGCCACTCGAAGCCGGCAAGGAATGCAATTATCCTCACGATTCGTCTCTCTTGCCAAGGCCACGTTATCCGCCCGCAGTGGACTTGAAAAGGGGACCCAGGCCATTGCGAGTGTGGGGCGCAAGCCGGAAAGAAATCTTGCCTTTCCCATGCGCCTTTCGAGCGCTGGAGAGGATCGCAACCGTAACGGCGTGTTGGACAGCGGTGAGGATCTTGATGGCGATGGCCGTCTTTCACCGATGTCCTTGGACCAGGACCGAACACCATCCCTGGCCATCGCGGAGCCCGGTTTGTCACGCAGTGTGGTAGTTCAGGATGGAGCTGCACTGAGGGGGGTGACATGGAGAAACGTCATGGATGCCCCCGATCAACTCTGCACACTGCGGGTCACGGTTCCCTGCTTCGATCTCAATGCCGGAGTGGAGGCTGGTGAGGGTGCTGAGGGAACAAGGCTCGGCATCGAGGAGGGCCTGAATTACGCCGCCAACGACAAGACGCATCCCTTCAATATTCCCCTGGTGAGATTCTTGAATGCCTGGGGCAACTTCCACAAATACAGGGCGATGATCAGGGTGGACAAGACCTACAATTTTGACAGAAGCACGAACATGGGGCTTATCGACAGCCCCCTGAACCTGGCGGCCAGCCAAGCGGAGGCCGAGTTACCAGGCTTGCGCTTTGATGATTTCAATCCCAGTGGAAACCACCCCCTCAATGCCAGCGGCAGTCCCATATCTTCGGAAGCGGCATTAGGAGATCGAATTCTGGATGTCCGACAATCCGGTGGGTTTCATAGTGTGGAATCGGTCTTGAGTGTGGTCGAGAGTTATGTGCGCAGTTGGATGGACAAATCCGGCAGGCTGGCGATCAATGGAACATGGCTGTATGCCGATGGATCCACCATTCCCCGAATAACGGAGGCCAATATAAGGGCAATCGTGGAGGAGTTCCGTGAGCTGGCCACCGTGGATCCATACCTGGAGCCGGCTTGGGTGTTCAGGAGGGGAATTCGCCCTGGGCCTCCATTGGGTGAACCTGCCGTCCCCGGCTTTTTTGAAGAGCATGGAAACCGGCACTACCTGTTTAATGAGGTCTACTCGGTGCCGGCCATGAGGGTGGATATCAACATGGCACCCGAGTCGGTACTGGCGGCGCTGGTCCAGGCACCAGGAATGGTCAGAATGCGGGCTTACAATCGTTCCGATGAAAAGATGGATGGCCCCTTTGTGGTGATTCCCTCCCAATCTGAAAATAACCATCCCGCTTATTTTTCATACCGAACGGCAACCGGACCCAGCACTTTGATCCGTGGTGAGCCGTTGTTTTCAATGACGGAATCACTCCAGATGGCCCAAGACATGGTTAAGGAAAGACGACTGAATCGCTTTCACCATTCCATAAGGGGCCTGAGGGATTTTCTGCGTGCTTGGCGTTGTGGCTATGACGCCAAACACTACCATGCTTGGGCGCCGGTTCATCAATTCAACATCCCAGTGTGGGGGGGGAACCCCCTCCGGTTCAATGAAGTGAATAGGTACTTCGACTGGCATCATGGGCATCGGAGGGTGCAGATTCTTGCCGAGTTGTTGAACCCCCATGTCAATGATGCCCAGGTGGTATGGGACG
>JBFWNO010000009.1:0-47058 GCA_050251015.1 Planctomycetota bacterium
GAAGCTCCCCGATTGACAGTGGACCGCACGCGCCTGGAGCTGGCCGCGCGACCCAGGGACCTCAAGAGACTGTTCTGGAAAGCCACCGACGCGGGCAAGCTGGACCATGTGCTCCTGAGCTCCTTCAATCCCCAGAGTCGGAGCTGGACGGAAGTGGCCCGTGTGGCGGATGCCGACAGCTGGGCCCTCGAGATTCCCAATTCCCCCTGGGAGGAGTACCGCATCCGCCTCCAGGCCATCGACGCGGCAGGGAATGCCGGCACCCCTGAGGATGTGGTGTTCCAACTCGGTCCGCTGGTGGTGCAACCCGTCTCCAACCTGTCGGTTCCCCCCTTTGTCAGGCAGGGCGAAATCCCCATGTCCATGGCCAGCGAGGGTTTCATGGAAGGGGAATTCAGCCACTACGAGATTTATTACACCCTTGATGAGGGCCAGACCTGGCTCCTGGCGGGAAGCACCCGTTCCAAGGAGCTGACCTGGAAGGCTCCCCGCGATGGACGCTACGGCTTCTACTCCGTCGCGGTGAGCAAGCCCGGCACGGGTGAAGAGCTTCCCAAGAGCGGAGACGCTCCCAAGGCCCGCTGTTTGGTGGACACGGTAGCCCCCGAATTGGTGATTGATGCCCCGCTCGGATCCGAACGTTATTCCAGCTCCAGACCCCTGGAGGTCGTATGGCACGGTGTTGAGACCCATGCCGAGGGCCGTGAGGTTGTCATTGAATGGAGTGCAGATGATGGCAAGACCTGGAAGCCCCTGGCGAAGGGTCCCCTCTCAGGAAAGTACTACTGGAGCCTCGATGGACTCAGCGGTCACCAGTTCCGGTTGAGGCTGAGCCTTGAGGATGAGGCCGGCCACGGCATCAGCAGGGTCAGTGAGCGGTTCTCTCTTGGTCCTCTCAACAGTCAGGAGTCCCTGGAGCTTGAACGTTTGTTCAAGAAGGCCACGGCCTGCCGGGTCTTGGGGAAACCCCACGACGCCCTTGAGGCCTACATGGGAGTGCTCAAGTTTGATGCCAACCATGCGCCGACCCACAACGATATGGGTGTGACGATGGCCGGAATGAAGCGCTGGGATGAAGCCATCAAGTGCTTCCAGAAGGCCTCCGGGCTCACTCCCGGCAATCATGAATATCTCTACAACCTGGCCTACGCCTATCATGTGCAGTCGATGCCTGAGCTGGCGGAGGATGCCTTTCTCAGGCTCCTGACCTTGGATCCCACTGAACCTCGGACGCATTGGTACCTGTCGGAGATCTATCTTTCCAGGGGAGACAAAGCCAAGGCGATCGAGCATCTTGAAGCGGTGGCTCGCAATCGTGAAGGGCGCAACCAACTGAGGCCCCTGGCCATCCAGCGCCTTGCCAAATTGCAGTAGGCCCACGCTTGATCAAGTGGATTTCCATGGCTGTGGCCTTGGCGCTCCTAGGATGGTGGGGGCTGACCTCGTCGGCTGGCGATGCGCTGGAGGATTCCCTGGAGGCCCATTGTCAGGCCATCATGGATGGAGAGGGGGAAGCCTTGCCTATGGATTCCGGATTGGAGCACCGGTTCCAACGGATTCGTTCTCGGTTGCTGGCGCTCAGCTTCGCTCTGGAGGAAAAAAGACCGGAATTCGCTCGAGGTCGCTTTCATTTCAACTGTTCCGATGAGGCCATCGACAGCGGGGACATCCCCTTTGTGGCCACATGGAAACAGGATCAATGGTGGCTCGAGGTGGCCCCGTGAAGGAAAAAAGACCCTATGTTGGCGTGCGATTTGATTGCTGTGGCGTTTACCTGAGGATTTACAAGAATGCCGAGGGAACCGCGTATGCGGGGCATTGCCCGCGTTGCCAGCATCCCGTGCGCATTCCCATCGGGTCCGGGGGAACCGACAACAGGTTTTTTAAATTAAGTTGATTGGTTGTAGGAAAAACCAACAATGGCCGAAAAATCTCGATCTGCATATCATCGCAAATCATTGCTATCAAACGAGTTGCGACAATGCCAATGGACGACTGGATTGATGGCATATGATTTTCATGATGTCTCAACGAAAGGCACGACCATGAAAACCATCACCCCATTTCTGATGAGCGCCATCCTGCTAATCCCCTCCGGCCTGTTTGGCGGAGAAACATGCGAACCATCCCACGAATGTGGCGAGGAGCGCCGGCATGAAAAGGGTGGAGGGCTCCGTGAACGGATCGAGGAGTTGATGGAGGCTGGCTACACCGAAGAGGAAGCCAAGCAGCAGCTTCGCGAGGAGTTCGAGGCCAAGCTGAACGAAAAGGTCGAGGATAAGTTGGAGATGCTCAGGAAACGTTGGGAAAAGGAAGGCGTCGCCTCAGAGGAGATCGAGGCCCGCATCCAAAAGATGAAGGCCCACCATGATGAGATGAAGGCTAAGCGCGAGAAAATGGTCAAGAAGTGGAAGGAAGAAGGGCTTTCCGATGAGGAGATCCGCGAGCGTTGCCGCCACATGATGGAGGAGCGCCATGAACGGCGCGAGGAACGCCGGGAGGACAGCCAAGAGGATCGTCAAGAATCGATGAAGGCCAAACGCGAGCAGATGATCAAGAAATGGAAGGAAGAGGGACTCTCCGAGGAAGAGATCAAGGAACGTCTGGACAGGATGCACGAAAAGATGAAGAAGATGAAGGAAGGTCACGGAGACCGTCCACACCGCAACCACGAACCGTCCGAGGAATAAATTCAAGGCCCCCTGGACCCGAGGTCGGCCTCAGGGTCCGGGGGAGGCCGGCTTGTCGAGGGTTTCAATATGCTTGCGGAACGATTCGGCCCTCTTGTCGAGGTTGAGTTTCTCGCACAGTCGCAGGCATTCCCGGGCATCCTGAAGGGCTCTTTCCTTGTTGCCAAGTTCCAAATGGATCTGAAGGGCCTGGGATCTCAGGAGCAGGGCATTCCCTTCGCGGCCTGATTCAGCCTCAATCTTGGCCAACCCGGCCAGGTCGGAGGCCAAGGGACCGTGGCGACGGAGGGCCCTGTCGAGGTCGCGGGCCCTTTCCCAATGGTTCCGGGCCTCGTTCTTGTGGTTCGAGACATACTCCAGGGTTGCCAGTGCCGCGTGCGATGCGGCCAGACCTTCGGGAGAAGCTTCAGCGGCAAACAGGTCCCTGGCCAAAAGTAGGTCTTCGCGGGCCCGCACCCCATTGCCGGCTTTCCTGTACAGAACTCCCCTTTGCAGGTGAAAGGCGGCCCGGGCCAGTTCATCAAGGTCCTCCACCAGTGCCGGGAGGCGTTCCTCGAGAGTGCCGACGGCAGCCACAGGATCTCCATCCCACAATTCAGCCGAGAGCATATCGGCCTGCCAAGAGAGCCTGTCTCCGCCAGGAGGGGACAATTCTCTGCAGGCCTCGTTCATCCGTCGCGCGGCGGGCAGGTTGCCGGCCCGGGTGTGCAGCCGGGCCAATTCAAAGAGGCAGGTCCGCCGAAGAAATGTGTCGTCTTCCACTTGGGCCAGGTGTTCCGCTTCCCTGAAACTGGAAGCCGCGCCAACGGTGTCAACCCTTTCCAGGGACTTCATAGCTTCGCGGTAGTGGCTGAAGGCGCCGCGGGGCAACACCTCGGCCCTCACAACGGGAGCACTGTCGCAGGCGGCAGCCAGAAGGAGAAGGGCCGGGCAGAACCTATTCCAATCCATAAATCCCGTCCTCTGCCAGCTGCAAGGTGTCCTCCGGGCGGAATTCCTTTTCCTGGATGAGCTTGTTGAGGATCCAACTACGCCTCAGGGCGTCCATGATGTCGCTTCCCTGGCGAAGGAAGGCATCGGCGTCTTCGGTCAATCGGGCGAGCCGCTGGCTGGGCCGTTCCATGTTTTCAGCCACGGTGCGTGCCGACTTGATGATGCGCCCCATGTCGGAGTCCGGCTTCTGGAAGTTGCCGACGGCACCTTCGACTTCCTCGACCACATTTCTCAGGCCGGTCAGCACGGGGCCGAGATCCCTGTCAAGCTTTTCCACCACAGCCCGGCCGCTTTCAACCATGGCGTCGAAGGCCAAGGCCCGATCCTCAGGCTCCTTGCAAGCCAGGGTCAGGGTGCCGGACTCCGGGATAGCATCCAGCGGACCCGGGTCGATGTCAATGCGGGGACGTTCCCCTGGAAGTGCGACCACCACTGCCGTGCTCATCGGGCTCAGGTTGGACGCCAGGCGGTTGGGGATGGAGGTGACGACCCTGATCCTGCGGCTACCGTCAAAGACCTCCATGTCGAGCGAATCGACACGGCCTCCCGAAAGGCCCATGACTCTGACTTCGCTACCGGTTTCAAGGCCGTGACCCCGATGCAGAAGGAACTCCACGGTCGTACGGCCCTCTGTCCAGCCATGGCGGGACGCCAGACGCCAGACGAAGGCCATCAACAAGACGATGGTGGCCAGAAGAACGAGGGAGGCGATGCGGTCGCTGCGGCTTGATTTCATGGTTGCTCCGTCCATTCTAACGTCCCCGTCAGGGGGGTTTCCGCTGGGACCTCGCCTGTCAGCAGCACGGAAAAGTCGAATTCGGTCCTTATGGATTCCAGGGGCTTCCAGAGATCAGGGTCTCCCTCAAAGGGGGCCTCGAGGAAGATGACGGAAGGGGTGGAAGTCAAGGAGCGGGCCAGGGAGGTCCGACGCCTGATCGCCAGGGGAACATCCCCGGGAATTTTTTCAGCCCACTCCGAGACCCCAAAACGCTCAAAAAGTTCCCCGACCCTGTGCTCGACGCGTTCGCGGGGCTCCCGGGTGTGGTAGATCAGAGGCAGGGCCGCATTGTCGGCCAATGTCATGTGGGGGAGGAGACCACCGGCCCGAGGCACAAAGGGGTAGCGCAACCTGCGGGCGGAGATTTCGTCGGCATTCATCTGCCAGACATCAAGCCCATTCCAGCGGATCGCGCCCATCGCCAGGGGTTCAAGACCTGCGAGCATCCTCAGGAGAACGGTGTCGGGGATGCCGTGGGAGGCCGGCACTTTGTGCAGGCCCTGTTCCCAGATCAATCCATTCAAAGCCAGTTGGCCTGGGAGGCGGGCCCCCAGAGCCTCGATCAGAGGTGGGCGGCTGATCGTTTTCATGGCATCGAAAGAGTGGCCGAAAGTCCGGCAATGAGCAGGCAGGCCAGGGCGGATTCCGAGGCGTCAGCCTTGCGCAGATGGCAGGCGGGTGCGGCCACGACCAGCGCTCCCGCCATGGTTTGAACCACGGCAGTGGCCAGGACCCAGGGATCGCCAAAGAGGGGCACGGAAGGAGCCGCGGCGGTGAAGGCCAGGCCGCACAGGGCTGCCACACAGGGCACGGAAAGGAGGATGGCCAGGGTCCTGGGAAGGGCGAACACCAGGGTGGAGTCCACCCCCAGGGCCTCCAAGGCCACCGGGGCCTCGGCTTCAGAAAGTTGCCTGTCCTCGGCGGCGGCCCGGGGAAGAATCCTGGACAAAACCAGGAGGGTGGCGATGAGCGGGGGAAGGTGATGGGCCGCCAGGCGCAGGGAAGCGGAATCGAGTCCGGTACAGGCAGCACCAGAGGCAGCCCCGACCAGCATCGCCGGCCAGAAGAGGGGAGGGGCGGTGAGTCGGGCCCATCGCAGGGTTTCGTGCAGGGCCACTCTCCGCCCCCGTCCTTCATGTTCCAGGGACTGCCTGACAAGCTCGTGCAGGAGTGTGAGGGCGTCCACAAGGGCGCCCGCAGGGGGGATCAGAGCCACTCGCGCGAAATATGCTTGAACAGGTCTCTCTCGGTGACAATCCCGACAAGAGCTTTGTCATCCACCACGGGGAAACAGCTCACGGAGTATTCCACCATCTTGCGGACGGCATCCTGGAAATCCTCGCCCGAACCGATCACATACACCTTGGTTTTCATGAAGTTGCGCACGGGATCCGTGGGTTGGTGCAGGAGATACATGCGGACATCGCTCATCGAAACGAGGCCGATCAGCTTGTTCTTTTCCAGCACGGGCAGGTGGTGGATCCCCTTGTCCTTCATGATCTTGAAGGCCTCCTGGGTGGAGGTGTGGGGGGTCGCCGTCAGCAGGTTTTTCGTCATGATTTCGCCGATGGTGACCCTGCTCTTGAGCTGACGTTTCACCTGCCCCGCCTTTGTGGGGATGATGGAGTGGAAGTTTTCGAGGTTCAGGAGGGCAAAGGATGCCTTGTGGAGAACCTTGCCCGAGGACAGTTCCGTATAGCTGACATCGCTGATAGGCAGGAACTGGCGGTTGCGATTGATGAAATCGCTGAGACGGCTCCCGGGCGGAAGATGCAAGGTGCCTTCCGCTTTGATGGAATTGTTGACGAAAGCCACGGCCATCTTGTCCTGTTCCACGCTCGACATGTCAGCCTCCTTCCAAGATCCAGCCGCCTCCCAGGACGGTGTCGCCATCATATACCACTGCCGCCTGGCCCGGCGAGGTCCGCTCCTCGGGGTTGATGAATGTCAGGGAGGCCAGTCCGCCGTCCTCTCCGGGTTCGTCAACCACCGCTTCCAGGGCCGGGGCGTTGTAGCGGATCTGCACGCCCACCCTCGTGCCCCGGCTGGGGCGGGAATGCCAGGCGTGGACACGAAAGGTCAGGCGCGATGTCAGGAGGGCTTCCCTGGGTCCCACGGTCACGGTGTTGGTGCCAACGTCCTTGCCAATCACGAAGAGGGGATCCCCTCCCCCGATGCCCAACCCCCTGCGCTGACCGATGGTGTGTCGGGCCTGCCCTTCATGACGCCCCAGCTTCCGGCCGTCGGCATGGAGGATATCCCCGGGATGCAGGGAGCCGGGCCTTTCCCTCTCCAAAACATCGGCATAGTCGTTCTGACCGACAAAACAAATATCCATGCTTTCGCTTTTCTTTTTGGTGGGCAGGTCCAGTTCATGGGCGATCTGGCGAACCTCCTTCTTGGACAGGCCGCCCAGGGGAAATCGGATTCGCCCCAGATTCTCGCGGGGGATGGGGAAAAGAAAATAGCTCTGATCCTTGAGGGGATCCAGGCCCCTGGCCAGGAGGGGACCATGGGCCCCATTCACAATCCGGGCGTAGTGACCGGTGGCGAGAGCCTCGCAACCCAGATCCAGGGCCTGCTTGAGAAGGACTCCGAATTTCACGTCGCGGTTGCAGGTGGCGCAGGGATTGGGCGTCTCACCCCTGAGATAACCCTCGACAAATCCCTGGATGACGCTCTCGCGGAATGCCGCCCTGTAATCGAGATCGTAAAAGCGGATGCCAAGCATGCGGGCCACACGCTCGGCATCGCGGCCATCCTCGAGGGAGCAGCAACGCCGTTCAGCCCCGTCCCCGGAGCCGACGCCCAGGCGCATGAAGATGCCGGTCACCTCATGTCCCTCGCGCTGAAGGAGGGCTGCGGTGACGGACGAATCAACCCCTCCGCTCATCCCCACGGCGATTCTCATGTCAGCACCTTGAGAGCCCAGAATCCCAGGATCAACACAAAGGCGAAGCCGACGGAGAGCAGGTTGAACCAGCGGTCGATGAAATCCTTCATCGGGGGACCCCACGTCTTGAGCATCCAGGCCACCAGGAAAAACCTGGCGCCGCGCCCCACAATACTGGCGATGAAAAAGGGGATGAAGGCGATATCGAAGGCTCCCGCACTGATGGTGATGGCCTTGTAGGGGATGGGAGTGAAGGCAGCGACAAAGACGATCCAGAAGTTATAGCGCTCGTAGTAACCCGCCACTTCGGTGAATTTGACTTGGTCGATGTGGTGCAGCCAACTTTGGGCGAAAAACCACTCCGCCAGGGCCGTGTAATGCCCGTCCTCCATCCAGAGCCAGTGCCCGATGGCATACCCGGCCAGCCCACCCAAAACGCTGGCCAGCGTGCAGTTTGCCGCCAAGAGCCAAGCCTTGGAGGGGGCACCCAGCACCAGGGCAACCAGGAGGACATCCGGGGGGATGGGGAAAAAGGAGCTTTCAGCAAAAGCAAGGCCAAACAGGCAGGCAGTCGACCAAGGGGATCCCGCGAGAGAAAGGACCCAGGAGTAAACGTGTCGGATAGGATTTTTCAATGAGAACCCTGGATGAACCTTGGGTGGGGAATGAACGTTATATAATCCAAGATGAAGGCACACATCCCGGCAATGGCCATTATAGGGCGTTATTCGCCCGTTGTAGACAGGAGGGACTCCACCATGACATCGCTTTTCAGACTTTTGACCCTGTTGCTGGCGGTCCTTGCCTTTGCTCCCACCCTCATGGGAGGCGAAGACAGCGAACTGCTGGATGCCACTGGAAAGATCGTCAAGGACGGCAGCGACAGCCAAATCCTCGCCCACTGCAAGAAGCTTGCGGGACTCAACTCTGAAAAGGCCGCCAAGAAGCTCGTGGAAGTGGCCACCAGCATCAAATCCACGACCCTTCAGCTGGACATCGTCTCGCTTATCAGCGGGATGGAGCGCTCGATTGCGCACCCCCAGCTGTTGAGGATCGCAAAGTCGCTCAAGGATCCCTCGGCCCGCGAACGGATTCTTGACGGGCTCAGCAAGACCTGCGATGTGGCCCTCATGAAGGCCGAAGGGTGGAAGAATTCCAGTTCTCTCGTCCGGGCCGTGGCCTTTGCCCAAATGGCCGAGGAACCCGTGTCGCCGACTGAAGAGATCAAGGAGGCTGTCTCCAAGGAGACGGACCCCGATGCGCTGGCGGGAGTGGCCCTGTACATGGGGCGCTGTGCGGCCAAAGATATCGAGGGCAGTTTTGCACGGGAGCGCCTGGCGATCCTGGTGGACAGCAAGGACTCCTTCATCCAGGGCCTCGCGCTCAAGAGCATCGCCCAGGTCAAGGACAAGTCGATGCTCGACATGATCCGGTCGCGTTACGACCACCCCGATTGGCGCGTGCGTCTGGAGATTCTCGAAGCCGTCGGGAATGCCTGGGGCAAGGAACGTGACGGGACCACTTTCCTACTGTCTTGCATGAAGAAGGAAGACGGCCGGTTGAAGGTCGATTGCGCCCGCATTCTTTCGCGCATCACGGGCAAGGACCATGGCACTGATCAGGCCGCCTGGTCGGCCGAGCTCGCAGGAGGAGAGGGTGGCGATATCCGCATGGGCGAGGAGGTCAAGACCGTCCATCCCAAGTACTACGGGGTCGAGATCGCCTCCAAGAGGATCATCTTCATCTTCGACCGTACCGGCAGCATGATCAACGATCCCATTGCTGGGGTGAAGAAGTTCCAGACGGCCAAGGACAAGCTCTGTGATGTGCTCAAGGAACTGGATAAGGCCGCCAAGGCCGCCAAACAGTATGAAAAGCTTGAGATCGGTAAACGCACCCACTTCACCATCATCATGTTTTCCGACAAGTGCCAATGGTGGAAGAAGGAGATGGTTCCGGCGACGGACGAGAATGTAAAGGCGGCCTGTGACTGGGTGCAGAAACTTTCGGCCGAAGGACCCACCCATGCCGATATGCCCCTCAAGGAAGCCCTGGATTTTGCCAAGGCCGGTGGCGGCAAGAAGAAGAGCTACGATCCCAAGATCGAGGTGGACACCATCTTCTTTGTCACCGACGGTGCGCCCTACAAGATGGAGTTTGGACAGGGTCCAGGGGCGGAAGACATGATGCGCAAGTATTCCGAGGAGATCCTGAAGATGGTGGAAACCCTCAACAAGGACCTCAAGGTTGTCATCAACGCCGCCGGTATTCTCGGCGCCAATGCCACCAGTCCCTTCCTTGACCGTCTGGCTGCCTTGACGGGTGGCAAGGTGGTCTACGTCCCCATCCAGTGACCGCCGGGGATGCAGGTCTTGTGGATGGCCTCAATGAGGCCCAGAGGGAGGCCGTCCTTCATGGGGACGGTCCCCTGTTGGTGGTGGCCGGCGCAGGCACAGGCAAGACCCGGGTTGTCACCCGACGCGTGGCCATGCTTCTGGCGCGCGGAGCCAGGGCCTCGGGGATCCTGGCCATCACCTTCACCAACAAGGCGGCGCGCGAGATGCGCGAGAGGGTGGAGTCGCTGGTGGGTCCGAACCACGTGCTTCTGTGCACCTACCACAGCCTGTGCGCCAGGATTCTCCGCCGGTTCGCGGCCGAGGCGGGATTCACCCCGGGCTTCAGCATCTACGACCGCGATGAAAGCCTGAAACTCCTGGCAGATATCCTCAAGGAGAAATCCCTGGAGTCCCCCTCGGAACGCAGTTTGCTGGATGGCATCAGTCTGCACAAGCAGGAGGGGCTCCTGCCTGCGGAGGTGATGGCGGCGGCCCTGACGGATCGAGAGAAACTCTGGGCCGAGCTGTATGCCCTGTACGACACGCGTCTCAAACTTTCGAACGCGATGGACTTCGACGACCTCTTGATGCGCGCCGTGCGCCTCCTGAGGTCGAACGCCGCCGCCCTCGAATGGACCCGTGCGATGAGCGAGCATCTCCTGGTGGACGAGTACCAGGATACCAACCGCCTCCAGTACGAGATTGTGAAGCTCCTGGGCCATCATGGGAGGGTCTGTGCCACCGGGGACCCCGACCAGGCCATCTACACATGGCGCGGGGCCGACATCCGCAACATCCTCGACTTCGAGCGGGATTTCCCGAGCGCCAAGGTCGTCCTTCTCGAGGAGAACTACCGCAGCGCCGGCAACATCCTGAAGGCGGCCTCTGCCGTGATCCGCAACAACACCGAGCGCAAGGAGCGCGGACTCAAGGCCACAAGGGGCGACGGCGAGCTCCTGAAGCTGGTGATCGCGGCTGATGAACGTGAGGAGGCCCGTGAAGTGGCCACCAGACTCATAGCCTCGCAACGCTCAGGGAATCCCTGGAATGCCCACGCCGTGTTCTACCGCACCAACGCCCAGACCCGCCTCCTGGAACGGATGCTCAGGGAGCGCGGCATTCCTTACCGCCTGGTGGGGGCGGTGAGTTTTTACGCCCGCCGCGAGATCAAGGATCTTCTGGCCTATCTGTCGCTCCTGGCCAACCCAGCCGACGGCCTGGCCTTCTTCCGGGTGGTCAACACGCCGAAGAGGGCCCTGGGGAAGACCACCTTGGAGGCTGTTTCCGAATCGGCGCGGGCTGCGCGGATGCCGGCCCTGCCGTACCTTCGGTCGGGCGCCTCAGTTCCGGGTCTCACCGACAGGGCCCGGCGGGGTCTGAAGGCCTTCATTGACATCCTCGAGTCCTGCACGGGGAGCCCCTCGGTGCGGGAGACACTGCTCCGGGTGATCGAGGCCTCGGGCTATGAGGCCTACCTGAAGGAGGATCCAGAGGGCGGCGAAAGGCTGGAGAACGTGCAGGAACTGCTGACCGCAGCCGGGGAATTTGACCAATCGGGCACCGGGGGCCTGGAGGCTTTCCTGGCCGACAGTGCCCTAGTGTCGCAGACGGAAAGCGCCGAGGGCGACGCGCGCGGCGTGACCCTGATGACCCTCCACAGCGCCAAGGGCCTGGAGTTCGACCACGTGCACTTCATCGGCCTCGAGGAGGAATTGATGCCGCACCTCAGGAGCCTCTCGAACCCCCGGGCCCTGGAGGAGGAGCGGCGCCTGATGTATGTGGGCATCACCCGGGCCCGTGACACGCTCACCCTGTACCGGGCCGAACGCCGCCTGGTGGCCGGCCTCCCGCGGGAATTGAGGGCCTCGCGCTTCCTGGCCGAGATTCCTTCGAGGCTCGTCGACATCGAGGATAGGGGTCTTGAGTCGAGGGCCATGGCGTTCACCGCCGGTGGCGGCGGCTTCGCCCGCGAAGAGAGTGATGCCATTCCCGGATGGGATGATGACAGCCAGGTCGAGCCCGAGAGACCGGCGCAGGTCGGCGACTCTGTGATGCACGACAAGTTCGGCAGGGGGCGCCTGCTTTCCATCAGCGGTGCGCCGGGAGCCCACCGGGTGAGGATCCAATTCAACACGGTGGGTGTGAAACAGCTGATCTGGGAGCTTGCGCCGCTCAAGAGGGCCCCGTGATCCGCGGTGTCGGCACCGATCTTTGCGAGGTGGCCCGGGCCCGGGCTCTTTTCAAGCGCTGGGGCCCGCGCCTCAGGGGGCGTGTGTTCAGTGCCGAGGAGTTCGATGCGGCGGGCGGCCGTGCCGAATCGCTGGCGGCGCGCTGGGCCGCGAAGGAGGCCTACTCCAAGGCCATGGGCACGGGCTTCCGGGGCTTTCTTGTCTCCGAGGTCTCCGTGCACACCGCGGAGGGGGGCCGGCCCACCCTCAAGCTTGCGGGCGCAGCCCTGAGGAGATTTCAGGAGGCCGGCGGCGGCACCCTGCACCTGAGTCTCACGCATGAAGCCGGCATGGCCCTCGCGGTGGTGGTGTGGGAGGGGGTTTGAAACTTTCGCCTAGGCGAAAGGCTTGAGCCTGCGGAGCATCTCCTCATGCAGAGCGCCATTGCTCACGAGAATGTCGTTGTCGCCGATCTCGTAGGGGCGGCCGGCGTAGTCGCTCACAGTGCCACCGGCCTCCTTCACCAGCACAATGCCCGCGGCGCAGTCCCAGGGTTTGAGCCCGCTTTCCCAGTAGCCGTCGAAACGTCCGGCGGCCACGTACGCCAGATCCAGGGCGGCTGCACCGGGCCGGCGCAGGGTCTGTCCGTGGTCCTGGAAGGCTTGGAACATCTTGATCGAGCGCCTCAGGGCCTCGCCCTCGTCGTAGCTGAAGCCGGTCGCGAGGAGAGCCTCGGGAAAACGCCTTACGCCCGAAACGCGGATCCTGCGGCCATTGAGGTCCGCCCCGTCCCCGAGCCGGGCCGAGAACAGCTCGCCCATGGGGGGATGGTGGATGACACCCACAACGGGGATCCCCTTGTAGGTGGCCCCGATGCTCACCGCCCAGTGCGGCACCCCGTGGAGAAAATTGTTGGTGCCGTCGAGGGGATCGACGATCCAGGTCAGGCCCGATGAGCCCGGGGTTTCGCCTCCTTCCTCGCCCAGTACATGGCTGTTCGGGAAGTCGCGCAGGAGGCGTTGCCTGATCAGGTCCTCGCTGGCGCGGTCGGCCTGGCTGACAAAATTCCCCGTGCTCTTGGCCTCCGCCTGCAAGGCGCGTCCGGTGTACGACATGAGGAGCTTTCCCGCCTCTTCCGCCGCGCGCACCGCCGATTCCAGAACCCGGTTCAAATCCATGGAATGATTATAGGGTTGGTGGATGTCAGGCCTCGCACCGATTTTCCTCATGACACAATGGCAGGAGAACAGGGGGAATGCTGCTCTATTGAAAAGCGGTGTGGGGCCTGGCATCCGCCAGCAATGTCACCTTGCTAAGATAGACACATGCGCAAGGATTACCTGGTTTTCGGGGCCCCTTATATCGGGGAAGAGGAGATCGCTGAGGTGGTGGCCACCCTGCGTTCGGGGTGGATCGGCACCGGACCCAAGACAGCCCAATTTGAGAGGGAATTCGCCGAGTATGTGGGGGCGAAATACGCCGTGGCCGTGGCCAGCTGCACGGCGGCCCTGCACCTGTCGATCCTGGCCCTCAACCTGAAGCCCGGCGACGAGGTGATCACGACGCCGATGACGTTCTGCGCCACGGCCAACGCCATCCTCCATTCACGCGCGGTCCCTGTCTTTGCCGACATCGATCCCGTCACCCAGAACATCGACCCCAAGGATGTGGAGCGGAAAATCACCACGAAAACTCGGGCCATCCTCCCGGTGCACCTATATGGACGCTCCTGCGACATGGATGCGTTGTTGGCGCTCTGCGAGAAGCACCGCCTGCGGTTCATCGGCGATTGCGCCCATGCGATCGAAACGAGCTGGCACGGCCAGAGGGTGGGCGGTTCCGGCGACATCAACTGTTTCAGCTTCTATCCCACCAAGAATGTGGTGACCATTGAGGGGGGCATGGTGACCACGGATGACGAGGAGGTGGCGGCCACCGTCAAGCGCCTGGCCCTCCACGGCATGACCAAGGACGCCTGGAAGCGCTTCGGCGACGATGGCTACAAGCATTACCAGGTCGTACACCCCGGTTACAAGTACAACATGACAGACATCCAGGCTTCGATGGGCCTCCACCAGCTCCGGCGCGTGGATTCCCTGCATGCCCGCAGACAGGCCATCTGGAACCGTTACCAGGAGGCCTTCAAAAACCTTCCTGTGGAAAGGCCCCGTGAGGAAGAGAAGGGCACCTTGCACGCCTTCCATCTCTACACCCTGTTGGTCGACAAGAATCGTTGCGGCATCGACCGCGACACCTTCCTCAACCGCCTCCACAAGCTCAACATCGGCGCCGGCGTGCATTATGTGGCGGTGCACCTCCAGCCCTATTACATGGAGACTTTCGGGATGACCCGCGGGATGTTCCCCCATGCCGAGTTTGTCAGCGACCGCACGGTGTCGCTTCCCCTGAGTGCGCGCCTGACCGACCAGGATGTGGGCGACGTGATTGAAGCAGTGCGCTCGGCCCTGGACGCCTAGGCTCGGATCCGTCAGTTCAGGAGGATTCAGCCAGCGGGATCCACACGCTGAAGCAGCTTCCCTGGCCCTCGGTGCTTTCCACCGTGATCCGGCACTCCATCTGGCGGAGGATCTTTTCGCAGATCGAGAGGCCCAGACCGGTGCCGTTGTCCTTGGTGCTGAAGAAGGGGTTGAAGATCTTCGAGACGATGTCGGCCGACATGCCGCAGCCCGTGTCGGACACGGCGAGCTTGAGGGCCCCGCGGGGCATGTCGGGGTGGGGGGATTCGCCGGCGGAGAAGGTGACACTGCCCTCGCCACCCTCGATGGCTTCGCAGGCGTTGCGCACCAGGTTGTCGACCACCTGGGTGAGCTTGTCGACATTCACCTTCACTTTGAGCCCGTCATCCACTGCGACATTCACCGCCATCGTAGCGCCCAGGGTCTCGCCCTGCATCCGGGCCCGCTTGCCGAGCGATTGAGCCAGGGCCTGGGCCACCTCGGTTTCGGTGGTGAAGGTGGTCTCGCGGGCCATTTCAAGGAGGTCCTGCACCAGGCGGTTGATGCGGTCGACTTCGCTGACGATGATGCCCACGTATTCCGCTGTTGACGGGCCCGCACCCTCCTGTTCACCCAGGAGTTCGGCAAACCCGCGGATGGAGTTGAGGGGGTTGCGGATCTCATGGGCGATGCCGGCGGCCATCTCTCCAAGGGCCGCGAGTTGCTGCCCGCGGCGCACCTGGTCTCCCAGGGCTTTCATGTCGCTCATGTTGCGGAAGTTGGCGGCTGCCCCGATGATCGCGCCCCGAAGGTCGACGATGGGCGTGCAGGTCAGCAGGATGGGGACCGACTGTCCGGATTCCGTTTCAATCACGGTCTCGACCCTTTCCAGCGGCTTGCCCGACAGGCAGGTCTCCACCAGGTAACCCTCCAGGGTGTGGAGCCCGGGGAAGTTGCCGATGGGCTGGCCCATCATCTGGTGGGGGGGCAGGCCGACAATGCCGGCGGCTGAGGGGTTGACGCGTCGGATCACCCCGTTGGTGCTGATGATCACCAGCCCACTGGGGAGGGAGTTCTGGATGGAGTCGTTGAATTCCACAGAATCGGTGAGCTTGCGCGCCAGCTCGACCACACCAAGACTCACCGAGAGCTGGGCCACCATCGCCGAGGCAATGTGCAGGTCGTCCTCGGAAAAGGGTTTCTGCTGGGCATCGCGGGCCACATAGAAGACCTCGGGCACCTCGCCATGGAACACCACGGGAAGCACGAGGGCCGAACCGTAGCCCAGCCCCACCTTCTTCTCGAGCAGGGAGCATTGCTTCTGCGCCGCCTGGAGAATGAGGTTCCGCGAGAGGCGCCTGCCGGCCTCGGCGGGGGCGTCGGGCCTGCGGGCCGAGTGCCGGAGATCGATATCCGTGGTGCCGATGCATTCGCACCAGGCCACCCGGTCGGCCTCGAGAAGCCGGCACAAGAGCTCGGCCGAGCGCTGCATGAGTTTGTCGCGGTCGAGGATCCCCTGAAGCCCCTGGGTGTAGACGTAGAACTTGGAAAAGGGATCCTCACGGTTTCTGGCACTCTCCAGAATGGCCGTGGCCGGCAGGGAAGCGCTGGCACCAGCGGAACCCGGATGCAGGTCCTCGAAGACATGGGCGGTTTCCTCGGTCAGAAGGCTCTGGGTGCCCTCGTGGAAAAACAGAAAGGTGGAGTCACCCACGCGCAGGGTGTCGCCATGGATGAGGCGGCGGTTCTGAACCTTGTCGGCATTGACAAAGGTTCCATTGAGACTGCCCAGGTCCTCGACGTGGAACCCGTCATCGGCGCGGCAGATCTGGCAATGGCGGCGAGAGACCTTTTCATCATCCAGGTACAACCCCATGGCCCTCTCGCGTCCGAGCACAAGGGGATCGTCGGGTAGCTCCAGCCTCTGTCCGGTTGCCAGGTTGCGCAGGTAAGCCGTGGTTTTCATGATTCCATCTCCTGCATGAGCTTGACCAGTTCGAAATGCTTGTCGCGGTCGGTGGTGTCGGCGAGTTTCTTGAAGAGGGTCAGGACCCTGTCGGGTTTGGCCGCCATGAAGGCCGAGAGTTTCCGCATCCTGTCCTTGAGGTCGCGCCCGGGAAGGTTGTTGGTCAGGCGCATCAAGAAGGAGTTGGGGCTTTCCAGGTCCTTGAGGGCGGAAGGGTAAAGACTCCAGGGAGCTGAGGCGTCGCGGGGGCACACAGTCAGAAAATCCTTGGTGCTTTGTTTCACCGGGCATTCCAACAAGGCTGGTAAGGCTTCCAGGCGAACACCCAGATCGTGATCATTCGTCGCGACCACCAGGGCCGAGGCCGCCGTGCGATCGCGGTATTTGCCCAGGGCACGGGCGGCGTGGCGCCGGACGCCCGGATCATCGTGCGACAGAAGACGCACGGCTAGGTCGCGACCCTCTCCCCAGACAGTGCTGGCAAGGAGATCAGCGAGATACTTGAGGTGGCCCACCGGAGCCTTCTTGATCCAGTAGGTGAGCAACTCCCTGACCAGAGTGTCGTTGGTCCGGAGGAGGAGCTTGTGGATGGTCGGGGGGAGGGGAATTTGGCGGGCCCCGTAGAAATTCATCAGCGGTTCCACCAACTCCGAAAGGCGGGTGTTCATCACCAGGTCCAGAGCCTGCTGGCGCACGGCAGCCACGTTGTCCTCGGTGCACACCATCAGAAGGTCCAGGGCCGCGGGTGTCCGCAGAGTGGAAACTTTGTGGACGATCAGCGAACGGATACGGTGATCCTTGGCAAAGATCCATTCCTTGTACACGGCCATCTTGATGTCGGTGGGCAGCGTGGCCGGGAGGTATTCCACGCACAGGAGCTTGGTGGCCAGCGTGCCCTTGGCGAAGGCGCTTCGGAAGGCCAGCACCTTCCTTTCTAGCCGCGGGCTGTCCCGGTGGATTTCCAACTCGGCGCGGTGAGCGTTCAGGGGCCTGGAACGCAGGGATTGCCTGTCGAGTTCGCTCAGATCCAGAAGGTCGGCCACCAGATCCGCCGTGCCATAGGGAGGGGGGGGCTCCGCAGAGAGGGAACCCAGATTCAGGAGTTGACCACCGACGGCCGGGCTCAAGGGGATCATGGCGCTGTCGAACGGGTTCTTCGGGGGGGCGGCCGGGGCCTCATGCCTTGAGGCCCGGATGATGTCGCCCACCATCTTGCGGAACTGTCCCACGTTCAGCGGCTTGGTCAGGAGACCGGCGAGGGGATAGGGGGATGTTTTCAGGGCCTTGGGATCTTTTTCCGAGGTCACCACCACCACAGGGACCGTGGAGCCGCGTTCGGCCAGCGAGCGCATCACAGCCGTCCCGTCCATCACCGGCATGGCGAGATCGAGCACCAAGACGTCGACCTTGTGGTTCTGCAGCTTTTCCAGGGCTTCACGGCCGTTGCGGGCTTCGATGATGCCGTGACCCTCGCTGGTCAGGGCCGTAGCGTACAGACGCCGGGCATTGGCCACATCATCGGCCACCAGGACGCAGGATTTGGCGCTCATTCAGGGAGTGCCGTTCAGGGTTTCTGCAGACGGCCCTTCTTCATGCATGAGGTGCAGACCTTGATACGACGGACAGCTCCGCCCACCCTGGCCCGGACCTTCTGAAGATTGGGCTTGAACATCCTTTTCAGGGTTTTGCGCCTGTTAAGACCGATCCCGCCCACCTTGACGGCCAAACCGCTGTAAACAATGGCTCCCCCGACTTTGGAGGACTTTTCGCAATAAAAACATTGTGCGGGCATGGACATCTCCTCGAAAAGGGGGCGCGTAAGTTACCCGACCAGGGCTTTTTTGACAAGGGGGGTGTAATGCACCCTTCCAGGGCCCAAAAGGTCTTCCAGGGACCGTTCCAGGGCCTCCCCGGGGGCCACCCTGAATTCCGGGCCCACTTCCAGGGTCCTGGCCTTGGCTCCCTGCACAAACTCGATCAAAACGGGGGCGTCGCCACGGTGATTCCGGAAGATCCCCGCCAGACGCGCCAAATAGTCCTCGTCGAGGCCTGCCGTGCCCAGGCGGATCACCACCTGCCGGGGCAACTTGCTGGCCACACTTTCCAGTGTGATCACCTCGTCCACCATGAGCTGGGGGGCCTCGCGGGAGCGGTCGAGCCGGCCCTTGAGGAAGACGATGGCATCAGGGGTCAGGAGGTGCCCGTATTTGGCATGGGCTTCGGGGAAGAGGACTCCCTCAAGGCTGGCGTGCAGGTCTTCCAGGGTGAAGGCACACATTTTTTGACCAGGGTTTTTTCCCTTCTTGGTCACCAGAGCCCGCAGGTTGGTGACGATGCCGCCGGCGACCACCTGGGCTCCCGACTCCCTGGCGCGCAATTCCTCGAGATTGGTGCCGCTGTGGGCCCTAAGGGTTTCCACATGGCGAGTCAGGGGATGCTGGCTGAGGTAGAACCCTGTCGTCTCCTTCTCGAACTTGAGCTGGTGGGCCTCGCTCCACGGGGGCACGGAAGGGATGAGGTCTTCCGCAGTGTCGCCTTCGGCCTCGCCAAAAAGCAGGTTCTGCCCTGCCTGTTTGTCCTTTTGCACCCTGGAGGAGATCCGCGTCATGTCCTCGAGGGCGGCCATCAAGGCGGCGCGGTGGGATCCGAAGCTGTCGAGGGACCCGCTCTTGACCAGAGCCTCAAGGACGGATTTGTTCACCAACCTCAGTTCCACGCGGGAGCAGAAATCCAACAGGCTGCGGAAGGGTCCTCCCTTGGAACGTTCGGCCAGGATGCTTTCGACAGCCTTGCCGCCGACACCCTTCACGGCGGTCAGCCCGAAGCGCACTCCTCCGTCGGCGTCCACGGCGAAATCGGAACCGCTGATGTTGACGTCGGGCGGCTTGACCTTGATGCCCAACCGCTGGCATTCGGACATAGCCTCGGAAATCTTGTCGGAGTCGCCGGCATCGCAGCTCATCACGGCGGCCATGTAGTGCGGGCCGTGGTTGGCCTTCAGCCAGCAGGTGCGGTAGCTGATCAGGGCATAGGCCGCGCTGTGGCTCTTATTGAAACCGTACTCACCGAAGGCCTCGATGAGGGCGAAGACCTCATGAGCCACCTTTTCGGGGATCCCGCCTTTCTTACAACCTGCAGCGAATTTCCCCCTGAAGCTTTCCATCAGCTCCTGCTTCTTCTTGGCCATGGCCTTCCGCAGAAGGTCGGCCTCGCTCAGGCTGAACCCGGCCAACTTGTGGGCGATGCTCATGGCCTGCTCCTGGTAGATCAGGATCCCGAAGGAGTCCCTGAGGATGGGCTCCAGGAGGGGATGGGGGATCTCCACCGGCTTGAGTCCGTGCTTGCGTTCCACATAGAGCTTTTCCATCCCGTGCTTGAGGGGGCCCGGGCGGAAGAGCGCCACCAAAGCGATGAGGTCGGTGAAACGGTCGGGCTTCATCTTCACCATCAGGTCGCGCATGCCATCCGATTCAAACTGGAACGTGAAGCGGGTCTCGCCCCTTTGCATCAGGGCATAGGCGGCGGCGTTGTCGAGAGGCACCTTCTCGATGTCGACCTTCACCCCCGAGCGGGAGAGGCTGTCCACGGTCCGGGCGATCACGGTGAGGGTCTTCAGGCCAAGGAAGTCCATCTTCAGGATGCCACATTCCTCGATGATGTCCTTGTCGAACTGGGTGACGGTGACATCATGACTGCGGGAGAGTGGGACGTAGGTGTTCAGGGGGGCATCAGCGATCACCACACCGGCGGCGTGCACACTCATGTGGCGCACCAGACCCTCCAGCTTCGTCGCGAGGTGCCACAGATGCTGGTAGGCGCCGTTGGAGCGCAGCATCTTCTCGATATCGGGGTTTTCCTTGCGGGCCGTCTCCAGGTTCATGCCCAGGGTCTCGGGAATGGCTTTGGCCAGGGTGTTGACCTCGTCGAGGGGGATGGCCAGCACGCGCCCCACGTCGCGGATCACGGCCTTGGCCCCCAGGGTCCCGAAAGTGGCGATCTGGGCCACGCTCTCCGCACCATACTTTTGCCTGACATACTCGATGACCCTGTCGCGTCCGTCCCGGCAGAAGTCGATGTCGATGTCGGGGTCGCTCACACGGTCGGCGGTGAGGAATCTCTCGAAGATCAGGTCATAACTCAATGGGTCGAGGTCGGTGATCCCAAGGCAGTAGGAAACCACGGAGCCCACGCAGGAACCGCGGCCGGGGCCCACGGGGATCCCCATGGTGCGGGCCTGGCGTATGAAATCCCAGACGATCAGGAAGTAGCTCGGGAAGCCCAGCTTTTCGATCACCCCTAGCTCGTAGTCCACTCTCTGCTGGAGCTCATCGGTGATCTTGGGGTAGCGTTCCCTGAGTCCCTCTCCAGTGAGCTTCCGCAGGAAGGCCTTGTCGCTGCCTCCCTCGTCGGGCTTGAAGACCGGCATGTGGCGCTGCTTGAAGTCGATCTCGACATTGCAGCGGTCGGCGATGGCTACGGAAGCCTCGAGCGCCTCGGGTGTGAACCGTGCCGCCATCTCCTCGGCCGAGGTGAAGTGCACCAGGGGGCCCTCGGGCACCGCCACATCCTCCAGGTTTTTCCCGTCGCGGAGGCCCCAGAGCACACGGAGCGTCTCCAGATCGTCGGCCCCGAGCATCCAGACGTCGTTGGTGGCCACGTAAGGGGCGCCCGCCTTCCGGGCCAGCTCCGTCAGGGCCCGGCAGGTCTCAGCCTGGGCTTTGGAACCCTGGTTCACGAGTTCCACCACCACGTTCTCCTCCCCGAAGATGGACTGCAGGGAGGCCAGGAAGGCCCGGGCATTTTCTTCCTGTCCGGCGCCCACCATCGAGGGCAGGCTGGCGAAGCGGGATCCCGTGAGGCAGATCAGTCCCTGGGCATGCTCCCGGAGCACCTCAAGGTCGGTGCGCGGCCTGTAGTAGAAACCCTTGAGTGAGGCGTCACTGACGATCTTCACCAGGTTATGCCAGCCCTCGATGTTGCGGCACAGGAGCACCAGCGGGGAGCCGCTGGCCCGGAGGCCGCCGCCTCTCTCGAGCCTTGAGGCGGGTGCCAGGTGGACTTCACAGCCCAGCACCGGCTTCACGCCGCGCTCCAGGCTTTTCTTGTAGAAGGTCATGGCGCCCGACAGGTTGTCGAGGTCGGTGAGAGCCACGGAGCCCATGCCCAGCTCCTTGGCCCTTTTGGGGATGGAGGTCAGGGGAATAGGGGCGCTCAGGAGCGAGAACTCGCTGTGCACATGGAGGTGGACGAAGCGGGAGGCGCTCATGCGCCGTTGGCGCGCTCCAGCAACCCGCTGGCGGCGTGTCCCTCGATGTCCAGGTTGTGCGGGAGGGGGGCGGTGGAGAGGCTGAAGGAAGTGGCCAGCACCTCGCCCATCACGAATCCCTTGTGGGCCTCGAAGGCGGTCAGAAGATCCGGTGAAAGGTGCAGTGTCAGCGCGATGCGGTCGCTGACATCCAGGCCGCTATCTTTCCGGAGGTTCTGCAGGCGGTTCACGAGTTCGCGCGCCAGGCCCTCGAGTTCCAGCTCTCGGGTGACCTCGGGGTCGAGGGCCACGGTGAGTCCCTCGCTGCTGGCCACCAAGAGGCTTCCCTGCACCTCGCGGTCGACGATCAGTTCCTCGGATCCCAGCTTCTCGCCCAGGATCTCCACGGATCCGCCCTCAAGCACACTGGAAAGCTGGGCGGGAGTGAGGGACTGCACCAGGGGAGTGATCTCCTTCAGGCGCGCTCCGAAGCGTTTGCCCAGCACCTTGAGGTTGGGCCTTGCCGAAAGTTTCACCAGCGAAGTCTCGTCGGCGGTGGTGAGGATGGCCTTCACATTGAGCTCCTCCTGCACCAGATCCTTCACCAGATCGAGGTCCGCCTGGCGCTCCTTCGAACGCACCACCACGGTGAGGGACTTCAGCGGCTGGCGCACGCGGAGGTTCTTGCCCTTCCTGAGGGAGTGGCCGAGCGTCACGAGTGTGCGTGCGAGGGCCATCCGCCGTTCGAGGGGATTGTCTTGCAGGGCCGTGTTGGCCTCAGGGAAATCGGTTAGGTGGACGCTGAGCTTGGCTTCCTCGTCCCCAGCGCTTAGGCGGCGGAACAGAAGCTCGCTGGTGAAGGGCAGCACCGGCGCCAGGGCCTTGGTGAACTCCAAGAGGACATGGTGCAGGGTCCGGAAGGCTTCTTCCTTGTCGGCAGCGGCCTCCGTCTTCCAGAAGCGGCGACGCGAGCGGCGGATGTACCAGTTGGTGAGATCGTCCAGGAAGCCGATGAGAGGGGGGACCATCTTGTTCAGGTGGTAAACCTCCATCGCCGCCTTGATGTCGGCCAGCAGGGTCTGGAACCGCGAGAGGATCCAGCGGTCGATCTCGGAGGAGGGCTTCGGCGGCGGGTTCCCCTGGGGCGGCTTCCATCCGTCGGCCTTGGCATAGGTCAGGAGGAATTGGCAGGAGTTGATGAGGGGGAGGATCACGCCGCGGAGGGCCTCTTTCACACTCTCATCACCGAAACGCACGGGTTCCCCGCGCACCACGGCCGAGTTCACCAGCGCCAGGCGGAAGGGATCGGCGCCCAACGACTCCATCAGCTCGGTGGGATCCGTGTAATTCTTCTTGCTCTTGGACATCTTCCGGCCGTCCTCCGCTAAGAGGTGACCGTTGACCACCACGTTACGGAAGGCTGGCTTGCCGTAGAGCGCGGCCGCGAGCACGGTGAGGGAGTAGAACCAGCCGCGGGTCTGGTCGGTGGCCTCGGCGATGAAATCGGCCGGGAAGGTCTTCTCGAAATAGGCCTTCTCCTCGAAGGGGTAGTGCAATTGGGCGTAGGGCATGGCCCCCGATTCGAACCAGCAGTCCAGCACCTCGGGCGTGCGCTGCATGGTTTGCCCACAGGTGGGGCAGGGGAAGTGGATGGCATCCATGAATTCCTTGTGGAGGTCCTCGCCCTTGTTCCCCGACAGCTTCTCGAGCTCGGCGCGGGAGCCGATGCAGATGCTGTGCCCCTGGGGGCAGAGCCACACAGGGATGGGGGCGCCCCAGTAGCGGTTCCGGGAGAGGTTCCAGTCGCGGGCCCCTTCGAGCCATTTCCCGAAGCGACCTTCCTGCAGGTGCTCAGGGACCCAATGGATCTCGCGGTTGGCCTTCAGCATGGCCTCCTTCACCGGCTCGATCTTCATGAACCAAGCCGAGAGCGCGCGGTAGATCAGGGGACTGTCGCAGCGCCAGCAGTGGGGATAGCTGTGATCGATGGTGGCCTGGTGGAAAAGACGCCCGGCGTCCTTGAGAGCCTTGATGATGTCCTTGTCGGCTTCCTTGGTGCGCTGGCCCTTGAAGGGGGTCACGGGATCGAGGAAGGTGCCCTCGGCATCGAAGGGATCCCACACGGGGAGCCCCTCGCGGCTGGCGACACGGAAGTCGTCTTCCCCGAAGGCCGGGGCCTGGTGCACGATGCCGGTGCCATCCTCGGCGCTCACATAATCGTCAGCCACCACTGTGAAGGTCTTGGCCGAGGCCTTGTCGGCGAAGAAAGGGAACAGTGGCTTGTAGCGCCGGCCCACCAGTTCGCGGCCCTTGAGGGTTCTGCTTGGGGCCAGATCCTTGAAATAGGCCGCACGGCGGGCACTGGCAATCACCAAATGGCGGCCGTCCTTCTCCACGATGTCATAGTCGAGATCGGCCTTCACGCAGACCGCCGTGTTGCTGGGCAGGGTCCAGGGGGTTGTTGTCCACACCAAGAGCTCGAGTCCGTCATCCGTGGGGCAGGTGACAGTGACCGAGGGGTCCTGCCTGTCCATGTAACCCTGGTTCGTTTCGAAGTTGCTCAGGGGGGTGCAGCAACGGGTGCAGTAGGGTTGGATCAGGTGGCCCTGGTAGATCAAGTCCTTGTCCCACAGGCTCTTGAACACCCACCACACGCTTTCCATGTATGGGGTGTCGAGGGTGCGGTATTCGTCGTTGAAATCCACCCAGCGCCCGAGGCGCGTGATCACCTCACGCCATTGGGACGAATAGCGGTCAACAATCCCGCGGCAGGCCTGGTTGAACTTGTCGACCCCGTATTCCTCGATCTGCTTTTTCCCGGAGATCTTCAGGCTCTTCTCAATCTCGTACTCCACCGGTAGGCCGTGGCAGTCCCAGCCGAAGCGCCGGCGCACATGGAAGCCCCTCATCGCGGCGTAGCGCGCCACCACATCCTTGATGGTGCTCACCAGGAGGTGGCCGTGGTGCGGGAGACCCGTGGCGAAGGGAGGCCCGTCATAGAACACGAATTCCTTGCCCCCAAGACGCTGGTCGCAGCTCTTGTAGAAGATCCGTTTGTCGCGCCAGAACTCAAGCAACTGGCGTTCCTCCTCGGGGAGGTGCAGGGGATCGGGAAGGGGTTCGAGCATGAGGGCCATTTTACCCAGACATGGATTCAAGAAATTCCGGAGGTTTTCCTTGCCATGCACAGGGCGGAGGTGGTATTTAGGGTTTCATGAAGACCACACGCTACAAGATGCGTTTCCCGGCCAGCGATCCCCACGCCCTCGGGCAGGACCAGGCCTTCTTCGAGATCGAGGAATCGGGAAACAGCCAACTGGTGCGCTTCCATGATTACGCCGCCATCTATAAGAGGCCCGGACTCTATGAGCAGTTGTTCTACGACAGACTCAAGTGTTGCTCTCCTGCAAAGGTGGCCGGCATCCTCCTCAAAGTGGTGGGGGATTACGGTCATTCCGTGAACGAGCTCAGGGTCCTGGATGTGGGGGCCGGCAACGGGATGGTCGGTGAGGAGATCATGAAGGAAGGCGTGGCCCGCCTTGTCGGGCTCGACATCATCCCGGAAGCCAAAATAGCTCTCGAACGCGACAGGCCAGGCTTGTATGACGACTACTACGTCACGGACCTCACCCGCACGCACCCCGAGGAGCTTGAGGAGTTGAGGACCTGGCGCTTCGACGCCATGCTCAGCGTGGCTGCCCTCGGCTTCGGCGACATTCCTCCCTTGGCTTTCGTGACGGCCTTCAACCTGGTCGAGACGCCGGGGTGGGTGGCGTTCAACATCAAGGAGTCCTTCCTGGATGCCGACGACGGCAGTGGCTTTTCAGACTTGGTGCGCCACCTGATCTTCGACAAATACATCCAGATCCATCACATGGAGCGCTACAGCCACCGCGTCTCCATCGACGGCAAGAAGCTGTTCTACTACGCCATCGCGGCGATGAAGATCCGGGATTTCCCCCCCGCCCAGCTCCAGGGAGCCTGACTCAGGGTTGGCCCGTGGGGTGCCCGATCACCATCGAGGCCACATGGGGCTCGATGAAGTGGAAGAAGACCGCGCCAACCCAGTAGGCAAGGGTGATTACCACAAAGGGCATGCCCCAGCGCTTGGTGTCGTAGGTCTGGGGGAAGATCAGACCTATGGCCACGCCGGCCGAGGAGCCGAACCACATGGCGCTTCCTCCATAGCCCACGCAGTAGGCCAAGAGGCCCCAGTCGAATCCCTTGAGTTGGAGACAGATCGCCGTCAGCGGGATGTTGTCAAACCATGCGGAGAGGTGACCCATCATCAGGGCCACCATGTCCCTGGCCGTGAGCCCACCAAAAGCCGGCATCTGCTCGAGCGAGGGTTTGATGGAATCCAGGGGCAGCAATTCAGCTGTGGCCACCAGGGTCACCAGGAAGAGCATGTTGGGAACAGCTTCCTTGAACACCTGCTTGTTGAAGGCCAGTCGTGCCACAACCAAACCCAGGATCAAACCGGCCCAGACCCCGATACCGGGGCCCACCTGCTCCACCGTGTTGCCGATCACCAGACCGGGAATGGCCAGGATGGGCCACATCTGCTTCCAGTGTACCCTGTGGTCGGGGCCGGCCAGTTCGCCGAGACCTTCGGCTTCGGCAAGGTCGCTGGCCTGGGCCCTCAGGAGGACATCCTTTTCCTCGATCACAGTGGCGGAAGGTGATTTTTTGGGATCGTAAGACTGGGGTTTCATACCATGGCGCACAGCCCACCATGTAAGGGCGAACATCGCGGGCACTGTGGCGATGAAGGCCATGAACAATTCCGGTGCCGTGATCTTGGGGTCTTTGCTGATGAACATCATCACGGTGGTGGTGTCACCGACAGGAGAGCCGGCGCCCCCGAGGTTGCTGGCGCCAATGATGCCGACGATCATGCGGAAGGGGGCATCCTTGCCGTATTTCGCGAGCAGGATGGTGGCACCGATCAGGGCTGCTGCGATGTTGTCGAGAACCGTGCTCAAGACAAAGACAGACCACAACAGGGCCGAGTCCCGGCGAAGGATCTGGGCCAGGCCGTGGCTGGCGCCGGAATGCTCGAAATAATAGGCCACCAGTGCGAAGGCTGGCAGCAATAGGGCCAGTTCCACCAGGAGGTGGCGGCGGTGTTCGTCGCCGAAGTGTTCCACCCAGGCATGGATGTCACCCATATGGTTGATGAACAACCCGCTGAGGGAGAGGAACCCGAGGGTTACCACCAGGTTCTTGTGGTGGTGAAAGACGAGAAGTCCTCCCAGCATGGCCACGAAGAGGCCAAACATGATCATTTCGTATGGACCCATTCCCATCACAGCCAGCATGCTCATGGTGTACTCCCTTAGTGGCCTCAAGACCTTGACCAGCAATATCGGAATCCCAGTACGAAGTCATGAATTCCGATTTCCGGAAAGTCGTCACCAACGCAGCTCTTTCTGGCCGACGATCAAATCAGGCTGGAGTTGGGAGTTACTGAAAGGAAATTAGCGCCTGAATTTCACGAAATCCGGGGTGTCCGCCTGAGGATTTGACAAGGGGAATATAAGGAATGAAAGCTCTACCGCCGTCTTGTCGCTACGACGAGTGGTCAGGAACCCTGACCCACGAAGTCCCGGATCATCAGCGGGGCGATATGGGGAGCCAAGACTTCGTAGGAGATCACGCCCACCCAATAGGCTCCCGTGATCACGAAGAAGGGAACCAGCCACTTCTTGGTGTTGTAGGTCTGGGGAAAGATCAGGCCAATCGCCACGCCGGCACTGGAGCCGAACCACATGGCGCTGCCCCCGAAACCCACACAGTAGGCCAGGAGTCCCCAATCGAATCCCTTGAGCTGGAGACAGATGGCCGTCAGGGGAATGTTGTCGAACCAGGGGGAGAGCTTGCCCATCAGCACCGCCACCACGTCGCGGGGGCTCAGGCCCAGGATGGCCGGAATGCGTTCCAGGTCATCCTTCACGGCGTAGAGGGGCAGCATTTCAGCGGCACCCACAAGAGTCACCAGGAACAGCATGTTGGGGATGGCTTCCATGAAGACCTTGCGTTTGAAGGCGATGCGGGCGATGAAAAGGCCGGCAAGCAGTCCCACCCACACACCCACGCCAGGCATGCCACCGAGGATGTTGCCGCCGATCAGGCCGGGAATGGCCAGGAGGGGCCACATGTCCTTCCAGCGGACGGAGGTGTCACCCTTGGCTAGGTCAGCGAGGGCCACGGCTTCGGGAATGTCGCTGTGGGCAGCCTTGCGGAGGACGTCTTTTTCCTCGATGACATCACCCTTGGGTCCGGCACCCGGGCCGTAGCTTTGGGGTTTCATGCCGTGGCGCACGGCCCAGAAACCCAGGGCCACCATGGCCGGGATGGAGGCGGCGAAGGCCATGAACAGTTCGAGAGCCGGGACCTTGGGATCCTTGCTGATGTACATCATCACGGTGGTGGTATCACCGACAGGAGAGCCGGCGCCCCCGAGGTTGCTGGCTCCGATGATGCCGACGATCATGCGGAAGGGGGCGTCCTTGCCGTATTTCGCCAGGAGGATGGTGGCGCCGATCAGGGCTGCCGCGATGTTGTCGAGTCCGATGCTCAGGCAGAACACGGTCCAAAGGAGGGCCAGGTCACTGCGCAGGATATGGGCCAACCCGTGGCTGGCGCCGGAATGCTCGAAGTAGTGGGCCACCAGGGCAAAGGCCGGGATCAGCAAGGCCAGGTCAATGAGCAGGTGCAGGCGGTGGGGCTCAAGAAAGTGTTCGGCCCAATGCGCGATGCCCGCGTCTTCGGGTTTCATACTGATGAATAAAAGGCTCATCAGGGCGAAGCCGATGGCCACCACCATATTCTTGTGGTGATGGAAAAAGAGGAGTCCCGACAGCATCCCGATGAAGATGGCAAACATGGCCAGTTCGTATTGACCCATTCCAAAAACTGCGATCAGGCCCATGAATGACTCCTTGTTTATGCCGTTGTCTGGACAATCGGCTGGTCGTTTGAAGAACTGTTGCCTTCTTACGGAGCCCCGGGATCACCGGAGGTCTGTGCAGATCATATAGACATGAATAGCAGAGACTGCCATGCAAAAGCCCCCGAGGGCCTACGTCATCGCGTCAGGGAGCTGGTTTCGCCCCGCTCTTCGCAGTGCACATGGCCTTCGAGTCGTGGCCAGCGTTGCACCAGTTTGGAGCGCAGGGTGGAGCGGGCTTCGGGTTCACCATGCACCAGACGGATGGACCTCAACGAATCCACCTGGGGTTCCACGAAATGCAGCAGGCCTTCGCAGTCGGCATGGGCGCTCAGACCGTTCACGGCCTGCACGCGGGCCCGAAGCTTGCGCGTTTCCCCGTAGATCTTGACCTCGTCCACCCTGTCGACCAGGCGACGTCCGAGGGTGTGGGCCGCCTGGAAGCCGACGATCAGGATGCTGTGGTGGGGGTTCTCGACTATGTTCAGGAGATGGTGCAGGACGCGCCCCCCCTCGCACATCCCCGAAGAGGCGATGATCACAAGGGGACCCCCTTTGTCGTTGAGAGCCTTGCTGTCTTCCACGGTTTCTGTGAAGCGGATGGAGCTGGAACGGAAGCACTGAGTGGCGTCCTGGCAATAGGGGGCCTTGTATTCGTCGGCATGTCTTTCATAGGCCTCCGTCAGCTTGCGGCCCAGCGGGGAGTCGACCACCACTTCCACAGACGGGATGGCCTTGGTGTTGATAAAACGGTTGAGCAGGGCCATCAGGTGTTGGGTGCGTTCCAGGGCAAAAGAAGGGATGAGGAGCTTGCCGCGGGTGTCGATGACCCGCAGGAGTTCCATCCTCAGACTCTCCACGGTTTCGTTGTAGGGTTTGTGGCGGCGCGCACCGTAGGTGCTTTCCATCACCAGGTGACGCACACCGTGCGGGATCTCGCGGTCGCGCAACAGATGGGCCGGATGCGAGCCCAGATCGCCGGTGAACAGGAGGTTCTCGTGGCCCTGCTCCACAAAGGCCATGGCCGATCCCAGGATGTGGGCACTGCGGAAGAGGGTGAGCGAGATTCCGCCGAACAGGGTCTCGCGGGTGCCGAAGGGCAGGGGCCTCAGCAGAGGGCCGACACGTTCGGCATCGGCGCGCGTGAACAGGGGGGGCAGGACATCCCGCTTGTGTTTTTGCATGAACTTGAAATCGTTTTCCATGATGGTGGCGCTGTCGAGCATCATGGGCATGGCGAGATCCGCTGTCGGGGGGGAGCAGTAGATGGGTCCCTTCCACCCCGATTTCACCAGGAGTGGAAGGCGTCCGCAGTGGTCGACATGGGCATGGGTGAGAACCAGGGCCTTCACCTTTGCCAGATCGGGGGGGATACTGCGGTTGAGCTCCCAGCTTTCTTTCCTTCGGCCCTGGAAGAGGCCGCATTCCAGAAGGATGTCGCCGTCGGGTGTTGTCAGCCGGTGAAGGGATCCGGTGACCCCGTCCGCCGCCCCATAGGATGTCCAACTCCAGCTCATGCGTCCATTGTAGAATCTTCAGCATGGAAGCAATCCTTAAATCCGCCCCCGGCAAGGGTCAATTGACTCTCGGCAAGGTCGCCGAACTTGAGCGCGGCCCCTTTGATGTGGTGATCCGCGTGGAGCGTGCCGCGATCTGCGGCACCGACTTCCATATTTTTGCCTGGGACGCCTGGAGCGCGGGGCGCATCAAGCCCCCGCTGGTGATGGGCCACGAATTCTGCGGTTCGGTGGAAAGCGTGGGCCGTGAGGTCACCAGCGTGAAGCCCGGCGACTTCGTCAGCGCCGAATGCCACATCGTCTGCGGCACCTGCTACCAGTGCCGCACGGGCCAGGGACATATCTGCGCCAACACCGTGATCTTCGGGGTGGACAGGCAAGGGGCCTTTGCCGAACGCATCACCGTGCCCGAGGGCAACGTGTGGAAGGTGAACCCCAACATCCCCAAGGAACACGCCGCGATCTTCGATCCCCTGGGCAACGCTGTGCACACTGTGATGGCCGCTCCGGTAGCCGCCCGCACCGTGGTCATCACCGGCTGCGGTCCCATCGGGCTTTTTGCCGTGTCGCTCGCCAGCCACCTCGGGGCCCGCGTCATCGCCTCGGATGTGAACGCTGATCGCCTCAGCATCGCCAAGGAGCTCGGCGCCAGCGTGCTGGTCAATCCCGCCAAGGGTGATGCGCTGGTGGAGGTTTGCCGCCGCGAGACGGGAGGCCTGGGCGCCGACACCGTCCTCGAGATGTCGGGATCGCCCGTGGCCCTCAAGCAGGGGCTGGAGGCCCTCCGTATGGGCGGCGAGATGCGTCTTCTGGGGATTCCTGCCGGTGAGGTTCCGATCAATTTGGCCGAACTCGTCATCTTCAAGGGTCTGACGATGTCGGGGATCATCGGCCGCAAAATGTACGAGACCTGGTACCAGGTCCAGCATTTTCTCCTGCACGGCATGCTCAACCCGGCACCCGTGATCACGCACCGCCTGCCCTTTGGCGATTTTCAGAAGGGCTTCGATGCCATCGCCGCAGGCCAGGCGGGCAAGGTGATTCTGTCGTTTAATTAAGAGGGCGTAGCAGGCTACGCCCCTACATCGGAAAAGGCGGATTTTTTCGCATAAAATGGGCGCCCACGGAGCCCCCCATGCACACCCCCTTCCATTCGAACTTTGCCGATGAGATTGCCCAGCTGAAGAAGGATGGCGTGCACAAGCGCCTCAACCACCTCCTGAGCCCGCAGGGCCCGCGCGTGACGATGGAGGGCCGCGGCGAGGTGATCGTGCTCTCCTCGAACAACTACGTCGGCCTGGCGAACCACCCCAAGGTGGTAGAGGCCGGGCGCAAAGCCCTTTCCGAGCTGGGCGCCGGCACCGCCAGCGTGCGCTTCATCTGCGGCACCTTCGGTGTGCACCGCGACCTGGAACAGGCCCTCGCGAAATTCACCGGGTATGAGGCGGCCCTCACCTACGTGTCCTGCTGGAGCGCCAACACCGGCCTGATGGCGGCCCTCCTTGACGAACGCGACGCCATCATTTCCGACGCCCTCAACCATGCCAGCATCATCGACGGTGTGCGCGCCAGCAAGGCCAAGCGTGACGTGTATTCCCACTCCAACCTCAAGGAGCTTGAGGAGAAACTCAAGGCCCATGCCGATGCACGTTACCGCTTCGTGATCACCGACGGCGTGTTCAGCATGGAAGGCGACATCGCGAAGCTCCCCGAGATTGTGGCCCTGTGCGAGAAGTACAAGGCCGTCCTCTGCGTGGACGATTCGCACTCCACCGGTGTGCTGGGCAAGACGGGTGCCGGTACCGCCGAGCATTTCGGTCTCACGGGCAAGGTGGATGTGCTCACCGGCACCCTGGGCAAGGCCCTGGGCGGAGCCGCCGGCGGCTTTGTGGCCTCCTCGGCCGCGGTCTGCGACATGCTCACCCAGCGCTCCCGCCCACAGATCTTCTCCAATGCCCTGGCGCCCACCGTGGCTGCCAGCGCCCTCATGGCCGTGAAGGTGCTGGAAGCCGAGCCCCAACTGCTCACACGCCTTCGCGAGAACACCCGCTACTTCCGCGGGGCCCTCAAGGAGATGGGCCTCAAGCCCCTCGAGGGCGAGACCCCCATCGTGCCGGTGATCGTGGGTGAGACAGCCCTCGCCATCCAGATGAGTGAATGGCTCCTTGAGGAGGGTGTGTTTGTGACGGGCTTCGGCTTCCCCGTGGTGCCCAAGGGCGAGGCCCGTCTCCGCTGTCAGATCTCGGCCGCCCACACCCGCGAGGATCTCGACAAGGTGCTCGCTGCCTTCCGCAAGGTGGCGCTCAAGGCCGGCCTCCTGGGCGCACGCGCATGACCTTTTCGCTGGCCCCGGAACTCATCGACAAGGCCCGCGAGCGCCTCAAGGGTCACATCCGCCTCACGCCGGTGCTCAAGTCGCCGGCCCTCAGCCGCCATGCGGGAGCCGTGGCCTGCCTCAAGCTCGAAAGCCTCCAGAGGGGAGGTTCCTTCAAGATCCGCGGTGCCATGAACTATGTCAGCGAGCTCGCGGGTTCCGGTTTCCAGGGCGGTTTGGTGGCGGCCTCGGCCGGCAACCACGCCCAGGGTGTGGCCCTCGCGGCCAGGGAACACGGACTCAAGTGCCACATCGTCATGCCCGAGGGCGCGGACCCCGAGAAGGTCGCGGCCACCCAGGAAAACGGCGCCGAAGTCCTCCTGAAAGGCGCCAACCTCGACGAGAGCCTCAAGGTGGCCCTCGACATGAGCCGCGACCTCTCCCTGCAGTTCGTGCATCCCTTCGAGCATCCCCTCATCATGGCCGGCCAGGGCACCCTGGGTCTTGAGATCCTGGAGCAGACCGAGGGCCTCGGAACCGTGGTGATCCCCGTGGGCGGAGGCGGCCTGGCCGTCGGCGTGGCCACGGCCCTCAAGCGCCGCCATCCCGAGCTTCATGTGGTCGGTGTGCAGGCTGAGATCGCCCCGGGCATGGCCGCCAGCTTCAAGGCCGGACACATCGAGGAGCCTCCCTTCCGCGTGGGCTTTGCCGACGGCATCAGCGTCAAGCGCCCCTCGGAAACCATGCTCTCCTACCTGCGCGGCGTGCTCGACGACATCGTCACGGTGTCGGAGGAGTCGATCCAGTCGGCCATCCTCATGCTCCTCCAACGTCACCGCGTGATCGCCGAGGGCGCCGGTGCCGCGGCCGTGGCGGCCGTGATGGAGGGGAAGGTGAAGGTGTATGCCCGCCACGTGTGCTGTGTGGTGTCTGGCGGGAACATCGCCCTCAAGCGCCTGGCGCGCCTGATCGAAAAAGCCTGATGGGGATCCTTGTCGCGCTCGCCATGGCCCTTTCAGGCGGACGCCCCGTCGAGGTGTGGATCGGGGAGCAGAAGGCCCAGATCCTCAAGGCCGGCACACCCGACCTGGGGCGGGTGATCCATCACGCCTTCAACACCCGCAGGCTCACCTGCGATGATGCGGCCCTGCCTTCCGATTGGGGCCAGGTGACCGGTGACGGCGCCGCTCTCGATCCCTATGAACTGGCTGACCGTTTGCTTCACCTGGCACAGGCGCTCTCCCTTGAAGTCCGTCCGGCGGACAGCGAGCTGGGTCCCCTGCTCCTGGATGGCCAGAAGCAGGCCTGGATCCTTCCCCTGGGTGACAAGGGTTCATGGGTGGAAAGGACCAAGGGTGCACCCCTTCCTCCCGCTCTCGACGAAGCCACCTGGACACTGGTCCTCTGGGCCAGGGTGGCCCTCAAGGAACGGAGTGTGGGACGTCCGGGACTGTTGGCGACCTTCGATGCCACGGCCAGCACACCCACGCTGGCCCGTGCGCTGGTGGCCAGGAAGGGCGAGTCGATGGAAAGGGCCGAGCTCCTCAAGATCTGCCAGCAATTTCCCGGCCTTGCGGATCTCCGCGTGGAGGGCCTGCGCCGTAGCCTTCGCGAGGGCCAGCTCACCGATGCCGAGGCTTTCTGGATGGAGGGCCGCGGCCCCATTCAGGCCGACCTCTGGGTGCAGGGCGCCCTGCTGGAGCGCCGCCGGGGCCACCAGGAAGCCTTCGAGCGCCTGCTCCGGGCCGCCCTCCGCCAGGACCCTTGGCATGTCGAGGCCCTGGCCCTGATCAGGGAGGGCGGCTGATGCGCCTGAAAACAGTGGGGATGGCGGCCTTTGGTCTCGCCTGCCTGTGGGCCCTGGCCAGGATGGTCATGCCCGAACCGGATCCGCAACCCAGGGAGCCTGTGCCCGTTGTGGTCGACAAGGGGGACTTCGATGCCTTCCCCACCCGCCGGAGTCTCTTTCAGTTTGGCGCGCTGATGCGCGCCGTGCTCACGGGGGAACCCTATGTGGAGGCGGACCTGGGCAAGCCGATGATCCGCCAGAGGGCCGTGATCGCCGTGGTCAGTCTCCGCTTCAGGGGCCAGAGCGACCGCTGGGTGCTGGCCGCCCCCAGTCCCGACGAGCTCCTGCGGCGCGTGGAGGCCCTGAGCCAGCGCCCCGTGATCAAGGAGGCTCTGGATCGTGGTGGCCGCGTCTGGGTCGATCTGGCTGTGCGCATGCACCCGATGCAGACGGCTCCCCTGGACCGGAGTGTCCTGGTGGACGTGCGTGAGGGTCTCACCCTGGGCGAAGAAGTCTTCGAACCCCGGCGCCTGATGGAGACGGGATGCCTGTCGCAAAGCGGCGAAGTCAGGGCCGAGGCCCTGGCGGTGGCCTTCCCCGACGGGGATGAGCGGCGCACCGCCCTGCTGCTCGGAAAGAACCTGCCCTGGGGCCGGCTGGGCTTCCGCTCGCTGTGGATCGACGACCAGGGTGTGCATTTCGACGATGAGCCGCAGATGCTGGATCCCGCCCACCTGGATGCCGCCGTGGGCAAGATCCTGTCGTGGCTGGGTTGGGTGGCCGACGACGGATTCAGCGTGGTCCGCGTCGACCCGGTGGAAGACGGCACCATCCGCAGTGTGAACACCGAACTCGACCTCTTGCGCCTGCAGGCGGCGGTGGCCAGCTCGCCGTTCGCGGCACGACTCCCGGCCCTGCGCGAGACGGTGAAGGCGCGGCAGGTCAGCGCGAACGGGCGGGTGTATGTGGGCGAGGCCACGCCCGCCGATCTGCAGGTGCGCGCGCTGGCCCTGGGCCTGATCCCGGAGGTGCCATCCGAGATGTTGGCCGAGGCCAGTGTGGTGCCGCTGTTGACGCTGGCCTTTGCCCGCCAGGACCGCAAGCTCATCCCTGATTTCGAAGTTTCCTCCCTGGATCTTGGGGATCCGGGTGTGCAGGACCAGTTTCCCCGCCTGCTGTGGGCCGCCCCTCCCGGACTGGATGATGTGATGTCCCTGGGGCGCATCCGCCTGATCCGTCGCCAAAGGGTACTCACCGATGCCACGGACCGCCTGCTGGGCCAACTTGAATGTCTCCGACTCATCGACAAGCGCACCTTCGAAGAGGAAGCCTTTCTGGTCACGGGCACCCGCGAACTCATGTCCAGGGTGCTCCATGGTGGCGAGAGCTCCGCCAACCCCGCCTGGCGTGTGGGAGGGGTGCGCTCGGGCCGCCAGGCCGCCTCGCTCGACCCGATCCGTGCGCTCCGCACCGCAGAGTTCCTTTCCTGGATGGCCCGCGAGCTCGAGAGGGAGCCTCTCCCGGAAGTCGAGGGCCTGGTGTGGTCGGGTGAAAGCACGGCCAGTGCCATCGTGCACGAGGGCGGCATGCGCCTGACCGTGAATCTAGATCCCGCCAAGGCCGCCCAGGTGAAAGGCGTATCGGCCCACGCCCAGCCGCGCTGGCGCGATTCTCCCTCCTGGGTCAGCTGCGATGCGGCTGTGCTGGCCGAGGCCTCGGTGCCCGACCAGCCCAACGTCCAGCCCATCCGGAAACCCGAGTGGCTTTCAAGGGGCGTGCAGGTGGAATCGGCGGAGGGAACACTGCGGGTCCGCGTTCTGACCCGCCATGGGGAACTCTGGCTGGTGGCTGGCCAGCCTTCCGGCGAAACGGCCCCCACCCCCTGGACCCGTGTCCTCGACCTCGAGAATCCGGCCTCCCTTCTCGACCTGTTCATTGAACACGCCTGGGGCGGGAAGCACCTGGCGCTCAAGCTTCCCTGAATCGGAGGGGCCCTGGCCGGGGCCCCTATAATGAATGCATGGCCACCGAGGAAATCACGCAGTCGACGGGCCCGCTGGCCATCGTCCTCGAAAGCGAGGGCATCACGGTGCAGATGCTCAGCCTGCTCCTGAAGACGGCGGGATTCCAGATGGCGGTGCACAAGCCCGATGTCTCCATGGCCCAGATCCTCCGCGGCCAGATCCCCGAGTTCATCATCCTCGACCCCTTCGGCGGCGACGAGGCCCTGCAGATCATCGACCAGGTGGGCCGCAGTTCGAAGTTCCGCGACACCAAGCTCGTGATGTACGCCACCTCCGACAGGCTGGAAGAGGGCAAGCGCCGGCTCGCCAGTTACAAGCCCGACGCGCTCTTCTCGATGCCCCTCAACGGGGTGGAGTTCGTGAAGACCCTCCGTTCCATGGTCAATTCCACGCCCAAGCGCCGGCAGTGGACGTCGCCGCTGGCGTAGGGTTTTCGGGTCTTGAGCGCTTCCGCTTTTAAGGCTACGATACGCCCCGATTTTCAGGTGGCCCGGTAGCTCAGTTGGTAGAGCAACGGACTGAAAATCCGTGTGTCGCCGGTTCGATTCCGGCCTGGGCCACCAATTTCAGCTAGTTTGGTGACTGCGCGCGGCGGAGCGCCGTGCTCGTGACATCGAATACGGTCGCAGACGCCCGCATACGATGTGCGATTCCGGCCTGGGCCACCAATTTCAGCTAGTTTGGTGACTGCGCGCGGCGGAGCGCCGTGTTCGTGACATCGTATATGGCCGTGTTTGATATGTTGGCCCAGGCCATGATTAAGAATGAGACGTTAATGTTCTTCAATATCTGAAAATCCGTTCAGCGATAGGGTAGCGACGGCGCGTTGGTCTTGCCCATCTGGCGGGCATAGGCCTGGAGCATCCCCCTGTGGTGGGCGCAGTGATCGACAAGGCCGATGAGGGCCGTCCACTTGGGCTTGTCCACGAAGCGGGGCTTGGCCGGGAATGTTTCGCTCCACAGGCCGGACGGCCCCGACACCAACATCACAAGCTTGGCATGCGCCTTGTCGTGCCAGGTCCTGGCCTCCCTGAGACTGGTGAAGGCCGAAACCTCGCGGGCATCACCCGCCTTGGAGGAGTCGAAGGGGGCCTCGAAGCCGAGGGTCAGGCCATGATGAAACCATTCGTTGGCCTGGGCCACGTGGGCCACCTGCTGGGCCACGGTGAGGCTGGTGGCATCGGGCTGCCAGCCGCTGTCGGCCTCGCTGAAAACCGAGAGGGTGTTGTCGAACTGGCCCTTGGCGAGGTCCAGCATCCAGCGCAGGGTGGTGGGTTCCAACCCTTATCCCTCGACCATCACCTTGAAGCCTCCAAAAAAGAAGCGCTTGACGTCGAAGGGCATGCCCTGCGGCATCTGCGTCATCGCGGGGTCGGCCATCACCTTCTTGTTCACCGCGTCGCGGTGTGCCTTCGATTTGTAGACGACGAAGGCAAAGACAACGGTTTCACCCGGCTTCAGACGGGCGCCCTTGGTGAAACCCACGCCGCATCCCTTCGGAACCTTGAGATCATCCCCGAGGCACTCGAAGTACTGCAGGGCCCCGTGCCTCATCCACACCTTCCGGCCCATGAGGGCCATCCGCTTGTAGGCAGCGGTATTCTTCTTCGGCAACGGAATCACGAACCCATCGACATACTTGGCCATGGACAACTCCTTGCTTGGTGTTAATGGGTCGGGGCGACTGTCGTGATTGGGCACCCGAAGGGTCTGCGAAGCTAACCGCCACCCCAATCCATCACCCAGTATAGGGACTTTTTTCTCTAAGAAACACTGCCCTGCCAGCTTCCACCGCTTCACGGCGAAGTCGGGTGTGGTTATAAAAGCCAAGACTTCATCCAACCTTGGTGTATTCTGAATTCATGGAGAGGGTTTCAGTTGTCATTCCGGCACTGAATGAGGCTGAGCGCATCGCGTCCGTTGTAGCCATAGCCCGGAAGAGCCTGCTTGTAGACGAGATCCTGGTGATCGATGACGGTTCCGTCGACGAAACTCCGGAGCTGGCTAGGGCCCTCGGCGCTGCCGTAGTCACGAGCACACTGCTGGGCAAGGGGGCATCCATGCAGGACGGCATGCGTGTAGCCCACAACGACCTGATCCTCTACCTAGACGGGGATCTGGCCGGCCTTGCGGAGGACCTCGTCGAGCGGATGTGCCGGCCTCTCCTTGAGGGACGTGCCGACTTCGTGAAGGCGGCGTTCACCCGTGCCGCAGGAAGGGTGACAGCTCTGACTGCCAAGCCCCTTCTTGCGATCTTCTTCCCAGAACTGAACGCCATCGAACAACCACTTGGCGGCATCCTGGCGGCACGCCAATCACTGCTCCGACGACTCCGGTTCGAAAGCGACTACGGGGTTGACATCGGGCTCCTCTTGGACGCCTCCGCCGAAGGTGCCAGGATCGAACAGGCGGACATCGGGCACATCGACAATGATTCCCAGTCCCTCGACACACTCGGGGAGATGGCCAAGCAGGTGGTCCGTGTCATCCTCGACAGGGCGGCCCGCAGGAAGCGCCTGAACCCCGCCTTTGTCACTGAAGTGGAGGAAGTCAAGCGCAGATCTCAGGCGGAGCTATCGGTGGTCTTGAAGGGATTGGAGGAGACGACGACCCGACTCGCCCTCTTGGACATGGACGGTGTCCTGCTGGACGGACGCTTCATCGTTGCCCTCGCACAGGAGACGGGCCGAGAAGGCCCCCTGTCGGCCCTTCTGGACAATCCTGCCATGGCTCCTGAGGAGCGGACCCACCGTATCGCTGCGATTTTCGCGGGTGTCCCTAAGGAAGTCATCGAGCAAATGGCCCTCCGTATTCCCTTGATGCCAGGAGCGCAGGATGTCGTTGTGGCGCTCCGGAAGGCCGGCTACCGCGTGGGCATCGTCACCGACAGTTTCCGCTCGGCTTCCGAGATCGTCCGCCGGCGGGTCTTTGCGGACTTCAGCGTGGCCCATCTCCTGCGATTCCGCGCCGGGAAGGCCACAGGCGAGGTGACCCTTTCCCCCGCCATGTCGCACTCGGAGGGTTGCAGGCAGCACGCTGTCTGCAAGGTCAACGTCATGCACCATGTCCTGGAACGTATGGGGCTGACCGCCGAACAGGTGCTCGCCGTTGGGGACGGGGAGAACGATATCTGTCTTCTCAAGACCGCGGGAACCTCTGTGGCCTTCCGCCCCCGCTCTCCCGAGGTCGAACGGGCCGCCCAACGTGTTGTCTGGGGGGCGCTGACCGAAGTGATCAGTGAGAGCGCCATTGCTTCAGTTTGAACTGCTTTGTTTCGGACACAGCTCTCGAGCGCGAAAACTCATGGCTCTACAGCCTAATCGGGTGACTGTTTGATCGCGTTCAAGAAATGGTCGGGGCGACTGGACACAGATTGAACGCGGAGATTCCGCGGCGCCCGCCTGCCACCGATCCTTCACTCAGTATAGAGACTTTTGCCACCAGGAAACACTGCCCTACCAGCTACTTCCCGCCCTTCGGCTAGGGTGCGCGGCGTGAGCCCAAGTTAATGAGGTCACATAGACTGACAAGGGGATCAAGCTGCCCGTGGCCCCTTCTTTCCACCCAAGGGAGCAAGACTCAGCTTGAGCTTGAAGGGCTTGAGAAGGCGGTTGAGTGTCTCCTGGGTGGGATTGTGGCGGGGATGGATGGCCCGGAGGATGTTGGGGCTGGCCATGCCGGTTTTGGCGGCGAATTCCTTGACCCCCATCAGGCGGATCACTTTGCCCAGCGTGACCTGGATGGGCATCCCCTCATCAATGGATGCGAGCAGAAACTCCTTGGCAAACTCGGGATTTTTGAGATCCTCGGCGAGCCCCACATTCCAGTCTTTAGTGCGTCTTGTCATGTTTCTTTGCCTCCTCATAGTCACGCCAACGGTCCCAAGCCTTGCGGATATCGCGGGACTGAGTCCCTTTGGATCCACCCGCAAGAAGCACGATCAGGGTGCGGCCCGCCTTGCCGAAATAGATCCTGAACCCGGGTCCAAAATCGGCCTTAGCTTCCCACACGCCATGGCCCACGAATTTGTGATCCCCGAGATTTCCTTGCTCAAAGCGCAGGATTCTCGCTTGGATCCGGGCCCTTGCTTGTGGATTCATGGTCAACAGCCATTCCCTGAAGGGATTGCGCCCGTTGGGATCCAGGTACTCCCTGATCGACAGCTTCATACTCAAGGCAAAAATATTATCATAAAAGATAATTATGTCAAGTGATTACCACTTATAAGAGGCGACTGGATTTGAACATGCAGAATCCGTGCAATTCCCCATGAAAACAACGCCATGCAGACTTGAATTGGTCGTGAAGTTTCCGAGTGTCCAATGTTGCAACAAACACCACAAAAAAGTTTGAACCTTCGCAACTCGTGATGCCTTAAGGAGATGCTCGATCCAAAAATGAAAAAACGGCCGTTTTGAAAAATGGTCGGGGCTACTGGACACAGCTTGAACCGCCCATCCTGTCTATTGCCCAGTATAGGGACTTTTGCCATCAGAAAAAACTGCCCTTCCAGCTCCTGCAAGCACTCCAACTAGAGCACATGCCATGAGCCCGGGCTCATGAGGCACATTAGATCCATCTGTCACATCCTGTGGACAGCCCTGAAGATTTGGGAGCATCCAGTGCACCGCACACTGGCATGTCGTTTGCGACTCCCGCGCTGAAAGGCATTCAATATGAAGTCATTCTCCGGGATTCTCTCTGGGCTCCTTCTTGCATCTTGCGCCAACACTCTCCCGACATGGGATTGCGGCACCTCCTTTGTGGGCCCCATCGGTGCAAATGGACTTCACCCGATTCCAGCGCCTTTCACTGCCCCGGCCCATTCCCAAACCAAGATTGACATCAGCCTCGAGATGATCCATGCCGAGGCGGAAGTTCTGGATTCCCTGAGCCCATCCACTGGAACCCAGAACATGAAGCAGGCTTCCTACGAGCTGTGGAGATCCATCCACCGTCCTGTCCTGCGCATCCAGTCCGCCCCAAAGATCATGGCCTTCGACGGCCAGCAGGCCAGCGTTTCCATTGTCGAGCAACAGGCCTACATCCAGGGGTACGAGGTTTCCGGACCCCAGCAGACCACGATCGATCCCACCATCGGATACATCGCCCATGGCACCCTGTTTTCCATCCTCCCATCCCTGGATGCCGACGGATCCCTGCAGGTGTCGCTGGGCCTCAAACGCACCTTGGTGGCGGATCTGCACAGGGTTTCCATCGAGCTCCCCTCAGGACCCGTCACCGTCGAGGTTCCCATCCTGTGCCACTCGACGTACACCACCGACTGCACCTTGACGAACGACAGCATGATCATGGCCAGACTCTCACCCACCGAATGCCTGGTGGTTTCGGCGGGCATAGCGACCGGTCTGTAAGAATCACCCTCGATGCCTGTCTGGCGCCGACAGGCACCTCATCGCCAATGGCCGTCAAGGGTGGCTAGCGCCCCGCCACGCTCAGCCAGTCGGTGCTCTTCCTGACATACCTGATCAGGAGGAAAACAAGGGACGCACTGATGAAAAGGGCGGTTGTTTCACCCTCAAATTCAACCCTGCCGGCGGCCACCATGTCTTCCAGGTAGTCAATCACGGTGAACACAGTCAGCACCGAAAAGCCCGTCAGGTACTCGCGCTTGAGCGCGGTGCGCCAGCAGAAGGTTCGCGCGGAGGGTGTCCACTGCGAAAGGCGGGGGAAAAACGCCGGCGTCCTCTCCAGCCAGACAGCATAGTCGTTGCCGAACTTTCCGGACAGAAAGTCCTCCTCACAGCAAATGATCCGCTCGTAATGCAGGCAATAGGCCAGCAGGGTCACGGCCGTGAACAGCAGGCTTCCTGTGGCAAAGGCCACCCCCGCCATGATGATCACATTGGCCAGGTACAGGGGGTTGCGCACAATGGAGTACATGCCCGTGGTGTTGAGCTCATCCGCCACCTGGCCCTTGGATGTGTTGCGGCCGGATGTGCGCTTGGGGACGTAACCCACTGTGGCCACACGCAGGATCACGCCACTCAAACTCACCAGCACGCACATCCAGTCGTAGATATCGTCCACAAAGTCTCCAAAGACGATTTCGATCCACTCTGAATCCCGCAAGGCGAGAAAAAACATGGGCACCAGGAGAAGCGGCACATAGCTTCTGTACCGGAACAGTCTTTCACCCTGATGGCGCATCAGGTCACGAACCATCATAGACATGCTGTCCTCCTTGCCTCGTGCCATTTGATAATTGATCGGGGCGGGCTGGACACAGATTGAACCGCCCGCCCCATCCATCACCCAGTATAGGGACTTTTGCCACCAGGAATCTCTAAAAAAAGACTTCTTTCTTTACTTGGAACACTAAACAAGTTATCTTATTTAGTTAGTCTTGCAAGGAAAGGAAACTTATCCAGCCATGCCTCGCATCGCAGGGACATACTACGAGACCAAGACTGCGGGGGATAATATCCGCGCCTTCATCCCGAGAGCCTTGCCTCCCAAGGAACCGCCGCTCCTGATCGAGGGGAATCTCTCCAAAATCTACACAGAGGCGATGGCCGCCATCGGACGCTTGGAAGTGGCCGGAGCCTTGGTTCCCAACCCCAACTGGTTCCTGTATGGGTTCGTGCGCAAGGAGGCTGTCGTTTCCTCACAGATCGAGGGCACCCAGGCCACGCTGGAGGATGTGGTGGTTTTCGAGACTACGCGCCAGTCCGAGCGCACGGCCGATGTGGAAGAAATCTGCAACTACATCGATGCGATGACCCACGCCAGAAGAGAGATCGCGAGACCGAAGGGCCTTCCGCTGTGCTCGCGCCTCCTGTGTGCTGTCCACAAGCGCCTGATGAAGGGCGTGCGCGGTGGTGACAAGCAGCCGGGGATTGTCCGCACTTCACAGAACTGGATCGGTGGAACGCGGCCTGGCAACGCCCGTTTTGTCCCACCCTCCCCTGAGTTTGTGCCCGAGGCACTGGCCCAGTTGGACAAATGGATCCATGGCGATGATTCTCTGCCAGCTCTGGTGAGGGCGGGGCTTGCCCATGTCCAGTTCGAGACCATCCATCCATTCCTGGATGGCAACGGCCGTGTCGGGCGCCTCCTGATCACGCTGCTTTTGGAGCACTGGAAACTCCTGTCATCCCCTCTTCTATATGTAAGCTTGGGGTTCAAGAGGCACAGGCAGGAGTATTACGAGCGACTCAACGCCGTGCGCACCCATGGTGATTGGGAAGGATGGACTTCCTTTTTCCTCGAATGTGTTCGTGAATCGGCCGATGATGGCGTCGCTTCCGCACGTAGCATCTTCTCGCTCGTGGGTGCTGACCGCCGCAAAGTGGGTGGGCACAAAAAGGCCACCGTGACGGCGCTGCGTCTCTTTGAATTCCTTCCCAGTCACCCCATCGTCACATTGACCGCCACGATGGATCTCCTAAAAACCACCCAGCCCACTGCGGGCAAAGCTCTCGATGCCCTGTGCCAGGCGGGTGTCCTTTGTGAGATCACAGGCAAGCGTAGGGATCGTGTCTATGCCTACCGGGCTTACCTTGATCTTCTTTCCAAAGACACCGAGGTTCTGCGGAGTTAAGAAGCCTCAATAAAAAAAAGTGCTGGATGCGCAAAAATGCAACGAGCGTGATTGAACTGTTGGCTTGTCGCAACTCATGATGCGGTAAGGGGATGCTCACTTGCATCAGTGCGATAAAGCGCGTTTTGAAAAATGGTCGGGGCGACTGGACACAGCTTGAACCGCCCACCCCATCTATCATCCAGTATAGGGATTTTTGCCTTGAGGAAATACTACCTTATCAAATCCTCCCGGCCCTCCGTCTAATCCGTGCGGCGTGAGCCTGGGCTCATGAGGCTCATCGGGCTCACGCAGGCTCATGGGGAGGCTCACGCATGGTCGGGCAAGCACAGATAAGTCTGCACCATCTGCATGGCCCCAACCGCGAAATCATCCTCAAAACCATCGTGCGCGATCTGATGATCGTGAAATCGCGATTTTGTTTTCAACGGAACATACCCGAATACCATCTCAACTGGCATGCGTGTCACTTCCCTGAAGAAGTCGCCTTCGGGGCCAGAGCCTTGAACTTTGCCTCAAGCTCCAGGTTGCAGGCGATACACTGTGATTCAGGAAGGTCATGCTCCTTGCACCAATCACCCTTGTTTTTAAATTCTGGAATGAGGCTCTTATTGCAACGTGTGCAGATCGACTCTGGAACACCGTGTCCCCCGCACCAATCCGCGATCTGTGGCATCGGCATTTGAGATTGTTTTTGTTCGTTTGCAATAGAAGACTCCTTCCCCCCATCCCCACTGGTAGCGGTGGTCGAAGAATCAGATTTCAAATAAATGCCTACGATGCCAATCAGCACTATCGCAAGCACGCCGGTCATTATCCAGAGTTTTGAATTCATGGGAACCTCCTCATTTTTATAGTGTTCTGCATCTTCAGAAACTTTTGGCTCAAACCATCCGTAAAGAAGCGGCAGGACGACCAGGGTCAAAAGGGTGCTACTGAGGATCCCGCCAATCACAACGGTTGCGAGCGGTCTCTGCACCTCGGCCCCCATGCCTGTCGCCATGGCCATCGGCACAAAACCCAGGGCCGCAACCAGGGCTGTCATCAGCACGGGACGCAGGCGAACCAGTGAGCCTTCCATGATGGCGTCTCTCAACGCAGCCCCTCCCCGTCTGAGCTGCTGTATGAAGGTCACCATGACAAGCCCATTCAGGACAGCAACGCCGGACAGGGCTATGAAGCCTACGGCGGCCGAGATTGAGAAGGGCATCCCCCGCACCCACAGGGAGGCCACACCTCCGCTGGCGGCCAGGGGGACTCCGGTGAAGACGAGGAACGCCAGCCGCAAGGAACCCAGCGACATGAAAAGCAAACCGAGGATGAGGCCGAGCGCCGCCGGAACCACGATCATGAGCCGGTGGCGCGCACGCTCCAGGTTCTCAAACTGGCCGCCCCATTCCACATAGTATCGTCCTTCCGGGAGTTGCACCTGCTCGGCGAGCTTTCGCTGCGCCTCGGCCACAAATCCCCCAATGTCCCGCCCACGCACATTGCATTGGACGGTGATCCTCCTGCGACCCCATTCCCGGGTGATCGTGGAGGGCCCCTCGACAATCTCCACCGTTGCTAGGCGCGAGAGAGGGATCCTCTCCCCCGATGGTGTCACCACCAGGATGTTGCCGACCGCCTCCGGGCTGGACCTCAGGGTCTCAGGCAACCGGATCACGAGCGGGAAGCGTAGCTGGCCCTCGATGACTTCGCCCAGTGGCTTGCCGCTAAGGGATTCAACTAGGTCAAGCACAGCCTTTGCCGAAACCCCGTAACGGGCAAGTTGGTCCTGCCGGACACGGACCTGGAGGACTGGCTGACCCGTGATCTGCTCCGTCGTGGGGTCAACACACCCCGGGATGGAGCGCAGAAGCGCCTCGATTTCGTGGGCCGTGGTAACAAGGAGGCCGAAATCATCGCCAAAAATCTTGACGGCCACATCCGAGCGGACACCTGAGATCATCTCGTTGATGCGCATTTCGATGGGCTGCGTGAGGGCGAGCCGCTGTCCGGGCATGTCCCTGAGCTCCCTCTGCACCAGCGTGACGAGATCTCCCTGGGTCCGGGCGCGCTTCCACATGTCACGTGGTTTCAGCGTGATGAAGATATCCATCAACTCCACGCCCATGGGGTCGGTCGCGACCTCCGCTGTGCCGATCCGCGTCCAGATGTTCTCGACCTCGTCGGGGAATGCGGCAAGAACCGCCTTCTCCATTTGGGTGTTGTAGCGAACGGACTCGTCAAGGTCTGTTCCGGCCAGCCGGATCACATTCACGACCATCGCGCCCTCGGAGAGCTTGGGCACAAACTCCGACCCGAGTCCGCGCGCCAGGATCACCGTGGACAGGAGCGTGCAGAGGGAAAGGCCGATGACCAGGGGTCGGTGATTCAGGGCACACCGCAGGACGGGGGCATAAACCCGGCGCGCAATTCGGACCAGCAGCGGATCCCTCTCCCGGACGAGCCTCGGGAGCGCGATGCTTGCAAGGACCGGCATGAGTGTGAGCGAGAGGATTAGAGAGCCGAGCAAGGCGAAGATCACCGTGAGCGCCATCGGCCGGAAGAGCTTTCCCTCGACACCCTCGAGTGTGAGGATGGGAAGGTAGACGATCATGATGATCAGCTCGCCGAACATCGTCGGTTTCCGGACCTCGATAGCGGCATCGCGCACAACATCCTCTCGGCTCTTATCCATCCCTCCATGGGCAAGGCGGCGCAGGACGTTCTCGATCATGATCACAGAACTGTCCACAACAAGCCCGAAATCCAGCGCGCCCAGGCTGAGGAGGCTCCCGGCGATGCCGTAGCGGAGCATGCCGGAAAAGGCGAACACCATCGACATGGGGATCGCGAGGGCCACGATGAGACCCGCACGGAGGTTGCCCAGAAACATGAAAAGGATGGCGATGACGAGCAGCCCCCCTTCCAGAAGGTTCTTTCGGACGGTGGCGATGACGTGGTCCACGAGCTCCGTGCGATCATAGACCGTCTTCACGGACACACCGGACGGCAGGGTGCTCTTGATCTCCTCCAGCCTGTCCTTGAGCCGCCATGTGACCTCGTGGCTGTTCTCGCCCATGAGCATGAAACCCAGTCCGAGCACCACCTCGCCCTGGCCGTTCGCGGTGACCGCCCCACGGCGGGTTTCATGCCCGATGGCGACCGTGGCCACATCGCCCACGAGGATCGGGACCCCGTCCTTGGCGGCGACAACAACCTGCTCGATCTCGCCGGCGCTCATCACGCGCCCCAGCCCATGGACAAGCAACATCCCGCCGGACACCTGGATATTCCCACCTCCCACGTTCAGGTTGTTGGAGGTGATGGCCTCGACCACCTCGTTGAAGGAGAGGTCGTGTTTGACCAGCCGTGTCGGGTCGATGCG